>JBGPDK010000025.1:0-26943 GCA_041482235.1 Thermoanaerobaculia bacterium | reverse complement strand
TCCCGGGGCGAGAGGAACCGGGGCCGGGCCGCCAGCTCCGCCCGCAGCGCGGGCAGGAGCCTCTGCCAGTTGAGGGTGAATCCCTGCTTCGGGCCCTCGAACACGCTGTCCGGCAGAAGGTTCCTCGCCATACGCGCCAGGAGCTCTTTCGGCCGGGTTCCGGCGAGGACGGCTCCGGACAACCGGGATACCGCCTCGACGACCGGCAGGCCGATGAGCGGAACGCGAAGCTCGAGAGCGTGGCTCATGCTCATCGCGTCCGAGTCCCGAAGGAGCTGATCGTGGAGGTAGACCGAAGCCTCGAGAAAGCTGACCATGCGACGGCTCGAGACACCGTCGGGCAGGCCCAGCTCCTCGATGCGGGCGATCGGGTCCACCAGCGTAGCCCCTTTCAGACGCTCCTCGGGGAGCAGGTCTCGGACGGTTCCCTCCGAGAAGAGCCCCCGCATCATCAGCCAGCTCGCCGCGAAGCTGCCCTCGGAAAGCACCGCATCCAGGATCCGCCCGAGGCGCGGGGACGCCGGGGCGGATCGGGCAAGCCGCCGGGCGACCCACCGGGGCGCCGACAGCCGCAGCGCGAGGGCCAGCGCACGATGAACCGAAGGGACCGTCCGAAAGGAGGGATAGCCGAAGAACAGCTCGTCCCCGCCGAGGCCCGAGCAGGCGACCTTGATCCCCTCCCGGCGCACGGCCCTGCTGACCAGCCACGTGTTCGGCCCGTCGACCGAGGGAACGTCCATGGCGTCCATCGCCTCCAACAGCCACTCCGCCGAATCATCGGGGTGAAGCGGGATCTCGGCGTGGCGGGTTCCGATACGGCGCGCGACCTCTCGCGCCCGCGCCGCCTCGTCCCCCGCCTGACCCGGAAGCGTGACGGTGAACGTCTGCAGGTCGTGCGCCCCTTCCTGCCTCATCAGGGCCGCGACGAGCGACGAGTCGAGCCCGCCCGAGAGGAATGCGGCGATGGGCACGTCGGCGCGCAGCCGCCGACGGACCGACAGCCTTATCGCGGACTCCACGGACCGCGCCGCTTCGGCGGGGTCCGCGACCGCATCCCTGTCGGGCACGAGCGCGAGCCGCCAATACCGCCGCGGCGAGCACCCGGAAGCCTTGGGCCCCATGCGCACGAAGTGCCCCGGCATGAGGAAGCGGATCCCCTCGACATGGGTGTGGGGAGGCGGAATGGAGCCCTGGCGGAGGAACAGCGCGACACCCGTCCAGTCCGGCCGACCCGGGACGACGCCGGCGGCGAGGAGCGCCCGGACCTCGCTCGCGAATGCAAACGTCTTCTCCGTGGAGACGTAGTAGAGCGGCTTCTCTCCCAGCCGGTCGCGCGCGCAGAAAAGCGTTCGATCTCGCGAGTCCCAGACGGCGAAGGCGAACATCCCGTCGAGGCGATCCAGGCAGCGCTCACCCTCGCGGGCGAAAAGCTCGAGAAGGACCTCGGTGTCCGACGTGCCCCGGAAGGCCGCGCCGTCCCGCTCGAGATCGCGACGCAGCTCCTCGTGGTTGTAGATCTCGCCGTTGAAGACGATGCAGTACCGGCCGTCGGCGCTCGACATCGGCTGGGCGCCGGTCGGGGTGAGGTCGACAATGGCCAGCCGCGTGTGGACGAGCAGCGCGCGCCCGTCAGGCGACGTCCAGGCTCCCGACCCGTCCGGTCCCCGGTGCTCGAGCGACCTCACGAGGCGTGAAACCGCGTCGCCATTCGAAGGCCCGGCCGGGTCGTCGTCCCAGCGCACGATCCCGGCTATTCCGCACACGCGGAAGTCTCCATGGCTCTCATCTACAGCGGCTTCATCCGCATGATCGTCCACTCGCCCGCTGGAACGGCGACCGCCCGGCCGCTCGGGTTTGCGATTCTCACCTCGATGCTGCCCGCCTTTGTCGAGACGGCATTCCAGAGAACCTCGGCAGGGACGCCCAGCGGCGGGATCGTCGCGTAATAGTGGCCGGGAAGGGCGAAGGGGGTTCCGATCGACGTCTCTCGGACTCCGCCCGGGCCGATCTCCATCGCTGGAACCTGCACACGAAATGAAGGGAATCCGACGTTCCCCTGCACGTCGATCTGAACGAGGCTGTCAGTCGCCCCTTTTACTATGCTGCCGCCGTTCAGGAAGGTGTCTCCTATCGACAGGAAGGTGGCGTTGTGGTTGTTCAGGCTGACGTTGGAGGCGTTGTAGACGGAACCGATCGAAATGAACTTTGGCGATGAGGAGGCGTTATCGATCGGCCGGTTTGGGATGCAGTTTCTAAGCTGAATCACGGCCCCTGCGTTCGGGCCTGCCGTTGCCGTGAGCTCCAGGAACTTTAACCCCTCCGTCTCACACTGGTCGATCAGGAGTCCGTCATAGGGCCCCTGCAACGAAATAAACGTCTGCGATGGGGTGTCACCGTAGCAATTCCTGATCGTGGTGTTGCCGGAGTAGTGGAACAGGAGGCCGTAGGCAGTCCCAAAAAACGCTGAGCTGAGAATCTCAAGCAGGCTTGCATTGTTGGAGTTGACCCACACGCCGGCGCTAGGATCCGTCCCGCTGGAGTTCATTTCCGTGCAGTAGAGTCGTTCTAGCACGACCGACTCGGTCATGGTCGCCGTAACGCCGCTCGTGTTGAGCTTGACGCCAACGCGACCATGAAGGAGAGCAACGCGGTTCACCGTCACCATGCGTGAGCCCTGCGGCACATTTGTGGAGTCGATCTTCAAGAGTGTCACGTTGTCTACAAGGTTTCCGTCGAGCACGAGATCCTCGACTGTGCATTGCTGATCGTTCATGAGGGTCAGGACCGTGCTGCCCGCGGCACCGTTCGAGCGGATGGTCGAGCCGATGGCATTCCCAAAGCTTACGTACCCGTAGCCCGCCCCCTTGATCGTCACCGCTCGCTTGTCGGTCAGGGTCAGTCCTGAGGCGCGGTAGTGCCCAACCGGAAAGTACACGACGCCACCGGCTGCCGCCGCCGCGTTGATCGCCGCCTGAATGGAGGCCGTGTCGTCCGCCTTGCCGTCCCCGACCGCCCCGTACTCCATGACGTTGTGGCCACCCGGCGTCCTCGCGGCGTTCGGCTTCGCCACCGAGGGTTCTCTCGGCCGAGTAGGCACGTCAGCGCGGGGCGGCTCGCTCGTCCCCGGAGGAGCCTGGGCGACCAGGCGAAAAGGTAAAGTCAGGAGGGTGGCGCCCAAAACAACGAGGACCATCACGCGAATGACGGGACGAATACTGCTCATTGATTTCTCTCCCTGTGGCGTTCGGCTTCAGCCGCCGCCAGCGCCGCCCTGCCTTCGTACATTCAACAGACTCCGTCCCCTTCGGTAGACACTCCGAAAAAGGGTACGGCGCGTTTCTTCGCGCGCGGGGGCAGGCCGGCCAAGCGGCCCCGCCCGGGGCGCGTCCGAATCTCCTGACCCGGGAGGACTAAGATGCCAGGGCCTCGCGGTCGATTTCAACGGCGAACTCGCCCGGAGCAGGCTGATCGAGTCGACGATTCGGATCTGACGCTTGGAGCGGATGACGATTCCTTCGTAGCCCCGGATAGGCCCATGGGGGGTGTCCTTCGACCGGAAAAGGTCAAAGAGGTCCTGTGGAAAACGGTCCGGCTCTCGATTGAGGAGGGGCATCCTTCAATAACTCCGCCGCCACATGGGGTTGCGGGAGCGCGAGTTTATCGTAGGCGAATCGAGACGGGCCCAGAAAGATGCTGCGGGTCGTGACGGTGGTGGAGCCTTCAGCCGTGAGAAGCTTTGACCCGTGAAGCGCGACGTCCGAGCAACGATCTGCATCCCGACCGTCCGCCGCCTCGGATTCTTCCGAGAGGCGCTTGAGAGCGCCGTCTGCCAGTCCTTCGAGAGCTACGAGGTTCTGGTCTCAGTCAACTCGCCGGAGCCCGACTACTTCCACCAGGTCGCCTCGGCCATTGGGCGCGTTGAGCGAACGCACCCTTCACGCATGATCCGGTTGGTGCGCCCCCCCAGCTTCCTGCAGATCGCCGATCACGCGAACTTCATGGTTAGCCAGGGAGGCGGCGAGTATTGGTGCTATCTCGGCGACGACGACCGCATGGAGCCGCACTTCCTTGAAACCCTCGTACCCCTTCTAGACGCCCACCCGGATGCCGGCTTCGCCCTCTCCGACTATCAAGTCATCGACGATATGGGCGCGTTGCGGCCGGAACTGACTCGAAAACTGATCCGAAGCACCCATCTCGACACACTGAAGACGGGCTTCTTCTCCCACGCGTCGCTGGCGCGTCTCGCCCTCTGGAACGCCATGTGGCTTCCTTGTGTGCTCTTCAGGCGGTCCGTACTTGAAGCATTCCCATTCGACCCGGGCAACGAAGCACCAGATCGCGATTTCTGGTTGAGGATCGCCGACGCTCAAGTCGATTTCGGGGCGGTCTACGCGCAGGTTCCGCTCCTCAACTATCGCATCCATGAGCATCAGTACTCGCAGGTGACCAAGAAAGCACAGGCTGATTGGATCCGTTCGCTGGAGCGCTACCACTCGGTCGCCCGAGCCGAGCCCAAACTGCACAACCGAGAGCTCGCCTACGCGTATTCAAAGCTTGGCAAGGCGCTCCTCGTCGAGGGCGACCGCGCTGGCGCATGGCGAGCTCTGCTGGTGGCTCTTCGAAAGAACCCGTTCGACGGGCGCGCTTACCGCTTCGTCCTTCACGCGGCCCTGCCCACGTTCCTGCTGGGGTTTCTGCGCGCGGCGAAAAACAGGCCCTCATGAAGGGTCCGAAAGCGGCCTCGGCGGCCGCAGCCGCGATCTCGAAAGCTGGTCGCGGAGCCATCCTCTCGTCGTCGGAGTGGCCAGGGCGGCGGCCGACAACGCCGCTCCCGATATCAGCGCTACCGTCAGGACCGTCATGAAGTCGGACATGGGCTCTCTCACGAGTAACCGCGCCAACCCGACGACCGTCGCGCTGGCCGCAAGCGGTACGCCGACGTCCTGCCAGTACCAGCGCCACTTCTCCGATTTGAGCAGCCGCCGATGCATGAAGTGAATTTCGATGAAAACGTAGCCGGCGTTGAGGATCACCCACACGCCGGCGCCACCGGGCGCTCCATAGCGCCGCACCATGAAGACGATCATCGGCACGAGCGCCACGACGGCTACGGCGTTCGTGTACAGCGCCAGTCGTGTCCACCCGTGAGCGAGCTGCAGGGCGTATGGAGCGGTCATGAGCCCGTTGAGCGCCGTCCCGCAGATGAGAATGCTCAGCAGGAGATGCGACTGCGCCGCCACGGATGCGCTCCGCGTCCACAGGAGCAGCAGCTCACGAGCGAACATCGCCACGACGAGCGTGGCGGGCAGGATGAGCACCGACATGAACTGGCTGCTTCGATGGTACAGGAGCTTCAGCGCCTGTTCGTCGCCCGCGGCAACGAGCTGCGTGAAGCGCGGGTAGACCGCGGAGAAGACCGGCCCGATGAGCCGATACAGAGACAATCCGACCAAGCCGGCCAGCGTGTAGTAGCCGAACGCCTCCAGCGTGAGCATCCGGCTGAGAATGATCTTGTCGAGCTGCATGAGGATCGTCGCGAGGATCGTGATCGCGCTCATCCCCGCGGCGAATCGCCAGACTCTCCGGATGAGTTGTGCCTGGAACACAGGCCGCGGTCCAGCCGGCAGCGCGCGCCAGAGAAAGACGGCCAGCGCACCGGTCGTCGCAAGAGCCGCGATCATCTGCCACCAGAAGAATGCCTGGACCGACGGCGAAATGAGCCACAGAACGAGGGCCGCGCCCCCGTAGCGAAGCGTGCCGGTTGCGATGATCACGGCGTTCAGCACCACCTGCCTCTGCAGGCCCATCAGCCCGCCCGTATACAGAGACGCCGGCCATTGAAGCGCGACCGCGAGCCCCATGATCCGCGTCGCGTTCACGATCGCGTGCGGCGAAAGTTGGCCTGCCTTGACCCAGTCGTGCGCGATGAAGGGGGACAACGACATCACGGCCATTCCGATGCCGATCGCCACACACCAGTAGATCGACTCCAGAGACCTCAGGAGATTGCGCATTTCCTGGGCGTTCTCCGGACCGACCGACAGACGAGCCATCTCCCGGTTCAACGTCGTACTGAGTCCCATGTCGAGAACCACGAGGACTCCCTGCAGCGTGGCGAAGATGCCCACCAGGCCGTAGGACTCCACCCCCATGAATCTTATGTACAACGGCACGAAGGCCAGGCCCATGACCGCCTGCCAGATGCTCCCCGCGAAGTTGGCCGCGATGTTTCTTCTCAGCGAGGTCATCGCGGCAGGACCCTGACTCATGACGGAGGAAGCGTACGACGGGTCAACGGCGGCGCAGCCAGGCGTCCGGCCAATGCGTGATATTGCGATCGAGCTCGCTCTCGTTGAACGGCCACCTCGGCTGCTCGAGCAGGAATTCCTCGTGCCTCGCTGCGAACTCGCGCGCGGCCGCCGACGGGTTGTCGGTCGTCCACTTCACGGCGCCGCGCGGTACGTCGTGAAGATCTTCCATGATGCCGTCGGTCGCGACGATGTACGACCCCTCCGTAACCAGGGGCGCGTACTTCTCCAGTTCCGCGGCGACGTGCGCTTTCGTGTGATTCGAGTCGAGGAAGACCATCACGGTTTCGCCGCCGCGGATGCTGGCGCGCACCTGACCGACGATGGCGTCGTCGGTCGAACTCCCCTCGATGAGCGTGATCGACGACGCGAGGGGATGCTCCTCGATTGCCTTCCGGTTGTGCGGACGGATCTCGATGTCCACGCCGACGACCCGCCCCTTCCCGAGTATGCGGAAGAGGCTTGCGTAATAGACCAGGGAGCCGCCGTGCGCGACGCCGGTCTCGACAAGCACGTCAGGCCTGACGGCGAAGATCACTTCCTGCGCGCGGATCATGTCTTCGGGCAGCTGGATGATCGGCCGCCCGTGCCAGGTGAAGGTGTACGGGTAGCGCTGGTTCCAGCCGACCCGCACCCACTGCTGCGAGACGAGCTCGAAGGCTTCCTTGCTGTAGAGCGGAATCGTCCGCCGTTCGTCGCCGCGCTCGAGCGAGAGCTGCCGCGTTTCCGTGTCGATGGTGAGTTTCATCAATTCCCCTCGTTGAGCTCTACGTCATGCGCGCGCCACCACTCGATCACCTGCGCGAGCCGCTCACCGAGCGTCGCCCGCGGCGTCCAGCCGACTTCCCTGCGCAGCCGGGAGACATCGGCGACGACCATCGGAGCCTCGTCGGCAGCCGCAATTGCGCCGAAAGCGACGCGTCCCGGGCCGCCGATCGTCTTCTCGATTTCCGTGACGATCTGCCGTAGCGTAAGCGGCTCGCCGGAGGCGATGTTCACCGCGCCGTCGACATTAGTGTCGACGAGCGCCACGAACGCGGAGGCGACATCTTCGACCCCGAGGAAATCCCGCACCTGCTTGCCGTGTGTCGTCGGTGCCTCCATACCTCGCAGGAGCGAGCAGATAACCGAAGGGACGAAACGCTGCGGCTGTTCATCGGGACCGAAGGTGAAGAACACGCGACCCCATGCAAAGCCGATCGTCGTCTCCGCGGCGAGCGACTCGAGCAGCCGCCGCAGCGCGTCCTTGCAGATGCCGTACGGCGTCGACGGCGCGAGAGCCGTCGACACCTCGCTGCACACACCGCCGCTCCAGTCATATTCTGCGCAGGTTCCGGCGGCAACGAGGCGCTCGCCGCCGCGCGCCGCGAACTCGCGAGCCAGCTCGAGCGACGCCGCCGTCCAGCGGAAGTTCTCGAGCGAACGCCAGTATTTGCCGTGCTCCGTGTACCAGGCAAGGTGCAGGAGGTGCGTCGCGCGGGATCTTTCCACCAGCGCGCGAAGAGCGTCGGTGCCGCCGAGCAGATCCACGGCATTCCACGTCACACGCGAGTCGGCGTTCGGCGGAACAGCGCGCGCGACGGCGTGCACGTCGAAGCCGCGCTCGACGAGCAGCGGCAAGGTATGCCGCCCGACGAAGCCCGTCGCGCCGGTGACGAGAACGCGTTTCATCGCAGGACGGGATAGCCGCAGTCGCGCTCGGAGAGGATCGGATCGCCTAGCGGCCATTCGATCGCCAGCGCCGGGTCGTTCCAGCGCACGCCCCGCCCGAACCCGGGCGCGTACGGCGTGGACATCTCGTAAAACACCTCGGCGTCGTCCGTGAGCGTCTGGAAGCCGTGCGCGAAGTCCTTTGGCACGTAAAGCGCCCGCCTGTTGTCGGCGGTCAACTCGACCGACGTCCAGCGGCGCATCGTCGGGGAGCCGTGGCGAAGGTCGACAATGACATCGTAGATCGCGCCGCGAATGCAGCGGACGATCTTCGCCTCCTGATGCGGCGCGGCCTGGTAGTGCATGCCGCGAAGCGTGCCGCGGCGCCGGTTCGACGAGAGGTTGCACTGCGCGATCCGCGCCTCGAGTCCGTGCCCCGCGAGCTCCTCGGCGCACCACGTCCGCGCGAAGAATCCGCGCTCGTCCTCCAGCCGCTCCAGCTCGAGCACATACGCCCCCGCGAGCGGGGTCTCGACGAACTTCACTCGAGGACCTCGACGCGCGGAATCGGCACGACGAACCGCCCGCCCCACTCACGGATACGCGCCATCTGCCTCGTGATTTCGTCGCGCAGGTTCCACGGCAGGATCAGCACGTAGTCGGGCTTCGTCTCGAAGATCTTTTCCGGGGCGCGAATGGGGATGCGCGTGCCGGGGAGGAAGAGACCCTGCTTGTGCGGGCTGCGGTCGACGGTGAAGTCGAGAAAATCGGTGCGCACGCCGCAGTAGTTGAGGAGCGTGTTCCCCTTCGCCGGCGCGCCGTAGCCGACGACGCGCTTTCCCTCTTCCTTGGCGCGGATGAGGAACTCGAGGAGCGAGCGCTTGGTCTGCCGCACCTGCTCGGCGAAGCCGAGGTAGGCGTCGATGCGGTCGAGTCCGAACTCCCGCTCGCGCGCCTCGAGCGCGAAAACGCCCGGCCGCGCTTCGGCGACGCCGGCGTGCGCGGCGTAGATGCGCAGCGATCCGCCGTGCGTCGGCAGCTCGTCGACGTCGAACACCGTCAGAGAGTGCGCGGCGAAGATCTGCCGCGCGGTCAGGAGCGAGAAATACGAGTAGTGCTCGTGGTAGATCGTGTCGAACTGGTTCCCGATCATCAGCCGCATCAGGTGCGGGAACTCCATCGTGGCCGTGCCGTTCGGCTTCAGCGCGACGCGTATCCCCTCCACGAAGTCGTTGAGGTCGGGTACATGGGCGAGGACGTTGTTGCCCAGGAGGAGGTCGGCCTGGCGTCCGGCCGCGGCGAGCCGGGCGCCGGTGGCGGCGCCGAAGAACTCCACGATCGATTCGATGCCCTTCGCCCGCGCGACCTCGGCGACGTTCGCGGCCGGCTCGATCCCGAGCACCGGCACGCCCGCCTGCGCGAAGTACTGCAGGAGATATCCGTCGTTGCTGGCGATCTCGATGACCTGCGACTCCGCGCCGAGGCCGAGGCGCTCTTTCATCGCCGCGCAGTAGCGCCGCGCGTGCTCGAGCCAGGTCTCCGAGTACGACGAGAAGTACGTGTAGTCGCTGAAGATGTTCTCCGGCGTTTCGACGGCCGGAATCTGCACGAGGAAGCAGCGCTCGCAGACCCAGGCGGTGAGCGGATAGAACGGCTCCATCCTGCCGAGCTGGTCGTCGCGCAGGAAGGCGTTCGAAAGCGGCGAGGCGCCGAGGTCGACGAACTGGCGATGGAGCGGCTCGTTGCAGAAACGGCAGGCGGTCATGAGCGAGCGGCCTCGAAGCGCCCGATCTGCCGATCGAGCAGCGCGGCGGCGTCGCCGCCGGCATCGAGCTCCTTCTGAAATTCGACGATCCAGTCGAGCGCCGACTCGAGCGGCACGCGCGGCCGCCAGCCGAGGAGCGTCCGCGCGCGCGAGCTGTCGAGCTTCAGCGTGAACGCCTCGTGCGGGTTCTCGCCCGCTTCCGTCCGCCACGCCGCGCCGTCTCCCCAGGCGCCGGCGAGGCGGTCCGCGATCCAGCGCACCTCACGGACGTCGGCGTCATTCGGCCCGAAGTTCCATCCCTCCGCGAGAGTGCCGTCGTTCCACAGCGCCTCGGCGAGCGTGAGATAGCCGGCCAGCGGATCGAGGACGAACTGCCACGGCCGCGTCGCGCCGGGGTTTCGGACGAGCGCCGGCGTTCCCGACTGGAACGCGCGGACCAGGTCGGGAACGAGACGGTCCCTCGCCCAGTCGCCGCCGCCGATCACGTTGCCGGCGCGCACGCTGGCGACGCGCGGCGACGAAGCGCCATCGAAGAACGAGGCGCGGTACGCGCTCGTGACGAGCTCCGCGCAACCCTTGCTGCTCGAGTACGGGTCCCTGCCGCCCATCGGCTCGTTCTCGCGGTACGGCCAGATCCACTCGCGGTTCTCGTAGCACTTGTCGCTGGTCACGACGATGACGACGCGCACGCTTTCCGCGCGGCGGACGGCGTCGAGCAGATGGACGGTGCCCATCACGTTCGTCGCGTACGTCCCGACCGGGTCGTCGTACGACGCGCGGACCAGCGACTGCGCGGCCATGTGGATGACGATCTCCGGCTTCGCGTCGGCGACCGCGCTCGTGAGCGCGCCGAGATCGCGGATGTCGCCTTCGATCGAGCGGATGCCGTCGCCGACCCTCGCGCGGTCGAAGAGGCTCGGCGTCGTCGGCGGCGCGAGGGCGAACCCGGTGACGCCGGCGCCGGCGCGCCCGAGCCACTGCGTCAGCCACGATCCCTTGAAACCGGTGTGGCCGGTGACCACGACGCGTTTGCCCCGCCAGAAAGAAAAGTTCAAGCCCACACGTTCCACGGCGCCATGCCGGCCGACCAGAGCTCTTCGAGGTGCGTCTTGTCGCGCAGCGTGTCCATCGGCTGCCAGAAGCCGGTGTGCTTGTAGGCGGAGAGCTGTCGGGCGCGGGCGAGCTGCTCGAGAGGCTGGCGCTCCCACACGGTGTCGTCGCCCTCGATGAAGTCGAAGACTTTCGGCTCCAGCACGAAGAAACCGCCGTTGATCCAGCTTCCGTCGCCGGACGGCTTTTCCTGAAACGCGCGGATCCTCTCGGCGTCGATGTCGATCACGCCGAATCGTCCCGGCGGCTGCACGGCCGTCAGCGTCGCGTACGTTCCCTTTTCGTGATGAAACGCCACGAGCTCGCGAACGTTGACGTCGGAAAGGCCGTCGCCGTACGTGAAGCAGAACGTCCCGTCGCCGACGTGCTGGCGCACGCGCTTGAGCCGTCCGCCGGTCATCGTGTCGTCGCCGGTATCGACCAGCGTCACGGTCCACGGCTCGGAGGTGTTGTGGTGGACCTTCACGTCGTTCTTGCGGAGGTCGATCGTCACATCCGACATGTGAAGAAAGTAGTTCGCGAAGTACTCCTTGATCATGTAGCCCTTGTAGCCGAGGCAGATCACGAAGTCGTTGATGCCGTGGTGCGAATAGATCTTCATGATGTGCCAGAGGATCGGGCGCCCGCCGAGCTCGATCATCGGCTTCGGCCTGACGACCGTCTCTTCACTGAGTCGCGTGCCCAGGCCGCCCGCCAGGATAACCGCCTTGACCGTCATGCCAACCAGTTCATGCGGGAGCGCTTTCGATTCCGGCCGTGATTCATCGAGTCCGGATTCTATCGCCCCGGCAGTGGTCTCCATGGTCTTCCCAATCCGACTTCGAGGGAGATCGAAGGGCAGACGTGCGCGAGGCACCGTTGAGCTTCGCGATTCTCACGCCGGGCGATTTCCTTCGCCGGCTGGTCGGGGGCTCGGAAGAGAGAGCGGTCGAGCTGGAGGCCGTCATAGCCAGGATGGCGGGCCTGGATGCCTTACCGCTTGCGCCACACCCCTCGTCTCGTCAACATCCGGCGGGAACGGAAGCGCGGTCTTCGATAGCCCTTTCGTCTGCGAATGAAAAGAGCGAGAGCAAAATACCGGCGCAAATCGCACGGAGCCGCCAGGACGGGTGCGCCGGTGCCGGTCCGGTCGGCGCCGACGAGGTTGACGAGGGCACGGTCGCTCCTGAAAGGGATGGCCACCTCGCTCCTTCCGTTCTGGCGATCTCCCGTCGTCCCTGTCGTCGTGCTGATGCTCTCCCTTCTGGGAGTCGCGGCCGCTGCCCGAACCGGCGTTCGCGTCGTCGATACGAACCTCGCCACGCCACGTGTGAGCGAACATGAAGACCCCCTGGCAGCGGCTCACCCGACGCTCGCGACCGGCGGCTCCTACCGCATCGAAGCGTCGGCGACGGGCCGAACCGTTCGACCTCCGGGAGCGCGGCTCTATCTCCAGCTCTGGACGGAAGGGAGATCGCGCCTTCTCGTCGTTCGCCAGCTCGTGCCTCAAGGGCCGCACTCTGCCGGCGGCCCGCCCTCCTCCGGGAAGGTGTCCGTGCAGTTCGTTCCGCATCTCGGATGGATCGACGTCGGCGGGATCCCCGAGGGTTCCGGCGCGAGTGTCGCCTCCATCCGTTCTCTCCCCGAGAGTTCGTTCGGGTTCATTTCCACCAACGTGCCACTTCAGAATGCCGGCCTCGAGATCGACGTATCGGATTTGACCGACCCCACGGCGGCCGTCGCCGCCGCGTCCCTCCGCTACAGGGCCGTCGTGGATGCGCCCGTTTCCGTGAGCGAATCTCTCGCCCGGCTTTTCTTCTTCCCGTCGACCGGAGATATCCTGCCACTGGCTGCTTTCCTGGCGTTCGCGGGTCTCCTGGCAGGCTGGGCGCTTCTGCACGGCGCGCGAACGGGCGCCGCAACGGTCGGCCTCTGTGCCTCCGTTCTTCTCCTTCACGCGGTCTTTGTTCCGCCCCTCATGGGAGGCGATGAGACATCCCACGTTCCCGCGATCGAGACCCGCGTCATCCCGGGCCCCCCGGAGATGGGTCTCTACTACCCCGGTTCCGTTTCGAGGATCGCGGCATCCCTCGACATGGAGCGAGTGCAGTACCGGAGCGACGAGGCGCTTCCACTCTCGACGCTGGAGGAGCGAGACGAGCTGAGGAAACTGCTGAAGTCGACTCTCGTCGGCGAAGCGAGGAAAGTCGGGCCAGCACCGCCGATGACCCTCACCATAGAAGGGGCGAGCCGTGCACCGGCATATTACGAGCTCGTCGCTCGCCTGGGCCGTCCCTTCGCGAGCGCAGCCATCCTCGACCGGATCTCCTCGTACCGCCTCATCGGGGTCGGGTTGACGATCTGTCTCATTGCGCTTGCCTGCGGCCTGCTCTATCGAGCGGGTGCTGGTGCCTGGAACACGGTCGCGCTCGGAACGGTCGCGCTGATTCCTTTCATGGTTGCTGTTGTCGCCAGCACGTCGAACTACTCGTCCGCGATCGGTTTCGGCCTCCTCGGAGCGGCGGGCTTCGTGGCGGGAATCGTTGGGCGATCACCGCGGCAAAGGGTCTCGTCTCTCCTGGCGGGTCTCCTCGCCTTTGCGATCGGGATCCCGTTCTGGTCGGACTTCGCTCTCGCGATCGCCGCGCTCGTCCCCCTGCTTCCCCTCCTCCTGGTTCTCGCCTTCGCGAGTCCCCGCGCAGCCCCGGGACCCGCCGGTCTGGCCGCGGCAGGAGGCGTTCTCGCGGCGGCAATCGTTCTGGCGGCTTTGTTCAGCGGTTCGCTCGTGAAGCTCGTCGGGGGTCTTCCGAGGGCCAGGATCGCGCTCGGATTCCTGAGCCGGCCCGACGTGCAGGTTCGGCTCCCGTACGCCCTGTCCCCGCTCGTCCTTCTTCTGGGAGGCCTTCTCTACTTTCGCTTCGTCTCGGCGCTCTCGAAGAAGTCCGCCAGGAGGCTCGCCTGGGCCCTTTCGGGACTTCTGGCCGCTGTCCTGATCGGAGGTTTTCTGGCTCTCCCGTACACGCAGGTTCCTTACGGCTACGTGCAGCCGCCACGTTCGGAGCAGCTCGGTCTCTTCCTCCGATCGATGGTCTCGAACTCGTTCTCGTGGGACCAGGACTTCCTCGGCTGGAAGTTCTGGTGGGGCGTTTTCGGCTGGGGTGACACGCCCTCTCATCCGCTCGTCTACGCTCTCTCCCGCTGGTCTCTCTCTCTGGCGATCATCGCGAGCCCTGTGCTGGCCCTCCCCTTCATTCGACGCCGGCCGCAACAGGCGGCGATGCTTCTCACGGTAGCCTGCTTCGCGCTCTGTGCAGGCAGCGTGGCTTTCCTGATTCGACTGAACGGCCCCGTCTTTCCGTACGGCCGGTTCTTCCTCCCGTTCTTCCCGCTCGCCCTTCTTCCTCTTCTCGCCCTGTTCCAGGCGCCGGGGAGAACCGGAAAACTCAGAGCCGTCTTCGCCGCCGCGGTGCTCTTCCACATCTGGACCGCGGTGCATACGCTGGGCACCAGGTATTACCTTGGAAGCTGGTAGGCGTCCTGCTCCCGGCCGGATTCGGGCCGTTGTCGTTCACTACGGTCCGGCGGCGCTCGTGGAAGCGTGCGTCCGGAGTCTCGTCGACTTCGCTCCGGGAATCGAGATCGTCGTCGTCGATCATGGGGACGAGCCTTTGAGCGCGACCTGGAAAGCCAGCCCCGGCGACGGCATCTCGATCGTGCGGCCAGCCGCGAACTCGGGCTACGGGTCGGGATGCAACGCGGGCGCGATCGGCTGCACCCGTGAATTCCTGCTCTTTCTGAACAACGACGTTGCTCTCCTGAAGGGCTCCGTCGAGGTGCTGGTGAACGCACTCGACGAAAACGCTCAGGCCGCGGTTGCCGCGCCCCTGCTGGTCGACGAGACCGGCCGGTCCTTGCCGTCGGTCCACAGGCTTCCGAGTCCCTGGCGCCTTTTGATGGAGAACGTGCCTCTCGGCCGGCTCTTCCCGTTCGCACGGGGATTGGAGGGCAACAGCTCCGTCCGTCAGCCCGGGCCCGGCCGATGCGAGGTCGAGGCGGTCCTCGGGGCGGCGTTTCTCGTCCGTCGCACGGAATTCGGGGAAGTCGGAGGCTTCGACGAAGGATTCTTTCACTACGTGGAGGAGGACGATCTGTTCCGGCGGATGAGAGCCAGAGACAGGCGCATCATCTTCGTCCCGGAGGCCCGCATCGTCCACTCGGGATCCGGCGCGAGCCAGAGCATCCTGCCGGAGAACCGGGACAGGTGGAAGGTCGATGGTTTCCTCCGATATGCCGCGAAGCACCATGGAGAGCCGGGCCGCAGAGGGGCCTATCGCGCCCTTCTCCTGGGCGCGCAGATCCGTCTCCTGATGGCTCGAACGACGCGCTCAGGGACCGCCGCGAGACGAAGGGAGAGGTTCCGACACCTCGTGCAATACTTGCGATCGATCCAGGCTTGAGGCCTCGGAGTGCCAGTCTGCCCGCCCCCGATCTGACCGTCGTGATTCCCACCCGAAACCGCCGGGAACTCCTGCGCGAGTGCCTCGTCTGGCTGGAGCGCCAGGACGAATCCGCCGGGAGCTTCGAGGTCGTCGTCGTCGACGACGGGTCCGAGGACGGAACGGGGGCGTGGCTCCAGTCCGTGCGATCCAGCCGATTCGGTTTCACGGCCGTCGTCTCGCCCCCGGGAGGGCCGGCATCGGCCCGAAACGAAGGAGTGAGAAGAAGTCGCGGCTCTCGCATTCTGCTTCTCGGCGACGACACCTTTCCCGAATCGGGCGCGCTCGGCCCTCATGCGCAGGCCCTGAGCGAAGACGTGGGAATCCAGGGCCGCGTGGATTGGGACGAACGCACCGAGGTGACGGCGGTCATGCGTTTCCTCGCTCCCGAGGGGCCACAGTTCTTCTTTCGCGGTCTCCGCGACGGCAGCCCCGTGGCGTACTGGGCGGTGACAGGAGCGAACTTCTCCGCGCCCGCCCCCTGGTTCCGCGAGGAGCCGTTCGACACCACTTTTCCTCACGCCGCTTTCGAGGACACGGAACTCGCCTACCGCTGGCACCGGGCCGGACGGAAGTTCCGGTTTTCCGAATCGTCCATCTGCCGGCACCATCACCGCTATGACACGCTCGAACCGTTCCTGGCACGGCAGCGCCGCGCCGGTCGAGCCGCCAGATATGCGATCCGAAAGCACCCGGCGCTCGTCTTCCGGTGCCTCTTGCTGCCTTGCGCCTTCCTTCCGGTGGCGTTCGCGCGCGCCGGTCTGCGCCGGGCCGCCCGGAAGGGTCGGCCCTCCGACGCATGGGATCTCGCGACGCGAACGGCCTACCTGACCGGCTTTTTCGCCGGGGGGAGGTGACGATGCCGACACCCGAAGCTGACGTTCTCGAAATCGTACCGAACCAGATCGACGTGCCGTCCCTCGGCCGTTTCTGGCGGACTCTCTCCGACAATCGGTACCTCCTCTGGCAGCTCGCGGTCCGTGAATTCCTGGGGCCGTTCCGCGGGTCGTTTCTCGGCGCTCTCTGGGCCTGGATCTACCCGATGGTCCTCCTGACGGTTTACGCGTTCGTCTTTTCGTTCGTGTTCAAGATGAGGTGGGGGGGGCCGACCACCGGCGGTTTCTCGGGATATGCGCTCGTCCTGTTCGCGAGCTTCATCCCATTCAATTTCCTCTCCACCGTCCTCCAACGCTCGACATCGATCATCGTGAGCCAGGGAAACCTCGTCTCGAAGGTCGTCTTCCCCCTCGAGATTCTGCCGGCAAGCGTCGTCCTCTCCGCGCTGCTGCAGATGGCCGTGACGACCGCGATCCTGCTCGTGGCGGCTCCGCTCCTCATCGGCTCCTCGCCGCTCGGTTTCGCGTTTGCCGTTCCGGTCCTCGTCCTCCACGTCTTTTTCACGACGGGCCTCGCTTTCTTTCTCACCTCGCTCTCCGTTTTCGTTCGCGACATCGGGAACCTCGTGGGAATCGCCCTCCAGGTTCTCTTCTTCCTGACGCCGATCACCTATCCCGAGTCGGCTTTTCCGACGCGCTTCCGGTGGGTCGTGGACCTGAACACCCTCGCCACCGTCGTGCGCCTGTGGCGCGAGGCGATTCTGTTCGGAAAGATGCCGGACGGGGCCAGTCTCGGCGGGTTCGCCGTCGTCGCCGTCGCCGTGTTCGCCGTGGGTTACTGGTGGTTCCACCGGACGCGGAAGGCGTTCATCGAGGTCCTGTGAACGCGCTCGAGATCCGGGACCTCGGGCTTCGGTACCGCCTTTATCCGACCCCGTTCGCCCGGCTCAAGCAAGTGATCGCCGGGGGGCGACGGCGGTACTACCGCGAGAACTGGGCTCTTAGAAACGTCTCTTTCGACGTTGCGCGCGGACGCAGCTTCGGCATCATCGGCCCGAACGGAAGCGGCAAAAGCACTCTTTTGAGAGTCGCATGCAACCTCCTCGCGCCGACGGAGGGTCTGGTCCGCCGGCGCGGGCGCTTCGCTGCGCTTCTCGAGCTGGGTGCTGGCTTCAATTCGGAGTACACCGGGCGCGAGAACGTGTTGCTGAACGCCTCTCTCCTCGGCTTGACGCGGCCCCAGATCGAGACCTTGTATCCCGAAATCGTCGCATTCAGCCAGCTCGAGGCGTTCATGGACCAGCCCGTGAAGACGTACTCGAGCGGGATGTTCGTTCGCCTGGCCTTCTCCGTGGCGGCTCACGTCCACCCGGAGGTGCTCGTCGTGGACGAGGCCCTCGCGGTCGGCGACGCCGTTTTCCAGCATCGGTGCATGAAGAAGATCGCCGACCTCAGGGCCTCCGGGACGACGATCCTCCTGGTGACGCACGACATGAACGCTCTGTCGGCGCTGTGCGACGAAGCCATGTGGCTCGAGGGAGGCCGAGTCCAGCTCGTCGCCACTCCCCGCGAGGTGGTCCAGAGGTACCTCGCGTGGGTCTACCAGAGCCAGGATTCCGATATCCGGGTCGGAGTCACCGACGGGGAGCGCCCAGGTGTTCTTCGATACGGCAACGGCCGCGCACGGCTCGAAGAGTGGGGAATCTTCTCCCTGGACGGCACGAAGAAGACGGCCCTGCGGCCGGGAGAGATCTACGAAGTCGTGATCCGGGCCCGGTTCCTCGCGGACGTCGCCGAGCCGATCCTCGGTTTCCAGCTCCGGGACCCCATGGGACGCGAGCTCTTCTCGATGAACAACCTCGAGAGGGGGACGCCTCTGTCGGCCGCGCGCGCCGGCGAACGCGTGACGGCGCGTTTTCGATTCCCATGGCCCGAGCTCGCCGAAACCGACTACACGATTTCGCCCGCCGCAGCCAGCGGGACCCAGGAAAACCACACCGTCCTCGACTGGATCGACGGAGACACGATCATTCATTCGTGCCCCGATTCGAGGGTTCTCGGGCTGTTCAGACCGTCCAATATCGTCGTCACGGTCGAGCGGGAGCCGGCGTGAGCTGGATTCGCCGGGGTGAGCCCGACTTGCGAGATCTCGAGGCACGCCTCTCGAGAGCGCAGGAGGAGATCCGGGACCTCGGAACGGAACTCCTGGAGACTCACGAGCGGCTCGACGCGATTCTGAGACACCTCGAGCGCGGGTCCTTCCCGTCGGTCCCGTCCGAGACGATCGTCGAAGAACGGCTTCGATCCCTCGATGCCCGGCTCCGCCTTCTCGCGAAGCTTCACTCGAAGGAGCCGGCAGGCTCCGTCTCCAAGCTCGTCGGCCTCCTGGCGAGCGCGAGCCGTCCTCTGCGGCGCAGCGGGAGGGATTTCGCCCGCGGGGCCTGGCGGCGTCTCCGCCTCGCGCGTCACACGTACCTGCCCGACGCCGACTGGATGTTCGATTCCGTCCTCGTCAGGCGACCCGCGCTCGCTCAGCCGGCCGTCGCTGTGGTCGTGGAGGGCGGGCGGGAAGCCTTCGAGGCGGCGAGGTCGTGGGCGAGGGCGCAGTCCCTGAGCGGGCTCCGCGTCGCGGCACTTGATCGGCCATCCGGAACCCTTCTCACCGCGACGCTGCCAGGAGACGATCCCGACCGGCAGACCGTTGGTCCGGACAACGACTGGCTCCGTCGGCTGGGCTGTCGATGGGCTTTCCGCCTTTCCCTTCCCGCGCCGGCCGTCTCGCCGACATTCCTGGAACTGCATCTCTGGGCTGCGGGGACCGAAGATCTCCTCTTCACCGCCGCCGCCTCGGCCGGCGAGTCGTCGGTTGTTCTCAGGCGAATGGACTTCGACAGCGGAGCCGGACAGCCGACGTCGAACGAAGAGGGCTCTTGCGCGGTGGTCGGCCGAACCCTCCCCTTCCCCTTCTCTCGCGCTTCGGCGCCCGGCGCTCCGGAGGCCGAGCTTCCCCTTCGAAAATTCGTGTCAATCGGGGAGCGCTGGATTTCCAGACGATCGTACGCGGGGACTCCTCTCTTCAAATCAGGGCTCACGCCACTCGACTCGTTATTCCCCAGGATGGCGGTTCCCCCACCCCTTTCCGGACCGTCCGAGGTTGTCGCCCTGGTGCCGACACTCTCAGGGGCTGGTCCCGCCGGTTTCGTCCGTCGGCTGGCGCAGATCCTCGAGCCGCCGCGAAGTGTCCACGTCGTCTCGTTCGAGCGTCACGACTCGATCCTGGATCCGGACCCGCGGGAAGGACCGGCATTCTCCTACCCCGCAGGAGTCGTCCTCGATCCCGTCCTTCATCTCTCGGTCATCGAGCACCTGGCGCTCCGGAGCTCGAGATCGATCGTGCTCGATTTCACCCGCTCGGAGACCGACAGGAATCTCGTCAGGTCCCTCAGGCTGCGAAACTCGGCTCTTTCGATCCTGGATGTGAAATCGGGAGAGGTGGAGAGAAAAGCCGGCCCGAGCCTCCCCGCGGTGCTCCCCCCACGAGACAATGGCGGCACGGAACAGCCTTCTCGTCGTGAGACGGCACGCATCCGGCTCGGGATTCCCGGCGGGGCGACGGCCGTTCTCCTTCTCGATATCCTCGACGAGAACGCGCGCGCGGTCGAGTTTCTCCAGGTCGCGGCCGAATTGGAACGGCAGGGCGGCTGGTTCTTCGTCGCTCTCGGAGACGGACCACTCCTTCCATTCCTCCGCGAGATGATCTCGTCCACCCGCCTCGCCTGCGCCCGGGTCCTGCCCGCGAGCGCCCTGCCGGAAGACGATCTCGCCGCCGCGGACGTTCTCTGCGCGATCGCCGGCCCTCCCGGAAATGCGAACGTCCTCCTGCAGGCGCTCGCCCTCGGAGTTCCGTCCGTCGTGCCGACCCTCGTCGCTCGCTCGCTCGGTCTCGAAGACAGCGTCCTGGCCGTCGACGGACCCGTTTCGGCGGGGAGTCTCGCCCTGGCGCTTCAGGGCCTTCGCGGTCCCGAGGCCCGCGCCCGCCTCTCCGGGAGGGCGGTCGCCGGCGCCCGGGGCTTCTACGAGGGGCTCGACCTCGTCCGAGGGTGGCGGGAGCTGATCGACCGACACGATGGGGAAGGTGCGTGACGAACCCCCCGGAAGTTCTTCGGAGGGCGGAGGTCTCGCGCTCGCAGGTTCCGCGGTTCTCCGTGATCCTCCCCACGTTCAACCGGCTCGGGTTTCTTCGGCGGGCTCTTCTGGGCTGGGAGCGACAGGAGCCTGCGGACTTGCGCTTCGAAGTCATCGTCGTCGACGACGGCAGCTCAGACGGAACCCGCGATTTCCTCTCCGGCTGGACGTCGAGTCGATTCGACACCCTCGCCCTGTCACAGCGGAACGCCGGACCCGCGCTCGCGCGGAACCGCGCGCTCGAAAGCGCCCGCGGCGACCTCGTGTTCTTCACCGGCGACGACATCGTTCCCTCTCCGGGGATCCTCGCGCATCACGCCCGCGCGCATGACACGGAGAGCCGGGAGACGACGGTCGTGATCGGGCGAACGAGCTGGCCGGACGACCTTCCGTTGACTGCCACGATGCGGCACATCGACGGCGCCGGCGCGGAACAGTTCAGCTTCGCCTATCTTCGGGACGGCGAGGAGTACGATTTCCGGCACTTCTACACGTCGAATCTCTCCATCCGAAAATCGTTCCTCGCACGGCCGCCCGGAGGGTTCAGCGAGGACTTTCCGATGGCCGCGTTCGAGGACATCGAGCTGTCTTACCGCCTCGCGCGCCTCGGCCAGCGGATCCTCTACTGCCGCGATGCCGTCGCGTGGCATTACCACTCCTACGACGTGCGTTCCTTTTTCCGTCGGCAGGTCACCTGTGGAGCGATGGCGCACCTCTTCTACGAGAAGTGGCCGGCTCTTTCGAAGTGGTTCCCCGTGCGGGAGATCGAGCGGGCCCGCCTTCTGGAGGCGACCGAGCCTGCCGCCGGACGTCGGGACGATTCCTCGATGGAAAGCCTGGCGACGCTCGAGGCCGCGCTCTTCGAGCTCGCGGGATTCTACGAAGGCACGACAGGCTCCGAGCTCACGCCTCTTCTTCACGGGATCTTCCGGTACGGAGTGGTGAAGGGCTTCCTCGAACCCTCCCTCGAGGAACCTCAGAGGTCCCGGGCACAGTGGCGGTTGGCCAGGGAAATCCTGATCCCCGCGCTGCGAGGCTTCCTTCTGGGGGCGAGGGAGGCAGAGCTGGCTGTCCCGGCTGGCCTCGTCCTGAGGATCGGGGAGCTCGTAGACGATCCGTTGATCAGGACCTGGCTTGCGGCGCAGGGGCCGCCGCGAATCCAGATGGCGTATGACCAAGGCAGGAGTCGTTCGGTGTGAGAAGACGGATCTCCGTCGTGATCCCCTCGTACAACCACGTCCGGTACGTCGAGGACGCGGTGCTGAGCGCGCTCGGGCAGAGCCGCGCTCCCGATGAGGTGGTCGTCGTGGACGACGGATCGACCGATGGGTCCATCGAGGTGCTCCGCTCCCTTGAAAACAGGGGCGTGAAGCTCGTCGTCCAGGGCAACCAGGGCGCTCACGCCGCTCTGAACCGGGGCATCGAGCTCGCCGGCGGCGACCTCCTGTTCGTCCTCGATTCCGACGACCGGTACGACCCGCGCCGGATCGAGAGGATCGCCGCCCGCTTCGAGGCCGATGCGTCGGTTCTGTTCTCCGGCTCGTGGATCCGGCTGATTGACGCCACCGGGCGCAGCCTCGGGGTGAAGAAGGGCTGGGCGAACATGCACCCCTGGCCCTGCCCGCGGCCGGACCGGAGCTTCCAGCCGACGTCGGACGCTCGCTGGAACCTCCTTCAGGGGAACTATCTCGCCACGTCGTCGAATTTCGCGTTCTCCCGCGAGCTCTGGCGATCCCACGGGCCGTTTCTTCCTCTGCGTTTTGCGCACGACTGGGACTTCGCGCTCACCGCCGCGCTCCACTCCTCGCCCCACGTCGTCGAGGAGCCCCTCCTCGACTACCGCATCCACGACGACAACACGATTCGAAAGGACCCTCGCGAGATGGAGCTGGAGGTGCTCTGGGTCCTGGCGCGGCACCTCCCCGCCTTCGTGGCCGAGGAGACCCGGGGCGACCGCGCGCGCGAGTTCCTGGAGCGGCTCGCCGAGTCCGTTCATACGTTCGATCGGGACCGGCTCTTCCTCGAGGTCCTCGCCCTCGCCTCCGCGGGCCGGACGGATCCGCTGTCCCCGTTCTTCGGCCTCCTCGAGTCCGGAAACCCTCTCAGAAAGTGGCTTCTGGACGGACTCTCGTCGTGAGGAGGACCTCCGTGTGGCGCCTGCGGGCGGCGTGGCTCCTCTCCGTCGCAGTCGGCTCCAGCTGCGTCGCCGTCCTCCTCTCGAGCGGCGTGCAGAAAGAGGCTGACCCGAAGTGGGAGATGGCGATCCGAAGCGGGATGCCCTTCGTCTCCGCCGAGCTCACATCTCCCCCGCCGGCGCTCTCACCGCCCCAGGTGAGCGTCCTGAGATACCGGCTGGACGACCTGTTCCAGCGCGCGTTCCTGGAGCCGCAGGCCGGGGATTACCTCATCCTCGCGGGCCGCGGCTCTCAGACATGGCTGAAATCGCGAGACCTCGTCGACGAGTGGCACGCTCTTCATCTCGTCATCTCCCCGGCGCAGTCGACCGTTCTCCGGTGCTACCCCCGTTTCGGGGACATGACCTGGTACGACCCGGACTTCTACGCGGAGAGCCCGCTGCTCGAATCCGGGAAGTGGTACGAGGTGAGAGTTTTCGTTCGGCTCCTCCGGGAGCTCACCAGGAGCCCTCTCCGCGACTTCCGCGTCGACTTCCGCCTCTTGAGCCAGCCGCGCGAATTGCAGATCTCCGAACTGTACGTCGAGAAAGAGCCGTGAACTCGCCAAAGCAGGAGGCGGGACGGCCTCGGCGAGACGCGTGCTCTAGAATCGAAGTCGATGGGTTTGCTGCGGAGCTGGCGTTCGCGCGCTCCCCAGGGGACGGCCGCCGAGGATCGCGCGCCGGACCTCGCGTCCTGCCCCGATCGCCCCTACATCTAGCATGCGGGCCCGGCATGCGGGATCGAAAATGCTGAAAACTCCCGCCCGGATCCGACGCTACCGGGCCACGGCTCTCGGATGGGGAGAGAGCACGGCCCGCCGTCTCGTCCGCGCCGCCCGCGAGGCCGCGCGCCAGCTCGTGATCGCGCCGCGGATGAGCGCGAGCGACCCGCGGCGGATTCGCCTCATCGCCGTCCCTCGGCCGCCGGTCCCGGAGCCCGCTCTTTCGGTCGTCGTGCCGGATGACGGCTCGCAGGAGGGATTCGCGGCCGCCGCGCAGGCTCTTCTGGAGCGGCAGACGGCGCGGGGCTTCGAGGTGCTCTTCCTGAATCGGGCCGCCGGCACCCTGAGACGATGGTCTGACGCCAGGGGCGCTTTCGAGTCGCTTCCTGCTTCTTCGGCGGAGGATGTCCGGAGAATCGCGAAAGGCCACTACCTCGCCCTCCCGACGTCGTCTCTGGGGACGCTGCCCGCGACTCTGCTCGAAGTCCTCACTTGGGTGGCCGTCTCCGAGAACCTGAAGTTCGTGGAGTACGTGCATCGTTCCGCAGCGGCTTCCCCGGAGCCGGAGAGCCTTCGGTCGTGCCGGGTCGTCCTCACGGAGAAGAGGTTCTTCGATCCCGTCGAAGGTGTCGATCTCGCGGCCCTTCAGACCTCGGGTCTCCTGAGGAAGGACCCGGTCGCCGGCAAGCGTGTCTGGCGCCTTGGCCTCCCCGCCGCCGATGCCGTGACGAGCGCGAACTCGCGCTCCGGACGTTTCCCGCTCCGGACAGTCGGGCAGTACCTCGTCGATGCCCGCGCGCGTCGAGATTTCCTGCCGCACGGCATCACCGAGCTCGATGGAGTGTTCGGGGAACCTCCCTCGCCGGATCCGCGCCCGACCGTGCTCGTCCTGCAGCCCTTTCTCGCTGTCGGCGGCGCCGAGAAGCTCACCCTGGACGTCGTGACGCGCCTCGGATCCTCGTTCCGGTTCCTCGTGGTGACGCTCGCTCCGCACGACGCCCTGCTCGGGAACAGCCTCGATGCCTTTTCGCGAGTGGTCCCGCACGTCTACACGCTCGGAGAGGTCGCCCCGCCCCAACTGTTCTTCTCGTTGCTCTCCCGGCTGATCGAGGCCTATGAGGTTCGCACTCTCTTCAACGCGAACGGGACGACCTGGTTCTATGAGACGCTCCCCGCGCTTCGCCGCCGGTTCCCCCGTCTGCAGATCGTGAATCAACTCTTCGATCACCGGTACGGCTTCGTGGACTACTACGGTCTCGCGGT
Source organism: Thermoanaerobaculia bacterium (assembly GCA_041482235.1). Classification (GTDB taxonomy): domain Bacteria; phylum Acidobacteriota; class Thermoanaerobaculia; order UBA5066; family UBA5066; genus Fen-183. Next base: position 2,450 of record JBGPDK010000025.1, on the reverse strand, counting down.
GGCGGAGGACGTCGACCGGCACATCGCGACGAACGAGGCGATCGCGAAGACCCTCCGGGACGAGCGGCACGTCGCCGAGGATCGGATCGACCTGATCCACCACGGCATCGAGCTGTCCGAGTTCGACCCCGACGCCTACGGAGCCGGGGACGTCCGGGCCATTCGGGCGCGGCTCGGCGTGCCCGACGAGAAGCTCCTCGTCACGATGGCCGTGCGGCTCCATCCACAGAAACGGCCCGCCGACTTCATTCGCCTCGCCTCCCGATTCCTGCCGAGGACGGAGTTCTTCTTCCTGCTGATCGGGGGAGGACCGCTCGAGGCCGAGATCGACGCGATGATTGCCGACGCGGGCCTCCCGAATCTCGGGCGCACGGGGTTCTTCTCTCCGATTGCGGACGCCATCGCGGCGAGCGACATCGCCGTCATGATGTCCGAGTACGAAGCCCTTCCCCTTTATATCCTCTCTGCCCTCGCCATGAGGACGCCAGTCGTGGCGACGGACGTCGGGTGCATCGCGTCGGTCCTGAGCGACGGACCCTGCGGCTTCGTCGTTTCGCGGGTGGGAGATCTCGACCAGTTCGAGCCCGCCCTCGTCCGCCTCGCCGAGCCGGCGCTCCGGGAGACGATGGGACGCGCCGGCAGACACGTCGTCGCGGAGCGATTCTCGATGGACCGGGCAGCGAGAGAATACGCGGCGGTGTTCTCCAGTTCGAGGCCTTCGGGGTGACGCTTCCGAGGTCCTCTCCGGTTCCCGACGGAGAAAAGAGCCTGAACAGGATCCTGATTCGTGGAGCTTCCGGTTTTCTCGGGCGCCACCTGTCCCGGCGGCTCGTCGCGCGTGGAGAAGCCGCGCGCCTCCACGTGCGCCGGACGGGCCGGCTCCCCGCGGACCTCGCCGCCAATCCCCTCGTCGAGATCCTCGAAGGAGACGTGCAGGACGAGCGGGTCGTGCGGGAGTCGTTGAAGGGCGTCACGCACGTGATCGACTTCATCGGCACGACGCTCCCCGCGTCGCCGAACGCGAACTTCCTCTCGGAGCTGGATCTCACCCTGCGGCCGCTGGGCCTTCTCCTCGATGCGATGGAAGAGGCCGCCGTTCCCCGCCTCGTCTTTCCCTCGTCGGGAGGGACGGTCTACGGCCGCACGGAAGGCCCCGCCGTCACCGAGGACGCGCCCGTGCGCCCGGAGTCGTATTACGGCCTGGGGAAGGCGCTCGCCGAGGAGATGATCCGGTTCCGCGCGAGGCGCCCGGGCTTCGAGTACCTGATCCTGAGAATCGCGAATCCCTTCGGGCGCGAGGCCTCCACCACGCCGAGGCAGGGCGCGGTGGACGCCTTCCTGAAGTGCGCCCTGACCGGAAGCGCCGCCGACATCTGGGGCGACGGAAGCCAGCGGCGGGATTACATCTTCATCGACGACGTCGTGCGGGCGATCGAGACCCTCGTCTCGTCGAACGCCTGGAACGAGACGTTCCACGTCGGGACCGGCGTCGGCAGCTCGCTGGTGGACGTCCTTCGGACCGTCGAGGAGGTCACGGGGAAGCGCCTTCAGCAGAGGAGGCGCGGAGACATCTACGCCGGGGTGCCGTCGAACGTCCTCGACCCGGCCCGGCTCCGGGCGGCCACGGGATGGTCGCCGAGCTACGACCTGAGAAGCGGAATCGCGGAGGCCTGGAAGCGCCTGACGCGGCGCGAGACTACCCCCTGACGCGCGTGCTCTTCCCCAGGACGAAGAAGAGGTCGTCCGACTTGATCCGTCGGAGGGCGATCAGCTCGCGCTCGATGAACTGCAGACAGCGCATGATCGCGACGTGATCCGGATTCTCCGGGTCGAAGTTGCCGGCCCGGTTCTGGAGCAGCCACCGGAGCAGCGTCCCGCCCATAGGCTTGATCTCGATCACCGGGAACGTCGAGAAGAGCAGCGTCCTCAGGTCCGAGCTTCTGACCGACTCGGACGGGTCGGCGGAGCGCACGGCCTCGATCGGCGCGTGGACGAATTCTTCCTGCACGGTCATGTCCGGTGCCGTCAGATCCCGACGCAGGTCCGGCGGGAGGTAGCTGAACAGCTCCTGGATGATGGGAAGGACATCGTATTCGATCTGGAAGCGGGTCGGGCCGAAGAAGTCGATCCCGATGATCAGGCCGTTCGGCTTGAGCATCCGATTCATCTTCTCCATCAAGGATTCCACATCCGTGGCGTGATGGATCGAATGGCAGGTGAACACGATGTCGAATTGTCGGTCGGGAACTTCGGCCGCGTTGAAGTCGAAGAACTCGAAGCGGCTCTTGCAGCTCGTGATCCGGCCGAAACGCTCCGTCGCATTGGCACGCAGTTGGTCGTCATATTCCAGACCCAGGAACTCCGTCACGGGCCAGCCGAAGTCCCGGAGCAGCGTCTCCTCGATGTGGCCGCTTCCGCAGGCGAGCGACGCCATGCTGACTCTCCCGCCC
>JBGPDK010000024.1:0-27759 GCA_041482235.1 Thermoanaerobaculia bacterium | reverse complement strand
GGGCGAACGATCTGGTCGAAGTGATCTCCGGAACCGGCGGCGGCCGGTTCCGGACGCCGGGCCGACTCTTTGGCGTGGGCAAGATGCCCTACCAGAAGCTTCGGGCGGGCGACGTGAACGGCGACGGAGCCCCCGACGTCGTCACCACGAACTTCGAGGGAGGAAAGGTGACCGTCCTCCTCGGAGGCGGCAAGGGCGCCTTCCGCGAAGCGCCCGGCTCCCCGTTTCCGGCGGGCGCGGCGCCGTTCTCGCTCGCGCTCGCCGATATCGACCGGGACGGGCACGTCGACCTCGTCGTCGCGAACTTCTCCGGCCAGGGCGGCGACACGAGCCGCGACGCCGTCAACGTGCTCCTCGGTGACGGGCGCGGCGGGTTCCGCCCGATGAATGGCTCGCCGTTCGCGACGGGCGCGAACCCGGTCGGGGTAGCCGTCGGCGACGTGAACGGCGACGGCTGGCCGGACGTCGTGACCGCGAACATGAGAGGCGGCGACGTGACGGTCCTCCTCGGGGATGGACGTGGATCGTTGCGGCCGGGCGTCCGCACGCCCTCGGGGAAGGAGCCGTACCGCGTGGCCGTGGGAGACGTGGACGGGGACGGCCGCGCCGAGATCTTCGTGGCGAACCACGGCAGCGGCGTGACGATGATCCGGTTCCGCTGAGGTTCGGGCTCCCCTTGACCGGCCGGGGTTTTCGCCGCACCCTGCCGCCGCCGCATGGCCACCACTTACACCGCCCGCGACATCACCGTCCTCGAAGGGCTCGAGCCCGTCCGCAAGCTTCCCGGCATGTACATCGGAGGCGTCGACGCGCGCGGCCTCCATCACCTCGTCAACGAGATCGTGGACAACGCGATCGACGAGGTCATCAACGGCTACGCGACGCGCCTCGAAGTCACGCTCTTTCCCGACGGCAAGGAGATCGAGGTCACGGACAACGGGCGCGGCATTCCGGTGGACGTGCACCCGAAGTACAGGAAAAGCGCGCTCGAGCTGATCCTCACGACGCTCCACGCCGGCGGAAAGTTCGAGCACGGGAACTACGTCCACTCGGGCGGCCTGCACGGGGTGGGCGCGTCCGTCGTCTGCGCACTGTCGTCCGAGATGACGGCCATCGTGCGGCGCGACGGATCGGAATGGAAGCAGACCTACGCGCGGGGGAGAGCCACCTCGAAGGTGACGAAATCTCCGGGCGACGGGAAGGTGCGGGGGTCGGGCACGACGATCCGCTTCCGCCCCGACGTCGAGATCTTCGGGAAGCTCTTCTTCGACGCGCAGGAGATCCGCGAGCGCCTCGAGGCCAAGACGTACCTCCATCGCGGCCTCCGCGCCGTGTTCGTCGACGAGACGCAGAAGCCTGCGCGGCGCGACGAGTTCACGCACGAAGGCGGCCTCGCGGACTGGCTCGCGCACGTCGTTCTGCAGCGCGGGAAGGCCACCACGGGAGGCGCGTTCAACCTAGCGCGCGAGGGTGATCCGCGCCTCGAGCTCGCGCTCGTCTGGACCGAGGCGACCGACGAGCACGTGCGCTCGTACGTGAACGGCATTTCGACTCCTTCGGGCGGCACGCACGAGAACGGGCTGCGCTCGGGCGTGACGAAGGCCGTGCGCAACTACGTCGAGACGCACGAGCTCCTCCCGAAGGGCGTCGCCGTCACCGCCGAGGATATCCGCGAGGGTCTCGTCGCGCTCCTTTCCGCGTACGTTCTCGAGCCGCAGTTTCAGGGGCAGACGAAAGACCGCCTCAACAACCCCGAGATCGCGGCGCAGGTGGACGGAGCCGTCCGGCCGGCGCTCGAGAAATGGCTCAACGAGAACCCCACGCTCGCCGAACAGATCGTCTCACGTATCGTCCTGGCGGCCCGGGCCCGCGAAGCCAGCCGGGCCGCGGCGCAGCAGGTCACGCGCAAGACGGCGGTGTCCCACCGGCTGAACCTCCCCGGCAAGCTCGCGGACTGCTCGTCCACGGATCCAGCCTTGTCCGAGCTCTTCATCGTCGAGGGCGACTCGGCCGGGGGCTCGGCGAAACAGGGCCGCGACCGGCGGACGCAGGCGATCCTTCCGCTGCGCGGAAAGGTGCTGAACGCCGAGCAGGCGAACTCCGCGAAAGTCACCGGCAACCGCGAGCTTTCCGACATCATCTCGGCGCTCGGCTGCGGCGTCGGCGCGGACTTCGATCTCGCCAAGCTCCGGTACGGGAAGGTCTTCCTCCTGATGGACGCCGACGCCGACGGCCACCACATCTCGACGCTTCTCCTCACGTTCTTCTGGCGGCACCTGCCGAAGCTCGTCGAGGCAGGTCACGTCTACCTCGCGCAGCCCCCGCTCTACCGGATCGACGCGGCTCGGGAAACGCACTGGGCGCTCGACGACAAGGAGCGCGACGCGATCCTCGCGAAGCTCCCGAAGAACGTGAAGCCCGAGATCATGCGCTTCAAGGGCCTCGGCGAGATGATGCCCGAGCAGCTCAAGCAGACGACGCTCGACCCGCGCCGCCGCCGCGCGCTCAAGGTGACCGTCCCGAACGCCCTCGAGGCCGAGCGCGTGCTCTCGGAGCTGATGGGGAAGGACCCCTCCGCCCGCTACAGGTTCATCACGGAGCGGGCGCGAGATGCGGACGCGCTCGACGTCTGACGGCGCGCGAGAGCGCCGCGAATGCGCCGAGGAGCAGCGTGACTTCGCGCGAGGTGGGCCGGCCGCGCTTGAGAAACGATTCGATCTCCGCAAGAACTTCTTTCGAATGACCTCGGCCGGGGTAACCGGCGGAAGAGAGAGTCTCTTTGAAAGAGGTCAAGAGGCGGCGCATTTCCTTTACCGTCGCCGCCTCGTTCCCCGCACCGGTGTTTCCGCGCCTTCGGCGCGGTGCTTCGAAGGGATGAAGCAGGGCGAGCGCGGCGACGACCGCCTGTGCCACGTTTAGCGTTGGAAGCGCGGCCGCAGTCGGGATCGTGAGCCGCGAGTCGCATTGTCGCAGCTCCTCGGTCGTCAACCCGCCGCGCTCGGGACCGAACACGAGCGCGACGCGCCGGCCGCGGCGAAGAGAAGAGGAGATTTCTTCGAAAGTGATGGGAGGCGGCAGCCCGCGCGAGACGCGGCCCCGCAGCGACGAGAGGGCGATGACGTCGTCGGCCTGGTTGGCGACGTCGTCCCATTCCGCCAGAGTCTTCATTTTCCTAAGCAAATCTTCTGCGCCGGACGCGAAAGCCACGGCATCGGGATGATCGGGAGGGGTGCGCGGTCCGAGCAAAGCAATCTCGGCCCCGAAGTTCTTCGCCGCCCGCGCCGCCGCTCCGAGATTGCCGGGGTTGTGCGTCCTCACGAGAACGATGCGAAGCGTCATGGCGCGCCATCCTGGTCCAGAATGGCGCGCATGTCGAAGCTGCGGTCCGAAGAGGAGCAGAAAGCCGTCGAGACGATCCTGTGGGCGCTGGGCCACCGGCTTGTGCGTCTGAGGGACGAGTACACGATGAAGGTCCAGCGCGGCGAGGAGCCCGAGGGCGTGACGAAAGGCTTCGAGATGGCGCTCCGCGAAATCAACGACATGCTTCCCCGCCGCAAGCGCTTCAAAGGCTGACGCCGAGAGGCGCCCCGGGTGGCCGGCTCAGGCCGTCCGGGCGGGGAGCCCCATCGGCGGTGCGACCGCGGCACGCGCCGCGCGCGGGCGGAGCGTTGCGATGAGGACGTGGGCCCAGAGGAGAAACCCCGCCGTCGCGAAAACGCCGGTGGTGCCGACCAGCCGGTAGAGGGGCAGGCCGCCCCACCCGAGCGCCACGGGGATCTGAAGCGCGCGCACGACGGCCGCGGCACAGACGAGCGCGAGGGCGAGGCGCGCCTCGCGCGGGCGTGCGAGCGTCCGGCCCGTGAACGCCGGGACGATACGCAGGCTCATCCCGAGGACGAGGAGCGTGAGGAACCCGATCGTGTAGACGTGTCGCGCGCCGTCCCACACGAACTTGTGAACCGAGGCGCCGGAAAGCTCGCCGAGGCAGGCGGCGACGGAGATCGCCGCAAAGAGACCGAGGAAGGCGAACGGCGCGCGCAGGGAGAGTGCGGCCGGTGCTCTCGTGAGCGGCGAGAGAATCCGGCTCGCGGCGAGGAACACGAGGACAGCCGCCGCGAGAAGCAGGGTGCCGAGGAGCGTAAGGCCGCGCGACGCCGGCAGGAAGCCGGGAATCCACGCCGCCGCCAGGAGGAGGACGCCCGCGGCCTGCAGGGCGGCGACGGGCCGCGCGCTCTTCGCCAAGGGACGGGGGAGAGAGAGGAACGCGGGGACCATGCGTGAGGCGAAGCCGAAAGCGAACGAGAGGACGAGGCCGTAGAGCGCGACCGCGTAGAAGGGCTCCACGAGGCTGCCGGGAATCTCGGACTCCGCGTGGCCCGCGAGGAAAATGGACTGCGCCGCTGAGAGCACGGCGGCGAGAGCGGCCCAGACGGTTCCGAGGAGCACGTGCAGGGAGAACGGGTCGCGGAGTCCGTGACGCTCCGTGAGCACGGGCAGCGCCCACGCCGCGAACGCGAAGACCCCGGCGAGCTCGAGAGCACCCGAGAAGAGCGACATGAACCGGCCCGCCGCCCATGGGGCGAGCGGCTGGCCGAGCGCCCGCAACAGGGCGCCGCCGCCGATGCCGAGGAGCACCGTAAAGAGCACGCGGCTCGATGGCGGCGCGGCCCCGAGGATGCGGGGCAGCGCGTGGAGCGCGACGCCGAGGATGAAGAGGGCGGCGAAGCCGAGGAGCTGGACGTGTGCGTGAAGCTGGAGATGCGACGGCAGAACGGTTCCGGTGGCGAAGGCCATGCGCCAGATCGCCCAGCCGCCCGTGGAGACACCCAGCGCCACGGCGAGGGCGAGGGCGGTGAACACGAAGAACGGGAAGAGGTTACGCGGAGGTGAAGGGGAGGCTCCGGGGGCGCACGTGCTGCAGCATGGAGCGGTCTGGGTGTGGGCCATGTCTCTCTCCACACCGACATTAGGCGGAAATGCGCCCCCGCGGTATGACGGGCGTCATCCCTCGGCCTTGAAGACCCTGCATCATGGCCGCATGTGCCTCGGGAACACATGCTACAGGGCGGAGGAGAACCTTGTTCAAACCGGTTGAGCTGGAAATCGAGCTCTTCTGCCGGGGACTCCGCATCGACCCTTCCAGCGCGGTGGATGCCGACGGGCGCCGCATCTCGCGGACGCGCGCCGGCCTCGGGTCGGGCCTCGAGCTCGTCCTGCCCTCGCCGCGCAAGAAGATCTGGGTCAATGTTCCGGTCGTCGAGGCCTTCGCCGCGAAGTCGCCGTTCCTTCTGATGAAAACGGGGCGGGGCTACGCTTTGTGCGACGCCCGGCAGGGCGACCACTATCCCGTCGAGATCCCCGAGGAGCCCGCCTGGTACTCGCGGAAGACGTCCAGCGGCGTCGAGATGAGCCGCGTCGGCGTTTTGCAGGGCACCTACCTCGGGATCTACGTCTCGAACGCGTGCCTCTACTGGACCATGCCGTCCTCGCCCGCGTGCGCGTTCTGCACGACGGGCCGGAACGTGGGCAAGGCCGAGGAGTCGAAGAAGAAGGTCGAGGACGTGATCGAGGTGGCGAAAGCGGCGCGCGACGAGTCCGGCTCGATCTTCACGCACCTCAACACGGGCTATCACTTCGAGGACCGCGACGACCTCGAGATGGTTCACGGCCTGAGGCAGTGCGAGCCCTTCGTGAAAAGGCTCCGGGCCGAGGTGGGCGGCTTCATCGGCGTGCAGGCCGTGCCGGTGCCGCGGCACAAGTTCGGCGAGTACGAGGACCTGATCGCCGCGGGCGTCGACCATTTTTCCTTCTGCTATGAGTTCGAGGACCCCGCGTACTTCGCGAAGCTCTGCCCCGGCAAGGAGATGACGCTCGGCCAGAAGTCTTTCTTCGATGCGATGGAATTCACCGCGAAGAGGCTCGGGCCGGGAAAGGTCTCGGGCGAGATCATCGCGGGGCTCGAGCCTCTGGAAGCCACGAAGCGTGGCATCGACCGAATCGTGAACGCCGGCGCGTTTCCGACGGTCTGCATTTTCCGTCCCACGGTCGGGAGCGCGCTCGAGAGCGAGCCCCCGCCCCGGGCGGACGATATGCGCGAGGTCTTCGTCTATCTCTGGAATGCCGTACGGCGCGCGGGGCTCCCCGTGGGCATCCTGCCGGGCATCCAGGTGTCGCTCGTCGTGCAGCCCGAGGAAGCAGCCGACCTCGTGCCGGCGACATTCTCCTCGCGCCTCTACGAGACCAAGCTCGCCGCGCTGCGCACTCTCGCGAAGCCGTACGTCGCGTGGAAGCTCCGTCCGAAAGGCGGGAGAGCGGCGAAGGTCAGTTCACGAACTTCTTCGGGAACTGCTTGACGATCCCGCTCGTCAGCGCATCGGCGAACATGAGCATGTGCGCGTGGCCTTTGTCGTAGGCCTCGATGTCCGCGGGCCAGTCCTTCTTGATCCTTGAAACGACCTCGGTCGTCGTGAAGTCGAGGTGCTTGTACAGCATGTCAGTCAGCGTCGCCTTCGGCCAGTTGGGATTTGCTCCGCTCAGGAAGACGGAAATCTCGTCGGCATTGGCGTGCCAGCGCTTCTCTCCACTGGCCACTCCGTCGTTGTTGCCGGTCTTCGCGGCCTTCACGATGTCCGCGGCGATCAGGATGTGGTCCCGGAGAAGCAAGGCCAGCTTCTTGCCCGCCTCGTCCCCGTAGAACGGCTTGACCGCGTTGCCGATGTCGTCCTGGTTTCCGAGAAGCCGTTCCGCCACCTTGTCGGTGTCGCCGAGATCCGCCAACGCGCTGATGATGAAGTTCCGCGTGTAAACGATGTGCTCTTCCCAGAGCTGGCGCATGGCGGTCCTGAGTTCCACGGCAGACGACGTATGGCTCATCCCGCCGGCTTTCGCGTGCTCCTCGGCGCGGGCCGGCGCCGCAAGAGCAGCTCCCGCAAGAACAGCGGCCGCGAGCATTCCTGTTGAAATGGTCTTCTTCATGATCGATTTCTTCCTTTCTCTGTCGTATCGGTCAGAACGGCGTGACCGATTCCTGCATGTGGACGAACGCGCCGTCGTTCGTTTCCCTGTCCTTCCAGACGATGTAGCCGGCGATCTGCGAGGTGCCGGCCGTCGTCTCGGCGAAAACGATCAGCGAAGAGGCGTCCGGCGGCAGCTGATACGCGTTCGTCCCGTCGACGTCGAGGATGTTGCTGATCTGGGTCATCTGCCCGGGCGCGTGAGGATTGCGACGAAGGCGTTCCAATGCGTCATCGAGCCCCAGCCCGTATAGGTGCCGAGGTTGGTGCCGGCGAGGCCGAACGCCGCCGGGATGAGCGTCGCCCCCGACTTGCCGTCAGGCCGGAACGCCTTCCCGTCGAGAAAGAGCTCCGCGTCGAATTTTCCCGGGCCCCAGCTCGCGAGCACGGTGCGTGTCGTCGCGTCGCTGACGCCGAGGAGGCTGTTGACGGTCGAGAGGTCGGGTGACAGGGCCACGATCGCGCCCACGTTGAGGTCGCGGTTGGGCCATCCGTCGAGGCGATGGCCGATGCCGGGGGCGAACGAATCGTCGACGGTGGAATGGCAGAACGCGCACTGGATTCCGAGCGAGACGATCTTCTTGTTCGGAGAGAAGCGGCCGGTCACACCGACGACCGCGTCGAGCTGGAGCAGCGCGAGCGTCGTCGCCGGATCGTCCAGATTGATTGCGCCGGATTTGATTCCTTCGACGACCGAGCGCGGCAGGGCGTCGGCGTCCACCTTCAGGCCCACGGCGAGCGCGGCTCTTGGGCTCACGCCCGGGCCGACTCCTCCGTTCGCCGAGCCGGCGATGGCCTCGTGGAGCTTGAGCGTGTCGCCCCAGAACGCCTCGTCGCCGAAGGTGTCGTAGCGGAAGATCTGTCTCCCTTCGTCCAGCGTCCTGTGGCTGCTCGCGGTGATGCTCCGGTCGAATTCACCGCCCGATCCCCGTGAGGCGGACACGACGTCGTTCGCCGAAGGCGTCGACTGCGCATTGGCGGCCGAGTGGCTGCGGAACGCAACGAAGAGAGTCAGGACGAGGGCGAGCGAAAATGATGTGATGAGAAGTCCTCTTTCTCCGGAAAAGTCTGCCGATGTCTCGCGAGGCGCGTCAGGAATCTCGGCTTCGACCCCCCGCGATCTCTTGCAGGACGATCGTCACGATCCGGGTGCAGCGGGAATCTCCGAACGCGTAGGCCGTTCGGATCCCCTGCCCGGCACGCTGGAGAAGGTGACGCTCGATGTGGCCGCGCGCCCGATGAAGGCGCGTCTTCACGGTCTCTTCCTTCAGCCCAAGGCACTGGGCGGTCTCGGCCTGGTTCATCTGCTCGATCTCCCGCATGACGAAGACCTCGCGGAAGGTGTCGGGAAGGTGGTCGATCGCTTCCTCGATCAGGCGCCTCAGCTCGTGCTGGGCCGCATTCTGCTCGGGATCGGGAAGTTCGCTGCGGAGCTCCACGACACCCCTCTCCTCGTCGCCCATCGTGACCTCCGACGTCTGGAATCGTCTGCCCCGCCGGGCGCGGGCCGTCGCTTCGTGGACGGCGATCTTCGTCAGCCACGTGGCAAAGCTGGACCGGCCCTCGAACTGGCCGAGGTGGCCGTATGCCTTGAGGTAGGCCTCCTGGAGCACGTCCTCCACGTCCGGGTCGCTCCCGAGGATGGACCGAATGATCCGGAAGAGCCTCTGGTTATACCGGCGCATCACGATCTCGAAGAGCGCGACCTCCCCCTGTTTCACGCGGCTGACCACGGTCTCGTCGTCGAGGATGGCGAGCGCGAGGGGTTTCGGGTCGGGCTGCATGCCTTTACAGAGTGCGCAGGCAGTCTAAAGGTTCCCGATCTCTGACAGCGCCGACATGACGGCCGTCATGGCGAACCGGGCGCGGGGGGCGCAGATTCGGGGCCATGGCCGACTCCCTTCCCCCCGACACGCTTCTCGACGTCAGGCCGGACCTGGCCCGAGGTCAGGAGCCTATTTCCAGGATCATGTCTGCGGCCCGCGCCATCGAGCCCGGCGGCCGGCTCGTCGTTCTGGCCCCCTTCGAGCCGGTGCCGCTTTACGGGGTGCTTGCGAGGATGGGGTTCTCCAACGAGACCGAGGCGCTCGGCGCGGAGGGCTTCCGCGTGACGTTCCGGCGCCAGAGCACGGCTGGAGAGCCATGACGGAAGTCCTCGACCTGCGGGGGCTCCCGCCCCCTGAACCTCTCGTGCGGACCCTCGAGGCCGCGGCGGCCCTCCTGGCGGGAGAGGAGCTCGTCGTCCTGACCGAGCGCCGCCCCGTCCACCTGCTGCCGCTCCTCGCGGAGCGGGGTCTCGACGTGTCGACGCGCGAGCTGCCGGATGCCCATGAAACCCGCGTCCGGCGCTAGCGGCCCGGGTCTCGGGCCAGCCTTCCTCTCGCAGGCGCCCGCGCCCTCGCTCCCGATGGCTTTCTTCCTGCCGGCGGTCGTGTTCCTCCTAGCCGCCGCGTTCACCGCGCCGCTCCTCGCGGCGAAGATGGCGGACTGGACGTACCAGCAGGAAACCCTCGCGCTCGTGCACGCCGTGACGCTGGGCTTCCTTCTGGCCGTCTTCCTGGGCGCCTCCGTCCAGCTCCTGCCCGTCGTGGCGGGCGTGACGGTGGCGCGGACGGGCCTCGCACGCGCGGCGGTCGTGTGCTATTTCGCCGGCACGGCGGGGATGGTCCTCCACTTCGCGGTGCTGCGCTGGAACGGCCTCGTCCTCTCGGCCGCCGCGGTGACGCTCGCGGTCGTCCTCTTCTTCTTCGCGGTCCTGCCGGTGCTCGCACGGGCCCCGCGCGGGCCGGTGCGGCTGGCTTTCAGCCTGGCCTATGCCGGCCTCGCGCTCACGATGACGGCGGGCCTCCTGATCGGTTTGGATCGGAGGCGCACCTTTCTGCCGGGAGCCCCGATGGACCACCTCGCGGCTCACCTGACTCTCGGCCTTCTCGCCACGTTCACCGTGGCGATCTGGGGTGTGTCGTCGAAGCTCCTTCCGATGTTCCTCCTGGCGCCGGCGCCGGATCCGCGGCGGCAGACGACGGCCCTGCTTCTGCTCTGGTGTGGTGCGGTCCTGCTCGCCACCGCGCTGTGGCTCGGCTGGCCGGCCGCGCCGTTCGCGGCTCTCCCTGCCGCGGCCTTTTTCCTGCAGCTGTCGCTCGTGCGTGGCCTCCTGCGTGCGCGCAGGCGAGGCCGGATCGACGCCGGGTTCCGCTACGCCCTTTCGGCGTATGCGGACCTCTTCGCCGCGGGAGTCGTGGGCATCCTCATCGCGCTGGGCTTCGGGAAGGGGACGCTTCTCTCGCTGCGCCTGCCCTGGGTGTACGGCTTTTTCCTGCTGATCGGTTGGGTCCTGCAGACCGTCGTCGGCATGCTCTCGAAGATCCTCCCGTTCCTCGTGTGGCAGGCCGTCTATGCGCGCCGCGCGGGCCTGGGGCCGCTTCCGAAGCTCGCGGATCTCTCCTCCGAACGGCTCCAGATGGCCGGTTTCGTGTTGTTCCGGATCGCGACGGTTCTCCTGACCGTCGCACTCTTCCGCGGCCGCGCGGGCGAGCTGCGCGCGGCAACCTCCTTCTTCGCGGTCTCTCTCCTGCCCTTCGCCGTTCACGTCGCCCTCGTCGTCTCTCATCTGAAGAAGCCGCGGGCCTTCGCCGAGCCCGCCGGGAGCCGGTATGCCTCTGCCCACTGAAGCCGACGTGAGGGGCGCGCTCGAACCCGTCATCGACCCGGAGCTCGGGCTCTCGGTCGTGGATCTGGGCCTCGTCTACGGCATCGCGATCTCGCCCGAGGGCGCCGTGCACGTGACGTTCACCGCGACGACCCAGGGCTGCCCGGTGACGGAGGTCCTCGCGTGCGGGATTTTCCGGGCCGTTTCGGCGCTCGACGGCGTCACGGCGGTCTCGACGGAGCTCGTGTGGGAGCCGCTCTGGGATCCCTCCCGCATCGCGCCCGACGCTCTCAGGCGGCTCGAAAAGCGCTGATCAGTCCTCGGTCAGGGCCGCGAGCGCATGAAGGTCCGGAATCGTGAACGCATCCGGGCCCGTGATCACGACATTCTCTTTTCCCCAGCGGCTCATCACGCGAATGGCGGTCTCGACGGTCGTCGCGGTCATTTCCGCGATCTCCTGTCTCGAGAGCGCGAGCGGGATGGTCGCGCCCGCGCCCGTCCGCCTCCCCACGCGCGTGGCCAGCATGACGAGAAGCCGGGCGATACGCTTCTCGACCGGGCCGGTCAGGTCGGCGAGGCGGCGCGAGATCTCGAATTGCCTGAGCATGAGGCCCTGCAGGAGGCGCCGCGTGATCTCCGGATGGGCGTCGATCGTCGCGAAGAATTCGCGTTCGGGGACGCGCAGGACCGTGGACGGCTCGAGTGCGACAGCCGAAGCGGGGAAGCGCTTGCCTTCGAAGAGCGCGACCGCCCCGATGGGCTCGCCCACGCCGAAGAGGCCGAGGATCACGTCGCGGTCCGGCCCTGCCTTGACGATCTTGACGCGGCCGATCACGACGAAGCACAGGTCCGTCGCCTGATCCCCTTCGCGAAAGACCTCTTCCCCTTTCTCGTAGGCGACCGCCCGGCAGACCGGGGCGAGCAGCTTTCGCTCGTCCGCGTTGAGGCACTGGAAGAGCGAGACGGCGTCGAAGTGGGGAAGGGCAGGCCCGGCCACGGACGGAGCATAGAGCTGCGCTCCTTCAACCTCCATTGCCTACACTCTTCACTCGGCCACCGCCCACCGGCGTCAAGGGTGAATGACCTCGTCAGCCTCGACACCTAGACCGGCTTTGGCAGGCCCATTCGGCGCAGGAGATCCTGGTAGCGCCGATCGGCGTGCAGCGGCTTGATGCGCGGATCCAGATTCAGGTACGGCAGGAAGCCTGATTCCTCCTCGTAGGCCTTATTCAATGAGTCGAACGCCCGATCGGTCTCGCCGAGGCCCGCGTAGACGACGGCGATGTCATAGGCCGACACGTATTTCTTCTTCGACTTTTCGAGCAGCTCCGCCAGAAGCGTTTCGGCCGCAGGACGGTTGCCGGACGTCGCGAACACGTGGGCAATGGCCGCCGTCCGCAAGCTCGAATCGTCGAACTTCTGCATGGCCGACATGGATTCCCGATATTGGCCGAGCTGCTCGTAAGCCCAGCCCATGATCAGAGAGGCCCACCCGTTGGAGGCGTCCAGGGCGAGCGCGCGGCGTGTGTCCTCGATTGCCTTCGGGTAGTCCCCGGCCCAGACTTCATGCCAGCCGAGGCAGGCGAAAAGGCCCGAGTCGAACGGGTCATGCTCCACTGCGCGCTTGCACTCCTCGGTAGATTCTGGGCCGCGGTTCATCAAGAGGAGGAAATGCGCGAACATGTGCCGGACATTGGCGCTGCTGGGGTCGAGCCTGATGCCGTGCCGGAAGTCTCCCTCGGCTTCGCGCCAGTTCCATTGCGTGTGCAGCTTGGCGAGTGCGAGAGTCGCGTAAGCGTTCGCCAGCGTCGGGTCGAGCTCGATGGCTTTGGTGGCGGACCGCCGGACGTTCGAGAACAGCTCTTTCGGCTCGCCGGCCCCGAACAAGCCTTGGAAATAGAGCTGCTCAGCGAGGCCCGCGTACGCGGGCGCGTAGCCTGGATCGTACTGGATCGCCTTCTCGAACTCGCCACGCAGACAGGCTTCGTAGGCTTGCGGGTTCACCGGCCGCGCCAGCGCCAAGCGGACCTGCGAGCTCGGCCGCAGGGTGCGCTCGATCCCCTGGGCGACCGACTGGGCGACGTCGGATTGGATGGCGAGAATCTGGACGAGGTCGCGGTCGTAGGTTTCGGCCCAGACCTGCGCCTGGTCCTTGACGCGGATCAGTTTCGCGGAGATCCGGACACGGGTCCCCTCGCGGCGGACGCTGCCGTCGACGACGTAGGCCACGTTGAGATCCCGCCCGATCTGGTCGATTCGCTTGTTCTCCCCCTTGTACTGGCGCATAGAGCTGCTCCCGATGAGGCCGAGCCGGTCCGGGTAGAGGCGCCCGAGGACCGAGATCAGCTCCTCGTGGAGACCCTCGGCGAAGTAGGCCTGCTCGGGGTCCTTCCCGAGATCCTCGAGCGGAAGGACAGCCACCATCACCCGGCCGGGCGACCAGATGAGCCTCCGCCCGAGAAACGTGCCGGCCGCGAGCGCCGCAGTTGTGGCGCCGAGGCTCCCGACGACCCACCGCCGCGTCTTGAGCGCGCGGGTCCTCCGCAGGTCGGCAAGCGCCGTCTGGATCTCGGCGGCCGACTGAAACCGGCTGAGAGGGTCCTTTTCGAGCGCCTTGAGAATCACGCGCTCGAGCGCGGGCGGAATGCCCGGACGGATGGCTGTCGGCCGCTGCGGCGCCTCGGCCGCAATCGTTTTCAGAACATCAGCCGCGCTGTGGCCCCGGAATGGCCTCGTACCCGTCGCCATTTCATAGAGGACGACACCGAGGGAGAACAGGTCCGTCCGCGAGTCCATCTGTTCGCCGCGTGCCTGCTCCGGCGACATGTAGGCGATGGTCCCCATCGTCGTGCCGGGCGTGGTGAGCGTTTCTTCGCGAACGGGCGCCGCTTCCGGCGACGTTGCAGAGACGGCCGAGGCCGCGGGCCGCTCGGCCGTCAGCTTGGCGAGCCCGAAGTCGAGCACCTTCACCTCTCCGTGGACGGTCACGAAGATGTTCGCCGGCTTGATGTCGCGATGCACGATCCCCCGGGCGTGCGCCGCGGCGAGCGCATCGGCAATCTGGCCGCCGGCGGCGATCACCTCGTCCACTGCCATGGCTCCGGCCCCGATCCGGTCCTTCAGCGACCGTCCTTCGAGCAGCTCCATGACGAAGAAGGGCCGGCCACGGTAGTCGCCGACGTCGTGGATGGTGCAGATGTTCGGGTGGTTCAAGGACGAGGCCGCGCGCGCCTCGCGCTCGAAGCGCCCGAGAGCGTCCGGGTCGTCGGCGAAACGGCCCGGGAGGAACTTAAGTGCGACGCTGCGCCCGAGGCGACTGTCCAGGGCCTCGTAGACCTCACCCATCCCTCCCCGTCCGAGCATCCGCAGGATGACGTACGCGCCGGCTTCGGCCCCGGCCGGAATTGTTTCCTCGAACGGTGGTTTGGGTGCCACGGACGCCGTCCGCTCGAGGAACTCCCGAGCAAGCTCGCCGTTCGAAAGGAGCGCCTCGACCTCCCTGCGGAGTTCCGCATCCGCACTGCAGGCGTCGTGAAGATAGGTCCCTCGCTCTTCCTCGGGGCGCCCGAGGGCCGAGCGGTACAGCCGTTCAACGTCTCGCCATCGATCGGGAGACAACGTCGTCTTCGAGTGATCGGGATTCACTTCAGCCTCCTCTGAGGGACGCGAAGGAGCGGCGACGGGGCGCCTCCGCGCGGCGCGCCCATCCGGCGATGTTACCGCGGGACAGGCTCTCCGCCGCTCAGATCCCGAGCGCCATCACGACGACGCCCGTCGCCGCGATGAGGCCGCCCGCCACCGCGTCGCCCCAGTGGTCGAGCCACGGGAACCTGAGCCGCGAGATACCGGCGCGCGCCGGCAGAACGAGCGCGATCATGGTGCCGATCGTGGCCGCCTCGTAGAGGAGGACGATACCCGCCGTGGGCGCCGCGCCGAGCGGCGCCGCCGCGAACAGGAGCGGGATGACCGCGACGCACGGATCGGCCGAGAAAAGCACGAACAGCGACCACGCTGTCTTTTTCGACGTTTCGTGAATGTGGTCGTAGTGCGCGTGGACGTGGCCGTGCACCCGCCGCCCGGCTGCGCGCTTCAATCCCCACGCCGCGTAAGCGAGGCCGAATCCGATGAGCAGGATTCCGGCGACGGCCTCCATCTTCCGGCCGGCGCTCTCGAAGACCGCGCGCCCGAAGGCGAGGCCGAGGAGGCCGAGGAGCGCCGAGACCGTCACGTGCCCGAAGCCGCAGAGGAACGTGACACGGGCCGTCCTCCCCGCGGACCAGCCCTGCGCGCGCGCGAGCGCCGCGAACGGCAGCCAGTGGTCCGGCGCGAGCGTGTGCAGCGCGCCGACCGAGACGGCGGCTCCGGCGAGGGCGAGGAAGAGTCCGTGCTCCATGTCAGTTCATGCCGAGGCTGCGCCCACGAGCTTCTTCACGCGCTTGGCGGCGAGCTTCTCGGTGAGGAGAGAGAGCCACGCGTCCATGCCGGCCCCCGTCGTGGCCGAGACCTCCACGAGCGTTCCTTCGGGATTCAGGGCGCGCACCTGCTCGCGTGCGGCGGTGAGATCGAAGGGCACGTACGGGAGGAGGTCCGTCTTCGTGACGACGGTGACGGCGGCCTTCGAGAAGATCGCCGGGTACTTGAACGGCTTGTCCTCGCCTTCGGTCACGGAGAGGAGGACGACCTTGAAGTCCTCGCCGAGGTCGTACGACGTCGGGCAGATCAGGTTGCCGACGTTCTCGATGAAGAGGATGTCGAGGCCGGCGAGGGCCGGGCCCTCCTCGGCGAGCGCGCGGCCGACCAGACGGGCGTCGAGATGGCACGAGCCGCCCGTGAGGATCTGGCGCGCCGGAATGCCCATGCGGCGCAGGCGTTCCGCGTCGCGCTCGGTCGCGATGTCGCCCTCGAGCGCGCCGAGGCGCAGCGAAGCCTTCAGCGCCGCGGCGGTCTTCTCGAGGAGCGTCGTCTTGCCCGAGCCCGGCGAGGAGATGAGGTTCACGACGAGCGTGCCCGACGCCTCGAACTTCGCGCGAAGCGTCGCCGCGGCGGCGGCATTCGCGGCGAGCACGCCCTGTTTGACGTCCACCTCGATCATGAACCTGCTCCTCCCGCCGGAACGGACTCTTCGAACACGACCCTGAGGACGTCGAGGTCGTCGCCGCCCGAGACGGTGAGCGCGTCGCCGCAGCGCGGGCAGAGTCGGAGCCACGAGCCCGGCGCGCGGCCCGCGATCTCGCCGCAAGCGGTGCAGGTCTGGCGGGCGGGCCGGAAGTCCACCTCGAGCTTGGACGCCGCGTCCTCGGTGCCGGCCACGGCGGCCGCCCACGCGAACCCGAGGAGGTCCGGCTCGACGGCGGAAAGCTCGCCGACGGCGATGCGGACGATCTCGATCCGGCCCGGGCCGCGAGAGGCGACGGCCTCGCGCGCGATGCGGCGGATCTCGATGGCCAGGCCCATCTCGTGCATCAGCAGATCCTCGGGAGCTGCTCTCCCGAGAGCAGGTCGACGATGCGCTGGCCGCCGATGCGGCTCTTGAGGAGGACGGTGCCGCGCGGCTCCGCGAGGACCTCGCCGATCATCGCGGCACTCCGGCCGAGCGGGTGCGCCTTGAGCAGGGCGAGCGCTTCGTCCGCGGCCTCGCGCGCCACGATCACGAGGCACTTGCCCTCGTTCGCGACGTAGAGCGGGTCGAGCCCGAGGATCTCGCAGGCGCCGCGCACCTCCTCGCCGATCGGAAGGCGTGTCTCTTCGAGGCGGATGCCGACGCCGGCCTGCGTGGCGATTTCATGGAGCGTCGACGCGACGCCGCCGCGCGTCGGGTCGCGCAGGACGTGGACCTTCTCGCCGAGAACGCCGAGAAGTCCCGCGACGAGGCCATTGAGGGCGGCCGTGTCGCTCGCGAGCGTCGTCTCGAAGCGGAGGCCCTCGCGCAGCGACATGATCGCGATTCCGTGCACGGCGATCTCGCCGCTCACGAGGACGACGTCGCCGGGGCGCGCGCGCTTCGGCGAGATGGCGATGCCCGGCGCCACGAGGCCGACGCCGCTGACGTTGATGAAGACGCCATCGCCCTTGCCGCGGTCCACGACCTTCGTGTCGCCCGTGACGATCGGGACGCCCGCGCCGGCGGCGGCCGCCTGCATCGAGGCGACGATGCGCGAGAGGTCGCTGATGAGGAGGCCCTCCTCGAGGATGAGGCCGGCCGCGAGCGCGAGCGGTTGCGCGCCGCACATCGCGAGGTCGTTCACGGTGCCGTTCACGGCGAGCGAGCCGATGTCACCGCCCGGGAAAAAGAGCGGGCTGATGACGAACGAGTCCGTCGAGAACGCGAGACGCGAGCCGCCCGCCTCGAATACCGCGCCGTCATGCAGCTCGCGGAGCGCGGGGTTGTCGAAGCTCTTGAGAAAGACGTTCTCGATCAGGCGCTGCGTCATCCGGCCGCCGCCGCCGTGCGCGAGGAGAATCGTCTCCCCCTCACCGGCCGGAACCGGACAGTTCGCCGCGAGCAGCGCCGGGCCGGGGTCGCCGGCCGTGTCCTTCGCGCTCACGCCCCGCTCATACGGCCCTCGCGTAGAGGTAGTAGGCCGCGCAGGCGCCCTCGGACGAGACCATGGGCGCGCCGAGAGGATGCTCCGGCGTGCAGCGCGCGCCGAACTCCGCGCAGCCGCTCGGCTTTTTCCGGCCCTGCAGGATCTCGCCCGCGATGCACTCCTTCGGCTCGTCGGCCGTGATGTCCCCGACGTCGAACCGCGCCGTGGCGTCGAACACCGCGTACGCCGGCCGCAGCCGGTAGCCGCTCTTCGGGATCACGCCGATGCCGCGCCAGGCCCGGTCGCAGGGCTCGAAGATCTCGGCGAGAACGGCCTGCGCGGGGCGATTCCCTTCGGCCGTCACCGTGCGCGTGTACTGGTTCTCGACTCCGAAGCGGCCCTCTTCGAGCGCACAGACCGCCATGTGGATGCCCTGGAGGAGGTCGAGAGGCTCGAAGCCCGTGACGACCATCGGAAGGCGGTACCGCGCCGCGAGGGGTGCGTACTCGGACGTGCCCATGACCGCGCAGACGTGTCCCGCGAGGAGGAACGCCTGCACGCGATTCGCGGGAGACGAAAGGATCGCCTCGACCGCGGGCGGCACGAGGACGTGCGACGTGAGGATCGAGAAGTTCGGAAGGCCGAGCTGTTTCGCCCGCTTCACCGCCATGGCGTTCGCGGGCGCCGTGGTCTCGAAGCCCACGGCGAAGAACACGACTTGCCTGCCGGGGTTCTGCTCGGCGAGGCGCACCGCGTCGAGCGGCGAATAGACCATCCGCACGTCGCCGCCCTGCGCCTTGACGCTGAGGAGGCTCGTCGTCGAGCCGGGCACGCGCAGCATGTCGCCGAAGGACGTGAAGATCACGCCGGGGCGGCGCGCGATCGCGAGGGCCCGGTCGATCTGGGTGAGCGGCGTGACGCACACGGGGCAGCCCGGCCCGTGCACGAGCGTGATCCCGGGCGGGAGCATGCGGTCGATGCCGGACCTGAGGAGCGTGTGCGTCTGCCCGCCGCAGATCTCCATGAGCGTCCACGGACGGGTCACGCGCGCGCGAATCGCGCGGACGAAAGCCTGCGCGTCCGCCTCGCGGCGGTACTCGTCCACGAAGCGCATCAGGATCTCCGCGCCGGCTGCGGGACGTCGAGCTCGGCAAGCTCGCCCAGCTCCTTCAGGGTCTGGAAGACCTCGAGGGCGTGGTCCTCGTCGAGCTTGCTGATGGCGAATCCCACGTGCACGAGCACCCAGTCGCCCGGGACGACTTCGGGGGTGTACGCGAAGCACACCTCTTTCGTGATGCCGCCGAAGCTCACGACGCCCATCGGCATGTCGACCGCGCTCGGTTCTAATCTCACGACTTTTCCCGGAACGCCCAGACACATGGAGCACCCCACGATCGCAGCCTACCCAAGGAGGCCGTCAGGCGATGCGATGCAGATGCTTCAAATGGTGCGCCCCGGCGAGGACCTGTCCCAGGGAGATCCCCCCGTCGTTTGGGGGGACCTCGCGGTGGAGGAGCACCGTGAAACCGAGCGCCGAGAGGCGTTCCGACGCCCGCTCGAGGAGAAACCTGTTCTGGAAGCATCCGCCGGTGAGGGCGACGCGCGTTTCGCCGGCGGCCTCGGCGGTTCGGACGATCCCGTCCACGAGGGAATTGTGGAAGCGCGCCGCGAGGCGCCCCGCGTTAACGCCGTGCCCGAGATCCTCGAGGAGAGCATGGAGAAGAGGCCCCCAGTCCAGGAGGGCGGGCGCGCCCTCGCGCGGCACGAGGGGGAGCGGCCAGGCCGCCTCCTCCCGCGGGTCGGCCGCCGCCTCGAGGGCCATCGCGGCCTGACCCTCGTAGCGCGTCCGCTGCGAAAGGCCGAGGAGCGCGGCCACGGCGTCGAAGAGGCGCCCCGCGCTCGTCGTCAGAGGCGCGTTCAGGCCGGTTTCGAGCATCTGTGCGATAAGAGTCCGCTCGTGTTGAGAGAAGGCGCACACGGGCGGGAGGTCCTCGCGGGAGAGAGCGTCGCCGCCGAGAACCTCGAACAGAACGGCGAGGGCGGCGCGGCGCGGCTCGCGGACGGCCGCCTCGCCGCCCGGCAGGCGAAACGGCCTCAGATGGGCGAAGCGCGTGAAGCCGCCGGCGTCGCCCCTGAGGAACTCCCCGCCCCAGACGGTTCCGTCCGTCCCGTAGCCGGTGCCGTCCCACGTCACTCCGAGCGCGGTCCCCGGCGTTTCATTTTCGGCGAGGCACGACACGAGATGCGCGTGGTGGTGCTGGACGGCGACGGAGGGAATGCCGTGCGCGACGGCCCATTCCTCCGCCCAGCGCGTGGAGGGATATCCCGGATGCAGGTCGTGAGCGACGAGAACGGGTGAGGCGTCGTAGAGCTTCGTGAAGTCGGCGATCACACGCGTGAACGCGCCCATCGCTTCCGGCGTCTCGAGGTCGCCGATGTGCTGAGAGAGGAAGACCTGGCAGCCGACGCTGAGCGCCACCGCGGTCTTCATGTGCGCGCCCACGGCGAGGATGACGGGAAGTTCTTCGGCCACAGCCACGGGCAGCGGCGCATATCCCCGGGCGCGCCTGAGGACGCGGGGCGCGCCGGCCGCAATGCGCACGACGCTGTCGTCGGCGTGCCGCTCGATCGGCCGGTCGTGTACGAGGAAGACGTCGGCCATTCCGGCGAGACGCGAGAGTGCCTCGAGCTCGTCCGTGCAGATGGGCTCCTCGCTCAGGTTCCCGCTCGTGGCGACGAGAGGGGCCGAGGCGGCACGCAGCAACAGGTGATGAAGGGGCGTCGCAGGGAGCATGAGCCCGAGCTCCGGCCTTCCCGGCGCGACCGCCCGGGCGACGGTTTCTTCGCCGAGGCGGGGCAGGAGGACGATGGGCGCTTCGGCGGACTCGAGGAGCGCCGCGGCGGCGGGAGAGATCTCCGCGAGCGCCCGCGCGGCGGCGAGATCCCTGACCATGAGGGCGAAGGGCTTGTCCTCGCGCGCCTTTCGGGCGCGGAGCCGCGAGACGGCGGCCTCGTTCCGCGCGTCGCACATCAGGTGGAACCCGCCGAGGCCCTTGCACGCGAGGACCTCGCCCCGAAGGAGCACGTCGGCGGCGACCGCAAGCGCCTCGTCTCTGCGCGCGAGCACTTCACCGGCACCCGTCCAGGCCGCGAGCTGCGGCCCGCAGGCGGGACAGGCTGTCGGCTGCGCGTGAAAGCGGCGGTCGAGAGGGTTTTCGTACTCGGCCCGGCATTCCCCACAGAGCGCGAAGCCGCGCATCGTGGTGTTCGGGCGATCGTAGGGTAGGTCGCGGACAATCGTGAAGCGAGGCCCGCAGTTCGTGCAGTTGGCGAACGGGTAGAGGTAGCGGCGGTTCTCGGGATCGAGAATCTCGGTCAGGCAGTCCTGACAGGTGGCAATGTCGGGGAGGATGAGGACAGTCTTGGTCCCCTTCGCCTCGCTTTCTCGAATCTGAAAACCCTCATAGCCGATCGGGTCGAGCCAGCTCTCGTCCAGGCCCTGAATCCTTGCTCTCGGAGGAGTCTCGGAGAGAATGCGCTCCCGGAACGCGGAGAGCTGCTCCGGGTCACCCTCCACCTCCAGAAACACGCCGCGGATGTCATTCAACACCCAGCCCGAGAGCCCGAGACCCGTGGCCAGACGGTAGACGAACGGCCGGAAGCCGACCCCCTGGACGGCTCCGCGGATTTCCATCTTGAGGCGTTTCCCCATCACCGATGCTCTTCTCCCACGGAGAGAACATACGCGACGAGGTCCCACGTCTCGGTCTCGCTGAACGATTTCCAGGCGGACATGGGAGTGCCGTGGACTCCCTCGCGTATGGCGAAGAAGACGCGCCGGGGAGTCGTCTGCTTTCGCCAGGCCCCGGACGTGAAGTCGCGCGGCGGCTGGGCGAAATTCTCCCGGCGCACACCGCGTCCGTCGGCTCTCTCGCCGTGGCAGAGGGCGCACGCGGTCAGAAATAGTTTCCGCCCGTTCTCCCTGGCCTCGGCCGAGACGAGGCGATCCGACGGCACCTTGAGAAGCCGGTACGGCTCCGGAAGGTCCCTGTCCCGGCTACAGGCCCAGAGCCCGAGCGACGTCCAGAGAGCCAGGAGCAGCCGGCGCTTCATGGTCCTGGCGGAGTGTGAGGTCGAAGCCCAGCGTCCGCGCTTCCTCCACGACCCGCCGTGTCAGTTCGGGAACCTGCTCCTCCACCCGGGGCGATCGGCGGAGCCCCAGCTCGATCGTCTTCGGGACGAGGCCGAGGAGGACGAGAACATCCGGCAGGCGGCCTCGCCACCGGGCGGCGTCCAGCAGGTCGGCCACGCCGACCTGGTGGGGAGAGAGCCGGAGCGCCACGGCCGGGCCGACGTCGTCGCCCTCCAGCCTCACGTGGGAGCCGGGCGGGTCGTCGGTCCGGATCGCGTCCACGAGGATCGCCATCTCGGAATCCTCCAGGTAGGGGAGAAGGGCGAGACCGAGCGTGCCTCCGTCGAGGACGCTCACCCCGTCGGGGGCTTCGTACCGGTCTCTCAGCCGCGCGATCACGGCCGCGCCGAGCCCGTCGTCGCGGCAGAGGAGGTTGCCGAGGCCCAGGATCAGGAGGCGGATCGGCCTAGGGTTGGGGCTCATGGATGTCCAGGGGGTCGATGTGCCGGTAACCCGAATAGATGACGTCGTCCTTGTGGACGAATTTGTAGCCGGAGAACATCGACTCCATCGTGGCGTTCGCCTCGATCTGGGACATCAGGACGGCGCTGTAGACGTGGTGGACGGCAAAGCCGATGAGAAGCCACATGACGCCGTGGTGGATGAAGCGCGCCGACTGCAGGCCGCCGACGAGCGGGACGAGGAATTGGAAGACGCGCATCGGCGAGCCCACGCCGGCGCTCATCGAGTAGAGCGAGAAACCGGTCGCGATCATCACGAAATAGAGGCCGAAAACCAGGGTGTACGTCAGGCCGGCCAGCGGGTTGTGGCCGATGAAGCCGGGCGGCTTTCGGAGCTGGAAGACGTAGAACCGCAGCGTCCGCCAGAGCCCGCGGCGCCGCCGGCCCTTGACCGGAAGGAACTTGTCCCAGGTCGCGAAGTGATTCCCGAGGAACATCCACACGATCCGGGAGAGAACGGCGAGCGTGAATACGATCGCCGCGTAGGAATGGACGATCTTGAACGTCCCGATCAGGAAGTTCTCTCCCGCCGGACCCCGGACGATCAGGCGGGGATTGCCGATCGTGATCCCCGTGACGGCGAGGACGGCGATCGAGAAGACGATCGCCCAGTGGGTGAGCCTGACAGGCCATTCCCAGACGTAGACCCGCACGAGGTCGCTGTGCTCGGCGGGATGGGGCTCGATGGGATAGTGCCGCCCGCTGGTCGATATGGCATCCGGAAGGGCGGGGCTCATGAGGCCCTCACTTCCGCCAGCTTCCGCCGGCTCGCGTCCAGGACGTGGACGCCACAGGCCATGCAGGGATCGAAGGAGTGCACGGTTCTCAGGATCTCGATCGGCTTGGTTGGGTCGGCAACGGGAGTCCCGAGCAGGGCTTCCTCGTAAGGTCCGCGCCGCCCCTTGGCGTCCCGCGGCCCCGCGTTCCAGGTGCTCGGGACGATGCACTGGTAGTTCGCGATGGCGCCGTCCACGATGTGCACCCAGTGCCCGAGAGCCCCGCGAGGGGCCTCGTGGAAACCGGCTCCCGTGCAGTCCTTCGGCCAGGAGCTCGGCTCCCACTTGGAGTTGTCGTGGATCCGGAGCTCGCGGCGCGCCATGTTGGCCGCGAGCTGGTCGATCCAGTCGCTCATCTTCTCCGCCAGGATCTGCGTCTCGATGCCGCGCGCCGCCACGCGTCCCAGCGTGGAGAAGAGCGCCTCGGGCCCGACGCCGAGCTTCTTGAGCACGGCCCCGACCAGCTCCTTGACGCGCGCGTGCCCCGACCCGTAGGCCACGAGCATCCGCGCGAGCGGGCCGACCTCCATCGGCTCGCCATCGTAGCGGGGCGACTTCAGCCAGCTGTACTTCGCGGCCGTGTCGAGACGCTCGTAAGGGGGATTCGGCCCCGTGTATTTCGGAAGCGTCTCGCCCTTGAAGGGGTGGAGGCCCTGGTCGTCGCCAGCCGCGTACTCGTACCAGGAGTGCTTGACGTGCTCGGTGATTTTGGCGGGGTCGAAAGCCTCGATCTTCGAGAGGTCCCGCTTCCGGATGATCCCCTGAGGGAGGAACAGGGCGGGTTTCGCGGCATCGTCCTCGGGGTACTCCCCGTAGACGAGGTAGTTTCCAACCCCGCCGCCGTAACCCGCCCAATTCTTGTAGAAGGAGGCCACGGCCAGAAGGTCGGGGATGTAGACCTTCGTGACGAAGTCGCGCGCCTTGGCCGCCAGCTCCTTCAGCTCGGCGATCGAGCCGGCGTTGAGAGAGGCCTGGCGGTCCGGATCGATCGGAGTCGCCATCCCGCCCACGAGGAAGCTCTGCAGGTGGGGGTTCTTGCCGCCCAGGATGGCGTGGATCTTGATGACGTCGCGTTGCCAGTCGAGGGCCTCGAGGTAGTGCGCGACCGCCATCAGGTTCGCTTCGGGCGGCAGGACATAGGCGGGGTGGCCCCAGTAGGCGTTCGCAAAGGGCCCGAGCTGGCCCCTCTCCACGAATCCCTTGATCCGGTCGCGGACCGAGGCGAAATACTTCGCGCTCGAGAGCGGCCAGTCGGAGATCGATTCGGCGAGGGCCGAGGTCTTGGCCGGGTCGGCCGAGAGGGCCGAGACGATGTCGACCCAGTCGAGAGCGTGCAGGTGGTAGAAGTGGATGACGTGATCCTGGACGCACTGCGAGCCGATGATCAGGTTCCGGAGGAGGCGGGCGTTCGGAGGAGGAACGGCACCCACGGCGTTCTCCACGGCCCGGATGGAGGCGATGGCGTGCACGGTCGTGCAGACGCCGCAAATGCGCTGGGTGAAAGCCCACGCATCGCGGGGATCGCGACCCTTCAGGATGAGCTCGATTCCCCGGAACATCGTGGAGGAGGACCAGGCGTCCTTGACGAATCCTCCGTCCACCTCGGCCTCGATGCGGAGATGTCCTTCGATGCGGGTGACGGGATCGACGACGACGTGCGTCATGGCCGATCTCCTTTCTCGACCTTTTCAACCGGATCGACCGGAGGCGGAGGCGTCTCCACGGCCTTCGGGCCGGTCGAGCGATGGATCATCGAGATCACGCCGTGCGTGGCGAAGACGGCGGCGACGCCGGCCGTGGCCAGGAGACCGATCTTGTCGATGTTGGCCGCCCGTCCGAAGCCGGGCACGTTCGGCAGGTGCTGATAGAACGGCGTCATCTTGTCCCAGAAATCGGGCTCGGCGCAGCCGATGCACGGATGCCCGCAGCCGATCGGCCAGTTCGTCCCACCGTTCCACCGGATCTGCGGGCAGTTCTGGAAGGTCACCGGGCCCTTGCAGCCCATCTTGTAGAGGCAGTAACCGGTGCGATGCGGCTCGTCACCCCAGGCTTCCACGTACTGGCTTGCGTCGAAGTGGGCGCGGCGCTCGCAATTGTCGTGGATCGACTTGCCGTAGGCGAAGAGCGGCCGCTTGTATTGGTCGAGCGGAGGAAACGACTTGAACGTGAGGTAATAGACGACGAGTGCGGTGATGTTCTCGGCATTCGCGGGGCAGGCCGGCAGGTTGATCAGGTTCTTGAGTCCCGGAACCGCGTCGGCGACGCCCAGGGCGCCGGTCGGGTTGGGAGACGCGGCAGGCAGCCCGCCGTACGCGGCGCAGGTTCCGACGGCGATCGTGGCGGCCGCGCCGCCGCAGACCTCGCGGGCGATCTGCAGAGCCGACCGCCCTCCGATCGTGCAGTAGGCCCCGTTGGCGCCGGTGGGGATGGAGCCCTCGACGATCACGATGTACTCGCCTTTCTTGTCCTTCACGGTCTTGGCGAGCACCTCTTCCGCCTGGTGTCCGGCCGCGGCCATGATCGTCTCGTGGTAGTCCACAGAGAGGGTGTCGAGAACGATTTCCGCGGCAGTGGGCTTGGTGGCGCGCAGGAACGATTCCGTGTTCCCCGCACAGTCCTGGAACTCCAGCCAGACGAGAATCGGCTTCTCGCTTTTCTGGAGGGCCGCCGCGATCTTCGCCTCGAGAGATCTCGGCAGGGCCAGGGTGGAAGCCATGACTCCGCAAAAGGCGACGAACTCCCTTCGGGAGACGCCGCGGCGCCGAAGCTCCGCGTCGAACCGGGATTCCGATTTTTTCATACAGACCTCCCCCATTGGCCCAGCCACGTTTCCTCAAGAATGATCTCCGGCTTTTCGTTAACCATGATTCAAACGCACTATTCAGGCCTCGTAGTGCGGGTTGACCGGGTCGCGGAGCGTTTGCGGGATGTATCTTCTGAAGTGTGTGGAGCCTCGTGCATGAAGTCGCGGCCCAAAAGCCTCGTGAGGTGACGGTATGACCCGGGAACAGATCGCCCTCGTCCGAAAGAGCTTCGATCGCCTGCGGCCGCTGCCCCGGGGCGCCGGCAAGGAGTTCTACGAGACGCTGTTCGCGCTGGACCCCTCGTTGCGGTCGCTCTTCTCCACGGACGTCGAGAACCAGGGGGCGATGTTCGTGGTCGCGCTCGGCCTCGCGCTCAAGGGCCTCGATGAGGACGGGGAAGTGGACGAGTCGCTGCGCGAGCTGGGTCGCCGCCACGTGCTCTATGGCGCCAAGGACATTCACTTCGACACGTTCCGGGAGGCGATCCTGTGCCTGTTCGCGCAGCGTCTCGGGCCCGATTTCACACCCGAGATGGCCGAGGCCTGGCGCGCCGCCTTCGACCGCATCAGCGCCGTCATGAAGGCCGCGGGCGCCGAAGCCCGGAAATAGCAGACGGGCACCCTTATAGTGGGCCGTGCCCCAGGTGACGCCAGCTCTCGCGGCGCTCCTTCTCGGCCTGGCGCTCCCCGCCCGCGCCGACGAGGCGTCGGTCGGCGTTCAGAGGCCGTCGGCGCGCTGGTTCACGGCCGAGACGCAGCACGTCGTCCTCCACTACCCCGAGGCCTTCGGTGAGTTCGGCTGGCACCTGGCGGCGCGCATGGAGCCCGTCCACGAGGCGCTGGCGGCCGCGATCGGCTACCGCCGAAAGGACGAGCATGACCGGATCACCGTCCTCGTCGTCGATCCGTTCAGCGCTGCGAACGGAATGGCGGTTCCGCTGCTCTCGCACCCTTACGTGGTCTTTTGGGCCACGCCGCCCGAGTCGGACTCGCAGATCGGATCGCTCCACGACTGGGGCGAGATGCTCCTGGCGCACGAGCTCGGTCACGTTCTCCACCTGACGCGGCCGCGGAACCGCGAGGCGAAGTTCCTGCGCGCTCTTCTGCCCGTGGGCCCCCTTATCTTCGCCCCGCGCTGGGCAATCGAAGGCTACGCGACCGTGCTCGAGGGGAGGCTCACGGGCTCCGGCCGCCCGTCCTCGGTGTGGCGCGCGGCGCTGCTCCGCGCGTGGGCGGCCGAGGGACGTCTGCCCTCGTATTCCGGGATGAGCGCGTCCGGCGGGTGGATCGGCGGAAGCTATGCGTATCTCGTGGGCTCGGCGTTCCTGGAATGGCTGGAGGCGCGCGAGGGCGAAGGCTCGCTGACGGCGCTCTGGAAGTCCGCGGCGCGGCGAGGGGGCATCTCCTTCGCGGGCGCCTTCGAAAAGACGTTCGGCCGCGCCGCGCCCGAGCTCTACGCGAGGTTCACCGCGGAAGTCACGGCGAACGCGCTCGAAGAGGAAAAGGCGCTCGGGAGGGAGGGTCTCGTCGAGGGCGAGGCGTGGCAGCGATTCGCGGGCGCCACACGCGCGCCGCAGGTCTCGCCCGACGGCAAACGGCTCCTGCTCGAGCGGCGAGAGCCGAAGAAGCCGGCCGAGCTTCTCGTCTTCACGCTGGAGATGACGGACGAGGAGAAGGACGCGCGGCGCAGGCTCGAGGAGAGGGAGAAGAAGCGCCTCGAGGATCCCGAGGAGCCGCGCGACAGACCCGTCGTCCCGGCCCGCCGAAAGCCGTGGCGGCGACTTCCGCGGTCCGAAGGCGCTTCTCCCGTGGATCCACGCTTCCTTCCGGACGGCAAACGCGTCCTCTTCTCGCGGAAGGCCGCCGATCCCTTCGGCATCTTTCACGACGACCTCTGGCTTTGGGGGCCGGAGACGGGAGCGGTGAGCCGCGTCACGCGCTTTCAGGACGTGCGCTTCGCGGATCCGTTTCCTTCGGGCGAGAGAGCCGTCGCGGTGAGGCGCCGTTTCGGGAAGACGTCGCTCGTGACGGTGGATCTCGCCTCGGGCGAGACGAAGCCGCTCGGCGTGCGCGGCCTTCCGGAGGGCCCGTTCGACATCTGGGACGCACCGCGCGTCTCGCCGGACGGCGCGCGGATCGTGGCGCTGCGCCATCACGAGGGCGCCTGGCACCTCGTGCTCGTGGAGCTTCCGTCGGGTGAAGCGCGCGTCCTCGATTCCGGCAGCGCGAAGGCCGCGGGAGCCCCGTCCTGGACGGTCTCCGGCAGGAGCGTTCTCGTCGCCACGGATCGCGACGGGACGTGGAACCTCGAGGAGATTTCGATCGCACCCGCGGTCCC
>JBGPDK010000023.1:0-27865 GCA_041482235.1 Thermoanaerobaculia bacterium | reverse complement strand
CGAGGGCTCGGGCAACGCGGGCGCGACGAACGTGCTCCGCACCTCGGGGAAAGGGCTCGCGACCCTGACGATGCTCCTCGACGTCGGGAAGGGCGCGCTCGCCGTGTTCCTGATGCAGTTCATCACGTACGACGCGCGCTGGCTCGGGGCGGCTGCCTGCGCGGCGGTGCTTGGGCACGTCTTCCCGGTCTGGTTCGGCTTTCGCGGGGGCAAGGGCGTCGCGACGGCCATCGGAGGGTTCTCCGTGCTGTGTCCGTTCGCGGTTCTCGCGGTCGTCGCGGTCTTCGCCGCCGTGGTGGCCGCCACGCGCTTCGTGTCGCTCGGATCCATCACGGCGGCGTGTCTCCTCCCGCTCGCCATGCGCCTGCTCTTTCACGCGCCCGATCCGGAGGTCGCGGCGGCTTCGGCGACCACGATTCTCCTCATCGTCTCCCATCGCGCGAACATCCGGCGGCTTCTCGAGGGGACCGAGCGCCGGCTGGGACGGAGGGAATCGTGACCCGGATCGCGATCGTCGGAGCCGGCGCCTGGGGAACCGCTCTCGCCATGCACGGGGCGGATGCCGGCCTCGACGTGGCGCTTCTCGGCCGGCGCCCGGATTTTGTCGCGCGGCTGTCGGCGACGCGGGCGCATCCCGCGCTCGCGGGGGCTCCGCCGATTCCGCCGCGGGTGACGATCACGAGCGACGCCTCGGCGGCATTCGCGGAGGCGGCCGCGGTTCTCTGGTCGGTCTCCGTGCAGGCGACCGCGAAGGAGCTCGAGCGGCTCGCGCCGTTCCTGCCAGGCGCCCCTCTCGTCGCGACGTCCAAAGGGCTCGAGATCGGCTCGCGCCGGCGGACGACCGAGATCATCTCCTTCGTCACCGGACGGACGGATGGTCTCGCGGTGCTCTCGGGCCCGACGTTCGCGGCGGAAGTCGCGCGCGGCCTCCCGGCGGCGGCGGTCGTCGCGAGCGCGAATCCGGACCTCGCCAGGGCGCTTCAGGCGCTTCTGTCCTCGCCCACGCTCCGCCTCTACCGTTCGGCGGACGTCGTGGGCGTCGAAATCGCGGGAGCCGCGAAAAACGTCGTGGCGATCGCCGCCGGCCTCGTCGACGGGCTGCGCCTCGGGCACAACACGCGTGCGGCGCTCCTCACGCGCGCGCTCGCCGAAATCCGACGGCTCGGAACGCGCCTCGGAGGGAGCCCGGACACGTTCTCGGGACTCGCGGGCGTCGGGGATCTCATCCTCACCGCCACGGGCGACCTCTCGCGCAACAGGCGCGTGGGGCTCGCGCTCGCGTCGGGAAGGTCGCTCTCCGAAGCGCTGGCCGCGCTTGGCGGCGAGGTGGCCGAGGGTGTCGCGACATCGCCCGTCCTGCTCGAGCTCGCCGGGAAGGCCGGCGTCGAGATGCCGATCGCCGCAATGGTGGCATCGATCCTCTCGGGCGAGACGACCCCCACGGATGCCGTGCGGAACCTCATGACGCGCGCCCTGAAAGAGGAGAAGGTCTGAGCGAGAACGCGGCCTCCGTGAACGGACGCGCGCCCGCTCCGGGCACCCAGATTGCGGTGCCCCCGGGGCTCGGGCTCTCGTACGTCCGCGTGAACAAGGCCGGCGACGAACCGCTGCCGGAGAAAGGTCTCGTCGACGTGGCGGTCCTCGACATGCACCACGGCTACGCGAACCTCGGGCACGCGTCGATCGTCGAAAGCCTCCTCAACTACGCGCACGACGCGCGGCAGCGCCTGAGGGGCGCGCAAGCCGTGCGCGTGATCAGCTACGACGTGCGCGCGGGCCTGGCCATTCCGTCTGCC
The DNA here is from genome assembly GCA_041482235.1 of Thermoanaerobaculia bacterium. Taxonomy (GTDB): domain Bacteria; phylum Acidobacteriota; class Thermoanaerobaculia; order UBA5066; family UBA5066; genus Fen-183. Next base: position 26,069 of record JBGPDK010000023.1, on the reverse strand, counting down.
CCGGCGCGATTTCCCCTGGTCGTGGGTTCGGGAGGTCCCGGCGCTCTCGACCCGCGGGACAACGACGGCGTCTCAGCCAGCTCGCAGGGCATCCGCGAGAACTCCGCCTGGGAGGCGCCGCTCTTTCGCTTCTTCGACGGAGTCTATGCGAGCCCGGGCACGGCGTTGCTCGGCGTCTGCCATTCCTTCGGCGTGCTTGCGCGTTGGGCGGGAGTCGCCCGCGCCGTCCTCAGGGGACCGGAGAGGGGCGGCAAGAGCGCGGGCATCGTGACGAACGTCCTCACGGACGACGCCTGGGCACACCCGTTTTTCGGGGACTACTTCGCCGAAAACGGAGGCCCGGAGGTCAAGGTACTCGACAGCCGGCTCTTCGACCTTCTGCCGACGGGCGCCGGAACCGCCCGGCCTCTCGGCTTCGACTGCGACGGGCAGGGAGCGGGCCGCGGTGAGGCCGTGACGATGTTCGAGTTCGCGCGCATGGAGGGCGGCACGGTGCCACGGATCTGGGGCGTGAACCATCACCCCGAAATCGGCGACGTGGGCCTCCAGCGCGAGCGACTCGAGCGCGTCTGGGTGAACGGCGGCGTCTCCGAGAGTTGGTATAAGGAGCGCCTCTCGGCCCTCGAGGCGTGGAACGTCTCGGCGGCGACCGAGCAGGGCCTGCAGCGCACGACGCGCTGGACCTTCGAGAAGCCGCTGCGCTGCCACCTCGAGCGCGCGCTGGAACGCTAGCTAGCAGACCGCTGCGCGGCCCCCCCTGTCCCCCTTCACCGTTCGACCTTCGTCGTGTCGCGGGGCAGGAGGCCGTGCAGATCGCAGTGCCCGGCGTGCGGGTGGTGGAGCGCGCCCCCGACGTCGTAGTCCACGTGGTCGCCGTGCGGGACGCTCTCGTGGCCGCAGGCGGTCCCGTGTGTCTCGCCGCACTCGACGGGCGCGCAAGCGGCCGGCAGCCTGCGGTTCACCTCGAGCTGGTGCTCGTCGAGGTGGTCCTCGTGGGGCGCGTGAAGGTGCCCGTCGTGGAGGTAGTCCGCGTGGTCGCCGTGGCGCACGGCCTTGTGGCCGCAGCTCGGCCCGTGCTCGTGTGCGTGGCGGTGGTGCTCGCGGCAGGGCACGGTGGGCCTCCGGGAACATCGTGCCGCGCCGGGGCGCGTGGGTCAACCGTGGGATAATTTTTTCAGATGCGGCAGTTCTCACGATTTCTCCTCGCCGCCTGCCTCGGCGCGGCGGCGGCGCGGGGAGAAACCGCTCCGGAGCGCCGGGTGGCCGCGGCCACGATCGCGCCCCTCGCGAGCCTTGCGGCGACGGTCGCGGGGCCGGGCTGGGAGATCCGGACGGTCATCCCGCCCGGCGTCTCTCCTCATGTCTTCGAGCCGGCGCCGCGCGACGTCAGGCGGTTCGCGCCGGCCCGTCTCGTGGTCACGGTCGGCGCTGGTTACGACGACTGGGCGGGGAAGCTCGCCGCGGCCTGCGCATCCGGTGCCGTGCTGCACGACGCGGGGCGCTCCGTGGGCGTCGTGTCCGGGGGCAGGGAGGACTCCGACGGGGAGATCGGGCGTGACCCCCACTGGTGGCTTTCTCCGAAGCGCGCGGCGCGCGCGCTCGCCCCTCTCGCCGAGCGCTTCGCCGCGCTCGATCCGCCGGGTGCCGAGGGCTATCGATCGCGCGCACGCCGAGGTAAAGCCGCTCTCCTCGCGCTGGACGCCGAGCTTTCCGAGCTGCTCGCTCCGGTGAGGGGGAGGACAATCGTCGCCGCGCACAACTCGTGGGCGTACTTCGCGGCCGACTACGGCCTCGAGAACGGCGGCGCGATCGAGGCCGTGCCGGGCCGGGAGGTGTCTCCGCGAGATCTCCGTCGGCTTCTCGACCTCGTCCGGGCGCGCAGCGTCCACGCCGTCTTCGCGGAGCCGCAGTTTTCGCCCGCCGCCGCGCGCGTCCTGGCCTCGGACGCGGGCATTCGCGTCGCGTACGTCGATCCGATCGGCGGGGTGCCCGGGCGCGCGGACTATGCCGCGCTCTTGCGCTACGACGCGCGCGCGTTTCGGGACGCGCTCGGAACGCCATGAAGATCGGCGCGCGCTTCGAGGGCGTCGGGGTGCGCTTTGGAGGACGGCCGGTCGTCGAGGACGCCTGCTTCGAGATCCGTCCGGGCGAGCGGACCGCGATCCTCGGTCCGAACGGGGGCGGCAAGACGACGCTCATGCGCGTGCTCCTCGGCCTCCTCGTTCCGGACCGGGGCCGCGTCGTGTTTCTCGAGGACGGCCGCGAGATTTCCCGCCCGCCCATCGGCTACCTCTCGCAGCGCTCGACGCTCACCGCGGACGCTCCGCTGTCGGGCCTCGACCTCGTGGCGCTGACGCTCGCGCCCGCGCCCGGCTTCCGGGGCCTCGGCGGCGTCCGGGCGGAGGCGAGGGCCGCCCTCGGGCGGGCGGGGCTTTCCGCGGAAAAACAGGATCTCCCCGTCGGACGGCTGTCGGGGGGGCAGCGCCAGCGCGTCCTGCTCGCGCGGGCGATCGCCGGCTCGCCGCCTCTCCTCGTCCTCGATGAGCCCGACACGGCCCTCGACGCGGAAGGTCTCGCGACGCTCCGGCGGCTCGTCGTCGAGGAGATCGCGTCGGGCCGCACCGTCGTCTACGTCACGCACGACAGCGATGCGATGGGCGGAGCCGATGACGTCTTCTACGTGGACGGCCGCGTGAGCACAGGGTCGCCGGCGCACGCTCACGAGACGAGGCCGTGATCGAATTTCTGGCCTATCCGTTCTTCCAGCGGGCGCTCCTGGCCGGGGCGCTGACGGCGCTTCTCTGCGGCGCGCTGTCGTTCTTCGTCGTCCTCAGGCGCCTCGCATTCGTGGGCTCGGGCGTCGCGCACGCGGCCTTCGGGGGAGTTGCGATCGCCACACTGGCCGGCCTGCCGCCCGGACTCGGCGGCCTCGTCGCGTCGCTCGCGGTGGCGGCCGCGACGGCCCGGGCCGCGGGCACATCCGACGTCACCGAGGACACGGCGGTGGGCGTCTTCACGGTGGCCGCGATGGCGGCAGGGGTCGTGGCGCTCGGCTTCGTGAAGACAAACGTGGATCTCTTCGGCCTGATGTTCGGCAACATCCTGACGGTCGATCCGGCGGACCTCCTGATCCTCGCGGGAGCCACCGCGGGCGTTCTCGCGGCGCTCGCCTTCTTCTTCCGGCCGCTCCTTCTCGCTTCGGTCGACGAGGAGGGCGCGCGCGTGGCCGGTGTCGCGACGGGGGCGATGCGTCTTCTGGTTCTCGGCCTCATCGGCGTCGCGGTCGTGGCGGCCCTGAAGGTCGTCGGGATCCTGCTCGTCTCGGCACTGCTCGTCCTGCCGGGCGCCGCCGCGCGCCCGCTCGCGAGCCGCTGGCCGGGTTTCCTGGCCGGCTCGATGGCATTCGCGCTCGCCTCGGTCCTCGGGGGGCTGCTCCTCTCCGTGGCGCTCGACATCGCCTCGGGCGCCGCGATCATCCTGCTCGGGGCCGCGCTCTTCGTCGGCGCGCTGCTGGTGAAGCGGGTCCGCGCCGGACGCGCGTAAGATTCCGGCGTGCGGCTGACCCGGTTCCGGCGCCTGCTCGTCGTCCTCGCCCTCGCGCCTCTGGCGCTGGGCGGAGCGTTTTCGCACGTGGACGGCTTCGAGAGGCTGTCCCACGGCACGTTCCTCTTCCCGCCGGACCACCCGGCTCACGCGCCGTTCGTGCCGGAGAAGGAACATCCCTGCGCCGCCTGCGCGATCGCGCACCTCACCGCGCCCGCTTCCGCTCCCGCCTACCTCGTTCCGCCCGACGTCCGCGCGGCGGACGCCGCGCGCGCCGAGCTTCCGGCCTCGACGCTCTCCCGGCCCGACATCAGGGGCCGGTCTCCTCCTCTCCTCGACGCTGCATAGCGCGAAGACACTCCAAGAAGAGAAGTTTTCTTAGAGGGTAATTGTCCCGCATACGGGAGGCCGTCGGTCTCCTGCTGGCGGTTTGACGCTTGCATCGAACGGAGGGTTCAGCCCATGTTTCTTCTAAGCACGGCGCGAAGCGCCGTAGTTTCGCTGTTCTCTTTCGGTCTCCTTCTGATTCTTTCTCAACAACTGGCGGCGGCCACGGCGACCGGCGGGCAGGTGCGCGGCCGGGTCATGGATCCCGACGGAAGCCCCCTTCCGGGCGCCTCGGTGACTCTCACGAACGACCTGACGGGCTACCGGCAGGCGGTCACCTCGGGAGCCGACGGCAGGTACCTTTTTTACAACGTACCCGCGAATCCATACCACCTCACGGCCTCTCTTGCGGGGTTCGCCGCGTACCACGACGACGTGGACGTGCGAGGAGTTCCCGTGACGCATGACGTTTCCCTGAAGAGAGGCACCTCGGCGAGCGAGGTCGTTTCGGCGGAGCACGAGCCCGTCGCCGTCGAGAGCGACACGTCGATGACGCACGTCGACATTGACAAGTCGCTCATTCGCCGTACCGCGGCCGCGATGCCGGGGCGCGCCTTCGAGACGATCGTGACGTCGACGCCGGGCTTCTCGCAGGACGAGAACGGGCGGTACCACTTCCAGGGCGGCCATTCGCAGCAGCTTCTCGTCATCGACGGCCAGCCCATCGGCGACCAGGTCGGCATCACGTTCTCGAACTCTCTCGATCCCGGCGTCGCCGAGGGCATCGAGATCATCACGGGCGGCATTCCCGCCGAGTACGGCGAGAAGGCGAACGGCGTCATCAATCTGACGACGCGGTCCGGCCTTGGGACGAACGGCATGAAGGGCGAGGTTTCGGCGGGAGCCGCTCGCTTCGATACGGCCTCGGCTTCGGTCTCCGCGGGGGGCGGGAACTCCCGGTTCGGATGGTTCGCGGACGCGGACGGCTCCCGCTCGGACCGGTTCCTCGACCCTGTGTCGTTCGACGGCTTCCACAACACGGGCAGCTCGCTGCGGGCGTTTCTCCGCCTGGATGGCGTTTCCGCGAACGGTTCGAGCAACTGGCGCCTCACCGGCAATATCGGCCGGACGAAGCGCGACGTGACGAATCTGCCGTCGCAGCAAGACGCCGGCCAGAACCAGAAGGTCGTCTCGACGGACTGGAACGCGAACCTCGGCTACCAGAACGTCCTCGGTGACGGCCTCGTCCTCGAAGGCCAGATCTACGCACGCGACAACCGCCTTACGCTTTACTCGTCGCCGTTCGACACGCCCGTGCAGGCGGATCAGAGCCGTTCGCTCGAGAATCTCGGGATCAGCCTCGCCGTCTCGAAGGCGGCCGGAATCCACGAGCTGAAAGCGGGCCTTCAGGCGAAGCGCTTTCCGATCAAGGAGCAGTTCTCCTTCCTGATCACCGATCCCGGTTTCAACGATCCTGAGGCCGACGGTTACAACCCGAACCTCGGTCCCTACGACGGCACGCGTGGCGGCGGCCCGTTTCGTTTTGCCGGCTCGAAGACCGGCGCGTACGTCGCCGCGTTCGTGCAGGACAACATCCGTTGGAACGACCTCACGGTGAACGTCGGCGTGCGGTTCGATCACAACAATCTTTTCGAGTCCGAGAGCCAGCTTCAGCCACGGATCGGCCTCGCGTACTTTCTCAAGTCGACGAATACGGTCTTCCGGGCTTCGTACAACCGCATGTTCATCACGCCCGAGTACGAGAACATCCTCTTGTCGTCCTCTCCCGAGGCGAACGCCATCACGCCGCCCGCGATTCAGGGCTCTCAGCAGCTCGGCGGCGGTCGCCTCTTCAACGTGTCCGAGCGGCACGACGCGTACAACGTCGGAATCCAACAGGGGATCGGGTCGAAGCTGCGCGTCGACTTCTCCTACTGGTACCGCAAGGTGAGGAATGCGGCCGACCAGGACCAGTTTTTCAACACGGGGATCGTTTTTCCGCTGAACTTCGAGAGCGGGACGCTTCAGGGCTGGAACGTGCGACTCGACCTCGCGCCCGTTCTCGGCGGCCTGAGGGGTTACATTTCCATCGGCCACGTAAAGGCGCAGTACTGTAACCCCTTCGTGGGCGGGCTCTTCCTCGACACCGGCGCCCTCGACACGCTCGCGGGGGGCTGCTTCCTCATCGACCACGATCAGGACATCCAGGAGCAGGCCGGCTTCTTCTACGACTTCGGAGCGACCGGCGTCTGGGCCGGCGTGACCCAGCGCTACGACTCGGGCCTCGTGACGGATGCGGGGGCGCAGGCCGACGTGCTCGCGAGCCCCGATACCGCGTACGCGGCGCCCTTCATCCGGTTTGACGAGGATCCCCAGCGCGTGAAGTCGCGGACGATCTGGAGCTTCTCCCTGGGCGCCCGTCTCGCGAAGTACCGGGTCCCGCTGGAGTTGCAGGTCGATCTGCTCAACGCCTTCGACGTGCGGGGTCTCTACAACTTCCAGTCCGTTTTCGGCGGGACGCACGTGATTCCGCCGCGCACTCTCGCGGGCCGCGTCAAGTACATCTTCTGAGCCCGGTCCGGGCCGGACGGAACCTCCGACCCGGCCCGGTCTATCCTTCGCTCATGACGGCATCTTCATCGGGTCCGGTCAAGACGCTTCCCAACAAACTCGTCCTCGTCCGCCACGGCGAGAGCGCGTGGAATCTCGAGAACCGGTTCACCGGCTGGGTGGACGTGGGGCTCTCGGCGAAGGGCGTCGAGGAGGCCCATGCCGCCGGACGGCTGCTCAAGGCGGAGGGATTCCGGTTCGACCGTGTGTACACGTCGCTCCTCACGCGGGCGATCCTCACCGCCCAGATCGTCCTGGAAGAGCTCGACCAGCTCTGGATTCCCGTGGAGCGCTCGTGGCGCCTCAACGAGCGGCATTACGGCGCGCTGGCCGGGCTCAACAAGAAGGAGACCGCGCAGAAGTACGGCGACGCCCAGCTTCACCAGTGGCGGCGCGGCTATGCGGTGCTGCCCCCGCCGCTCGACGGAGACGACCCGCGCCACCCGCGCTTCGATCCGCGCTACCGCGACCTTCCGCCGGAGCTCCTGCCGGCGACCGAGAGCCTCGAGAAGGTCGTCGAGCGGTTTCTCCCGTTCTGGTACGACCGCATCGTGCCGCGCCTCGGGCGCGGCGAGCAGCTCCTCGTGGCGGCGCACGGGAACAGCCTGCGCGCGCTCGTGAAGCATCTCGACGGCATCTCTGACGACGACATCGCCGAGCTCAACATCCCGACGGGAATCCCCCTCGTGTACACGCTCGACACGGCGTTCCGCCGCGTCTCGAGCCAATACCTCGGCGATCCCGAGGCCGCCAAGAAAGCCGCCGAGGCCGTCGCGAAGCAGGCGAAGGCCTGAGGCTCTCGCGATGAACGAGCGCCCAGCGCCCGAAGACACTGTGAACACATGACTTGCGTCTGAACTCGCGATCTGCTAGTCTCGCAAATTCTGTCGGAGGAGCTCGAGATGTCCGGAATCTGCCAGATCACGGGAAGGCGGGCGGTAACGGGAAACAAGGTTTCCCACGCCAACAACAAGACGAAACGGCTTTTCAAGCCGAACCTCCGCTCGCAGCGCTTCTGGCTCGCCAGCGAGCGCCGGTGGGTGCGCCTGCGCGTCTCGACGGCCGCCATGCGGACGATCGACAAGAAGGGGATCGACGCCGTCGTCGCCGGGATGCGGCGCGAGGGGAAGAGGATCTAGGCCATGCGCGAGAAAGTGAAGCTCGTCTCGACGGCGGACACCGGGTACTTCTACACGATCACGAAGAACAAGAAGCTGCATCAGGACAAGATGCAGGTCAAGAAGTACGACCCGGTCGTGCGCAAGCACGTGGTGTTCAAGGAATCCAAGATCTGAATCTCTTTCGTCAGATCTCGAGCTTGATGCCTGCATAAACGCGCGGGGCCGGGCCGCCGCGGTTGGCGCCACGCAGGCTCTTGCCAACGGCGGCGTGAACATCGAGATGCCTGACCAGGTGAAATTTGAAGCCCACGTCACCTGCGAACCGGGCCGGTTCGCCTGACCCCGCGCCGCTTCGCCAGTAAAGTTCCGACAGCAACGCGAGCTTGGCGCTGACTCGATACTCCTGCGCAAACGCCAGGGACACCTCATCCCGTTGATCGGTGATGGTGTAGCCGGCGTTGACGAGCGCGATGAACCAGCCAAACGTCTTTTGCGCCCGCAGCCGAAAATCGTATTCCAGTACGCCCGTGCCCAACCCTTTGGATGCATCGCCATTAGCCAGCTTCAATTCGAACGAGCCGGCGACGCCGGGCCGCTGGTCGGCTTCGGGCAGGATGAGAACTTTCGTTCCCAGCACGGCGTCCCCGAACCCATGCCGCCCGTCCGCCGAAAGATACGAACACTCAAACGTGATCTCTTGCCGGTCCGTCAGTCCGTAGACGATTTCGGTGAACGGCAGTTGTCGTTCAATGCGGTCGGCTTCCTGGTAGCCCATGCCCACGTATACCTCGACGTGGTTCTTGTCGGCTGTCGGCACATCGCCCGTCACCAGCGGCTGCACGGCGGCGGCAGGCCGGGCGACGACGGCTGACGCGATCAGCCACGCGCTCATCGGCCACCCGCAAAGTCGGCGCAATCGAGAGATCGTGCTCATCGGCGAAGAGACTAGCACGTGTCTTCTATCAGTTGACGGTGCGTAGTATCAGTTGATATAAGGCTCTCGATGCGGGATCGGAGAGTAGCGGTCCTGGCCGTGGCGCTTTTCGTGTACGGCTTCGGTGAGGAGCTTTGGAGCCGCTTCCTTCCCGAGTTCCTCCGCTCCCTCGGGGGCTCCGCCCTCGTCCTTGGCGCCTACGGAACACTGCGCGATCTCCTCGACGCTGCTTATGCCTACCCCGGTGGAGCTCTCTCGGACCGGCTCGGGAGCGGAAGAGCGCTCCTGCTCTTCGGCGCCATGACGACGCTCGGGATCGCGTGCTACCTGACGTGGTCGACGATCCCGGCGATCTTCGCCGGTCTCTTCCTCGTGATGGCGTGGCGGTCGCTCGGCCTCCCGGCGTCGTTCGCCCTGATCGCCGAGGAGCTCCGAGGCGGAAGACGCCTCGTCGGATTCACGGTCCAGGCCGTCGTGAAGCGGATTCCCATCGTCCTCGCGCCTCCCCTGGGCGGGCTCCTGATCCAGCGCCTCGGGATGCGGGCCGGCCTCCGTGTCGGTTTCGCCGCCTCGTTCGTCCTCTGCCTCGCCATGCTCGTGGTCCTGTGGCGCGCCTTTCGATTCCGAGAGGAGCGACCGGCGCTGACGCTGACGACGGCATCCACCCCCGTCCGGCTCCAACCAGCGCTCCGGCAACTTCTCGTCGCCGACTGCCTGATCCGACTCTGCGAGGGGCTGCCCGACGTGTTCCTCGTCGTCTGGGCGATCGAGGTCGTCCGGGTCTCGCCCGCGCAGTTCGGCGTCCTCGTGGCGGTCCTGACCGCGACCTCGATCCTCTCGTACCTGCCGGCGGCAGCTTTTGCGGAACGCGTCGAGCGGAAGCCGTTCGTCGTCCTCACGTACGCCTTCTTCACGCTCTTTCCCGTGGCGGTCCTTTGCGCGACCTCATTCCCGCAGCTCGTCGGGGCGTACGCCCTCGGTGGGCTCCGCGAGATCGGCGAACCGGCGAGGAAATCACTCATCGTGGACCTCGCGGACGAAACCGCCCGCGGCCGAACGGTCGGCGTCTACTACGCCATCCGCGGCTTCGCGGTCGCGGGCGCAGCCGCGATCGGAGGCGTGCTCTGGAGCCTCCGTCCGGCCTTCACGTTCCTCGCGGCGGGCGCGCTGGGGGTCCTCGGGACCGCCTGGGCGGCCGCCTTCCTCCCGTCGCCGAGGCGGCTCGTGCTGTCTTCGTGAAGGGACCGCTCGTTCGCTCAGAAGGGAGTTCGAAATGAATCGACCGAAGACGACCAAGACAGCTGTCAGGACGATCGCGCCCGCGATCCTTCTCACATGGTCACTCGCCGCGTTCGGGCAGCAGCCCGCGACTGGACCCAGGACGTTTACGTTCGACGGGGACGCTGTCGGCGCCCCTCCTTCGGGCTTCGAGTTCGCACGCACGGGCGGCGGCGCCGATGGCAAGTGGGTGGTCGAGGCCGACAGGGACAAACCCTCAAACCGCGTGCTCGCCCAGACCAGCGCGGATCCGACCGACTACCGCTTCCCGCTCGCGGTGGTGAAGGAGGGTACGTACAGGGACGTGACGCTGACGGTCCGGGCCCGGCCGGTCTCGGGCGACGTCGACCAGGGCTTCGGCCTCGTGTGGCGGTACCGCGACGCCGACAACTACTACCTCACGCGCTGCAACGCCGACGAGGACAACTGCACGATCTACCACGTCGTGAAGGGGTCTCGGCGAGCGTTCCAGAACAAGGGTGTCAAGGTCGCGAAAAACGCGTGGCACACGCTGAAGCTGGAAGCCGCGGGCGACCGATTCATCGTGACCTGCGACGGGCAGAGAGTCCTGGACGCCAGGGATGAGACGTTCAAGGACGCGGGTAAGGTGGGCCTGTGGACGAAGGCCGACTCCGTCATTCAGTTCGACGACCTCACGGTCGAAGGGCACTGACGAAGGGCCGCGCCAAGCGCCGCTCCTCCGGAACCTTCGTTGCGCTGGCGGCCGCGCTCACGTTCTCGATCTTGGTCGTACCGGCCGCCAACGCGGCGGGTCGGCCTGAAGTGACCGCCGCCGGCGCGGCGGGGCGGATATTCGTGGACGGCGTCCTCGACGAGCCTGCGTGGGAATCGGCCGGGGTCATCGTACTGTCGCAGCAGGCCCCGAGGCCGGGCGAGCTGACGGCATTCCGGACCGAGGTCCGCTTCCTCGCGGACCAAGGCAGCCTCTATGTGGGGTTCACGTGCACGGACCCCGATCCGTCGCGCCTCGTCGCGCACACCATGCAGCGCGACGCCGACATGACGGGAGACGACAGCGTCGCCATCGCCCTGGACCCGTTCGGCGACGGCCGGAACGGCTACGTCTTCCGTGTGAACGTCGCCGGCGCACGCCTCGATGGCCTCATCGCCGGGCCCGACGCCACGTCGCTCGACTGGGACGGGATCTGGGAGGCGAAGACGAGGCGCACGCCTACGGGGTGGACGGCCGAGCTTCGCATCCCCGCGCAGACGCTCCGATTCACCGCCGGGCGGGACGCGTGGGGGCTCGAGGTCGAGCGCTTCATCCCGCGCCTCCGGACGACGCTCCGCTGGTCCGGGACGACGCTCGACTCGAAGTTCGACGACTTCAAGCGCGCCGGAACGCTTCGGGGCTTGTCCAGCCTCAAGCAGGGGCTCGGACTCTCGGTCAGCCCGTTCGCGCTCGGTCGCCTGACGAGCGATTTCGACGCCGGGACGAGGACGCGCAAGGGGGACGCGGGGCTGGACGTCGGCTACAACGTGACGCCGCACCTCAACGCCGTGCTGACGCTCAACACCGACTTCGCCGAGACCGAGGTCGACGCGCGCCAGATCAATCTCACGCGCTTCCCGCTCTTCTTCCCCGAGAAGCGATCCTTTTTCCTCGAGGGCTCGAACCTCTTCCAGTTCGGCCTCGGTCTCGGGACGGATTTCATCCCGTTCTATTCGCGGCGCGTCGGCCTCGCGGCAGAGCAGATCGTGCCACTCGACGGCGGCGTGAAGCTGCTGGGTCGGGCGGGGGCGTTCGGAATCGCAATCCTCGACGTTCAGACGGGCAGCTCCGACGTCGCACGGCGCACGAACCTCTTTGCGGGGCGCTTCGCGTACGACGTCGACAGCCATCTCCGCCTCGGGACGATCGTCACGCGGGGAGATCCGCAGGGGTCCACGCAGAGCTCGCTCACGGGCCTGGACGCCGTTTGGCAGACCTCCACGTTCCAGGGGGACAAGGACCTCCGGGTCGGACTGTGGGGAGCGCGGGGTGGGGGCGGCACCGCACCTGGTCGACCTACCGGCTGGGGTCTCAGGGTCGACTACCCGAACGACCTCTGGAACGCGTACCTGGACGTCAAGGACCTCGGCGACGCGTTGCATCCCGCGCTCGGGTTCTTGCCCCGCCCGGGCGTCCGAAGCTACGACCTGTACGCGGCCTTCCAGCCCCGCCCGGAGCGCGGGTTCTTCTCGTGGGTTCGGCAGTTCTTCTTCGAGGTCGAGCCGCACCTCGTGACAGATCCGTCGGGCGAGACCGAGTCGTTCCAGGTCTTCATGGCTCCCTTCAATGTCCGCACTCAGAGCGGGGAGCACTTCGAGGCGAACCTTGCCCCTGAGTACGAGCGGCTCGATGCCCTCTTCGAAGTGGCGCCAGGCGTCGTCATTCCGCCGGGCCGCTACCACTTCTCGCGGCTCCGCCTCGAGGCCCAGTCTTCGGACCACCGGCCCCTGCGCTCCGGCGCGACCGTCTGGTTCGGCGGGTTCTACGGCGGGACGCTCACGCAGGTGACGACGTACCTGAGCTGGACGAGTCCCGCCGCACATCTCCAGGTCGAGCTGGACGGCGAGAACGACTACGGCTCGTTACCCGTCGGTCGCTTCGTCACCCGCCTCTGGCAGCTCCGGGGCGTCTCCTCGCTCTCGCCAGACCTCTCCCTGTCGGCGAACGTCCAGTACGACACCGAGTCCCGAAACCTCGGCGTGAACGGGCGACTCCGCTGGAGCCCTCGACCCGAAACGGAGCTCTTCCTCGTCTGGAACCGGGGCTGGCGCGAGACGGGGAATGCGCGGTACCGGTTCGAGCCGCAGGCCGAGCATGTGGCGCTGAAGGTTCGTTGGACGTTCCGTCCATAGCGACGCTATCCCAGCACCCAACCCGGGAGGAGGATCGGGTACGCGATGAGGCCGATCAGCGCCCCGATTCCGACGAGGACTGGCTCGGGAAGTCTGGGCAAGTAGATCAGAATGGCGAGGCTGACGAGCGCGACGGCAACGGTGAGGGTGTCGCCAACGGCGGTTCGGCCGACCAGGTACGTCGTGCCCGCGAGGACGCCGACGACCGCGACGGTCACGCCCCGGATGAACCCCGAGAGCCATCGGTTCCCGCGGTAACGGAGGAGGAGAGGCGTGGCGAAGATCGTGAACAGGACGGCGGGAGAGAAGACGCCGATCGTCGCCGCCAGGGCGCCCGGAAGGCCGGCGAGCAGATAGCCCACGAACGTCGCCGTGATGACGACCGGGCCGGGCGAGATCATGCCGATGGCGACGGAGTCGAGGAACTCGCGGTTCGAGAGCCAGTGATACTGATCGACGACGTACGACTTGAGGAACGGGACGATGACGAGGCCGCTCCCGAAGACGAGGAGCCCCGTCTTGAAGAAGAAGAGGAACAGCTTTCCGCTCATCCCGCCGGCCGCGCCGCCCGCGAAGAACGCCATCGCGGGGAGGCCCGGGCCGGCCAGCGCCGCCTGCGGGGGTCCTGGTGGGCGGGAGGCGGCGGGCGGGCCCGATCGGAACAGAAAGACGCCGAGCGCGCCGGCGACGAGGAAGATCGCCGTCAGCTCCTTCTGGACGACGACCGTGATCGTGCAGGCGAGGATGAAAAACACCCACGCGACGACATCCCTCTTCAGAGTCTTCCTGCCCAGGTTCCAGCACGCCTTCACGATCAGCGCCACGACCACGGGGGCGACGCCGTAGAAAAGCCCGCGCAACTGCCAGGTTGCGGCGAACCGCGTGTAGGCCCACGCGGCGGCGACGACGATCGTGAAGGGCGCGAGACCGAAGGCGGCCGCAACCGCGAGGCCGCCGGTCACGCGATGGCGGACGTACCCGCAATACACGCCGAGCTGGTAGGCGAGAGGCCCCGGGCAGGCGGCGGCGATGGCGAGGCCGTCGTCGTATTCCTCCTCGGTCAGCCACTGCCGCCGCTCGACAAGGTCCTTGCGAATGGCGTTGGCGAGCGCCACGGGCCCGCCGAACCCGAGCGCCCCGAGGCGCAGGAAGTACAGAAACATCTGCCGGAGGGACGGCGGCGGCTTCGAGCTCACGCGGGCGGCCGGGGTGCGCCCTGCGTCCGCTGGGCGCCCGAGGCCCCGGTGCTCCTCGAGAAAGACCGGTGGAGGTCGTCGAAGAGAGCGAACCCCCGCTCGAGGCGGGCGTCGTCTTCGGGATGGGAGAGGACGAGACCCAGGACGATCCGCTGGACTCCCGGCGCGTCGGTGCGCCCGTACTTCCCGTCCTTGAGGTCGACGTCGTGGATGATCTGGGCCATCTGCGCGACGGCCGGGTCGGTAATCCCGGCGTGCGACACGAGCGTCTCGAACGTGCAGCGGTCGCCCTCGTGCGTGAAGTCGCCACCGACCATGTCGAACCGGATCTCCCTGGGGTCGCCCTCTTTCGTGCCGGCGGAAACGAAGCGGAAGCGCGCGTCGGCGTCGATGAAGCGGCAGATGAGCCAGGCCGAAGCGATCCGGTCGATCTGGATGCCCGTCCGCGTCACCCAGGTCCGGCCGACCAGCTCCGCCCGGCCGTCCTTCGTCTTCCGCGCGGGCGCATCAGGCGGGCGGAGGCGGGCCTCGGTCGAATGGAGCGCCATCTCCGCCTCGTGGCGCGCCGGGGTATCGAAGAAGTCGATGGCGGAGATCTCCTCGAACCGTTTCTTCAGGCGTGTGACGCGGGCCGCGAGGTCCTCCGCCGGCGGGCCCTTGCGAAGCCGGGGTCCGAGCGCCCGGAGCACCGTCCGGATCTCTCCCGCGAGCGCTTCGAAGTCGGCCGCGCGCGCGCGCCGGAACTTCTCGACCAGATCCTCGGACTTGATCCCGAACGCGAATCCGGACTCGCAGACGAACGCCTCACCGCCGCCCGCGATCGCCTCCTCGGCGATCCACTGAAGGTCTTCGAGTCCCTCGTCGGTGCGAGGGAGCACATAGACGGAATTCTTCAGAGGGAGGGCGCCGACGCGATCGAGCCGCTGGCGGATCTTGGCCCGCAGGTAGAGCGGCTTTGGCGGAAGCTGGTGGATCAGGAGGTACCAGCGCTGCTCGGCCATCGTCGGGCGCTCCTTCGCTCCGGACTTCACGACATGTGCTTATAGCAATTGGGATGGAGAGATGTCAACTGTTAGAGACATCTGCAATGTCCCGGTCCGGAGGGCGGGGTGTCCGCCGGGGATCCCGGCTCCGTGATATCTCTTCAATGACCTTCAGCGGAGGAACGGATGAGGCAAAGCGCCCGGAGCACGAAGACGGCAGCCCTGGACCGGAGAACGCTCTTTCGTTACGCCGGCGCGGGCGGCGTCATGGCCCTGCTCCCGGCGGGCGTGGGGCGCTCCGCGACGGCTCTCGCGGCGCAAGCGGCGAAAGCCGAGCCTTTCGAGCTCGAGGAGATGACGATCCTGGACCTGCAGAAGCGGATGGGCTCCGGCGAGGAATCGGCGAGGTCGCTCACGGAGAAGTACGCCGCCCGCATCGAAGCGCTGGACAGGCGCGGGCCGGAGCTGCGCTCCGTGCTCGAGATCAACCCGGACGCACTCGCGATCGCGGAGAAGCTCGACGGGGAGCGAAAGGTCGGGCGGGTGCGGGGACCGCTCCACGGCATCCCGATCCTGATCAAGGACAACATCGGAACCGCCGACCGCATGACGACGACGGCCGGATCGCTCGCCCTGGAGGGATCCATCCCCTCCTCCGATTCCACCGTCGCGAAGCTGCTGCGCGAAGCTGGAGCGGTGATCCTGGGCAAGACGAACCTCTCGGAATGGGCGAACTTCCGCTCCACGCATTCCTCCTCCGGATGGAGCGGGCGCGGCGGACAGTGCCGGAACCCCTATGCCCTCGACCGCAACCCGTCCGGCTCGAGCTCCGGGTCGGGTGCCGCCACGGCGGCGAACCTGTGCGCGGCGTCGATCGGCACGGAGACGGACGGGTCGATCGTCTCGCCGTCGAACAACTGTTCGCTCGTCGGAATCAAGCCGACTCTCGGCCTCGCCAGTCGCACGGGCATCATTCCCATCGCGCACAGCCAGGACACGCCGGGTCCGATGTGTCGGACCGTCGCCGACGCCGCTCTCCTCCTGTCGGCGATCGCGGGGACCGACCCTTCCGACCCCGCCTCGAAGGCCGCAGCCGGCAAAGGGAAACCCGACTACACGAAGTTCCTGGACCCGAAGGGACTGGAGGGAGCTCGCATCGGGGTGCCGCGAAAGGGCCTTTACGGCCAGAACGCGCCAGCGGACCGCCTCGTCGAGGCGGCAATCGCCGACATGAAACGCCTGGGTGCTGTCATCGTGGATCCCGCCGACATCGAGACGACGAGCGCGTTCGAGAAGAACGAGCTCGAAGTCCTCCTCTATGAGTTCAAGGCCGACCTGAATGTGTACCTCTTCGCGCTGCCGAATGCCCGCGTGCGGACGCTGAAGGACCTGATCGACTTCAACGACAAGAACCGCCAGAGGGAGATGCCCTACTTCGGCCAGGAAATCTTCGAGATGGCGGAGAAGAAAGGCCCGCTGACGGACAAGGCCTACCGCAAGGCGCTCGAGAAAGACCTCAGGAACTCGCAGAAGGACGGGATCGACAAGACGATGGACCACCACAAGCTCGACGCTCTCGTCGCTCCGACGAGCGGGCCGCCGACTCTGATCGACCTCGTCAACGGAGACTACGGCGTCAACGGCAGCTCGACGCTGCCGGCCGTCGCCGGCTATCCCGACATCACGATGCCGGCGGGCTACTATTTGGGTCTTCCCGTCGGAATCTCTTTCTTCGGCCGCGCCTGGAGCGAGCCCATCCTGATCCGGATCGCCTACGCCTATGAACAGGCGACAAAGCACCGGCGGCCGCCGAGGTTCCTCCCGACCGCTGACCTGAGCGTCAACCGTTAGAGTCCACCTAGGGGCTCTTCGGATTCCCCCATGTGTCGACCTCGATCGGGGCCGGGAGCGGGAGGTCCTTGAGCTGCGGCAGGATCGCGGCCTTGTCCCCGACGAGGACGAGAACGCCGCGGTCGAGCGCGAGCGCGGTCCTTGCGGCGGTGTTCAGGGCGGAGGCGTCGAGGGCGGACTGCGCGGCGAGGTCCTCGCCGAGCATCTCGAAAGGCGCGCCGAGCTCGACATAGCTCGAGGCGGTTGCGAGAATTCCCGAGAGGCCCGAGAAGGCCTGCACGGCGCTGTTCTTCACGATGTCCCGCGCCTTCCCGGTTTCCTCCGCCGTCACGTCGCCGCCCGAGAGGCGCGCGAACTCGGCGAGAAACTCCTTCAGCGAGGCGCCCGTCACTTTCGCGGTGACATCTGCGCCGGCGCCGAACACACCGACCTCGCGCCCGAGGCCGAAACGGGCGCTCGCGCCGTATGTGTATCCGTTCTTCTCCCTCAGGTTCTGGTTCAGGCGGCTCGTGAAGCTGCCTCCGAGGATCGTGCCGAGCAGGCGGAGCTTCGGGCGCGCGGGATCGGCGAACTTCGGCGCGGGCGCGGAGAAGCGCACGATCGTCTGGGGGGCCTCCGGCCGGTCCACGAGGAAGACCCGGGGCCGGCGGACCGTAGGGGGCGGGGCCGCCGGAAACGGAAAGGCCGGCGGGCGCGGGCCCTCGGCCTTCCAGTCGCCCAGCGCCTTCTCGAGCGCCGCTTTCGCGTCGGCAGCCGGGAGGCTGCCCGCGACGAGAAGCGTCGCGAGGTCGGGCCGGACGAAAGCAGCCCGCTCGGCCTTCACGCGCTCGAGGGTGATCGCCTCGACCGAAGCCGGGGTGCCGTCGACCGGCCACGCGAAGGGATGCCGGTCGCCATAGAGCGCGCGGCTCGTGACGCGCCCGGCGACCTCGTCGGGTCTCTCGTCCGACTGGACGAGGTCGTCCAGGGCCAGCCGCTTGACCCGTGCGAAGTCCTTCTCTTCGAATCGCGGGCGCCGCACCGCGTCGGCGAGAAGGGAGGCGCCCTTGCCGAAGTTGCGCGAGAGAACGGTCAGGCTGACTTCCAGGGCCTCGCGGCCGGCCGAGGCGGAGAGCCGGCCTCCGAGTGATGCCACGGCCTCGCCGAAGCGCAGCGCGTCGAGGTCGCCCGCGCCCTCGTCGAGCATCTGCGCGGTCAGGGATGCAAGCCCCGCGTCGCGGCCATCGGGAGCCGTTAGCGGCCCGCCCGGCTGGAAGACGAGCGTGGCGGCGGTCAGCGGCAGATCGGGCACGTGCCAGAACTGCACGGGAATTCCGTTCGCGAGCGTGAAGCGCTCCGGCGCCGGCGGGCGAAACGGCGCGGGTTGGCCGTCCTTCGGCCGCGCGTCGCGCGGGCCGGGAACCCGCTTCGGCTGCTCGGGCAGGACCCGGAAGAGGACGCGGGCGTTCTGCGTGATCACGCGCCGCGCGGTCTCGAGCACGGCCGCCGGCGTGGCGTGTCGATACCGGTCGAGGTCGCGCTGAAAGCCGTTCGGCTCGCCCCAGTAAAACTCGTACTCGTTCATGTTATCCGCGCGCGTCTCGAGGCGCTGCAGGGCGGCGAGCTTTCCGGCCTCGATCGTGGCCTTGCGTTCGTCGAGCTCCTTCGCCGTCGGGCCGTCCCTGAGGAAGCGCGTGAGCTCCTCGTCCACGATCCTCTCCACGCGGTCGAGGTCCGCATCGGGGCGCGTCTGGACGTCGATGCGGAAGATCGAGCCGAGGAGCTGGCTCGTATTGTTCGCAATGACGGACGCCGCCAGCGCGTCGTCGACGACGAGGCGCTTGTAGAGGCGGCTGCTCTTGCCGTCGGCGAGGACGGCGGCGGCGAGGTCCGTCTCCGCATCGCCGGGACCGAAGCCCTTCGGGGCGTGATACACGAACGAAAGCTGCGGAAGCTGCACCTTGTCGAAGGCGACGCCCCGTTTCACTCCGTCGAGCGCCGCGGGGGGGACCGGGCGCCGCGGCACGTCGGCGCCGCGCGGGAGCGAAGCGAAGAGCTTCTCGACGAGAGGCCGGATCTCCTTCGGGTCGAAATCGCCCGCCACCACGAGACTCGCATTGGAAGGCGTGTAGTACGTCGCGAAGAAGTCCTTCACATCGTTCACCTGCGCCGCCTTCAGGTCCTCCTCCGTCCCGATCGTCGGAAAGTGGTACGGGTGCGCGGCGGGATAGAGCAGGTACTGGATGGCGAGCTCCGCGCGGCCGTACGGCTGGTTCTCGTAGCTCTGCCGCAGCTCGTTCAGGACGACGTCGCGCTGCAGGTCGAGCTTCTTCTGGTCCATCGCCCGCGCGAGGTCCTCGAGCCGGTCCGCGTCGAGCCACAGGAGCGTGGGCAGAAGCGACGCCGGGCCGGACGAGTAGTAGTTCGTCCGGTCGGGGGCGGTCGAGGCGTTGTTCGAGCCGCCCGCCGCTTCCATGATCCGGTCGAAGTCGCCGTTCGGGACGCGCTCGGTCCCCATGAACATCAGATGCTCGAAGAGGTGGGCGAAGCCGCTTCGGCGGGGCAGCTCGTCCTTGCTGCCCACGCGGTACCAGATGTTCACGCCTGCAACGGGCAGGCTGTGATCCGGATAGAGGATCACGGTCATCCCGTTCTTCAGCGTGAACTTCTCGACGGGGAAGCTCTGCGCGGAGGCGAGGACCGCCGCCAGCAGGAGGAGGGAGGCGGGGAAGACGGGGAACAGGCGTCGGCTCATGGCCTGTTAGGATAGTTCCATGAGTGAAAACAGCAACGACAGCCGCCGCGATTTCGTCAAGACCGCCGCCCTCGCCGCCGCCGTTTTCGCCGCAAAAGACGCGGGCTTTCCAGCGATCGCGAAAGGAGCATCTCCCATGAATCTTCCCCCGCTTCCGTGGGCCGACAACGCGCTCGAGCCGTTCATCTCGAAGAACACCATCGGCTTCCACTACGGCAAGCATCACAAGGCCTACGTCGACAACCTGAACGGCCTCATCGCGGGCAAGCCGGAGGCGGACCTCGACCTCGTCGCGATCGTGAAGGGCGCCGCGGGCAAGGCCGACAAGGCGGCCGTCTTCAACAACGCCGCGCAGATCTGGAACCACACGTTCTACTGGAACAGCCTGCGCCCGAAGAGCGACGCGAAGCCGCCGAAGGAGATCGTCGAGAGGCTCGAGGCGTCCTTCGCCGGCGGCTACGAGGGGTTCCGGACCGAGTTCTCTGCTGCCGCTATGGGGCAGTTCGGGAGCGGCTGGGCGTGGCTCGTCGCCGAGGGCAAGAAGCTCAAGGTCGTCAAGACGCCGAACGCCGAAAACCCGCTCACGACCGCCGCGACGCCGCTCCTGACGCTCGACGTCTGGGAGCACGCCTACTACCTCGACTACCAGAACCGGCGGAAGGACTACGTCACCGCCGTCGTCGACAACCTCCTGAACTGGGACTTCGCGGCGAAGAACCTGCCGAAGGGCTGAGCTCAGCCTTCGACGCAGACGCGAACTGGGGGGCAGCTGCGGTCTTCGCTTGCCTTAAACGTGGCGGTGGGGGGTCAAAGCGGCCAGTCTAATCTGTCTGAAAGTAACGGTGGGCAGCGCCGGCCAGTGTGAGTTGTGTTCGTTTTCCGGGCGTCCCCGGTCCTTCGCCCCAATATGAGTCAGCGGCATCATGGTGCGTTCCGCAAAAAGGACGATGTTCTTCCAGGACTTCGGACCGAAACTGATTGGGGCTTTCAGGTCTCCGAGCAAAGGAGAGCTGTTATGGGCGCTTATCCATCGAAGTGCTCGCCACCTGGGGGCAGAACGCTCTTTCTGTCACGGGAGGCGGCGGGTATGTCGCGTCGGCTGATCGTAGCTGCGCTCATTCTGGTCGCTGGCCTGCCTCTTCTTGCCCAAAAAGGCCCGGATGACGATCCGGATGCGGTCCCCGGCTACGTGAAGAGCATCTTTCACCACTCGGAGGTCGATTCGATCAACCTGTACAACGGCAACCTGACGATCCCGATTCCGATGGGCCCCGCCTATCCGATCGGCCCGAAGCTGAAGTTCCAGGCGATGCTCACGTACAACTCCCGGATTTCAGAGCCCGGCCATCCATATCCGCCGCGGCCCGACCTGCGTTACATGCCTTTCTCGGGAGACCCGGCTCTCGGCGCGGGCTGGAGTTTCCGAGTGGGAAAAATCGGCTTTTGCGGCGGGCAGGGTGACTGCTTCTTCCGCTGGGACGGAGCGGAAATCAACTTGTCCACTCAGCCTGCGCAATATCACCTCGAGCATCCCAACGGCCCGAACACGGCGCCGGAGATGTGGGACGGAGACGGAAACCACTACGTCTTCGGCTGGCAGGTTACCGGCTTTGACGACGACCCGCCATCCAATTACACGCACGATTTCGGCCGCGGCCGGAACGGGTGGTATCTCACCTCGCTGTCCGACCCCTTCGGTAACACGATGAACGTCTCGTATTACACGAACATCGCGACTCCGCGGTGGAGCTATGGGGACACCTCGGCGTGTTCCGGCGGGTCGGCAGCCGATCAGACGATGCTGGCTCCCCCTCAGGCGGTGCAGACCTGGCTCCCCAGGGCGATTTCGCTCCCCACCGGTGAGATCTCGATCAAACTGGACGCGCGAGGGCGCATCCAGACGTTCACATTTCCTGTTCATGTGAACGGGCAACCCTCTCCTGCCACGTGGACGCTGGGCTACCTCCCGGGGGGCCAGCCATTCGGGCGGTTCTGTGGCGCGGACCCGGGGCCGCACTTCTTCGATACGTATCTGGAGGAGATCGCCCTGCTGCAGCTCCCCGCCGACATTGGGGGAGCGCCGGCTTACCGGTTCTCTTATGGGGGAGCCTTGCTGACGGAAATGACGCTTCCAACCGGGGCAACGATCAACTATGAACGGGGTTTATGGTCTTTCTACCACGGCCGCGTGAATGTCCTGAGCCTGAACTGCAACCCGTTACCCGTTCCGCCGGACGCCCCCGTCGAGGTCGCGGCGGCGCCATCGTCGTCGGGCAGCCAACTGCAATCGCAGGTCATGCCGCTCCTCCCAAAAGGAAACTGCGCTGACGATGACAAAACTCGCTACCTCGACACGCAGTTCGGAATCGTGAAGCGCAGCGAGACCGTGACCGTGGGTGGCATCGCCGCCGACACCCTCTATACCCAGTATTCCTTCCCCTTCGGCGAGCAGGGAGCTTGGGGCAACAACAGGGGCGCGCAGACGCTCACCGTCGTTCTCACCCCCCCCGACGTGGACGGCAATCGCCGGGCGAAGTCCGTTCTTTTCTGGTCAGGACCGGCCGGAAACGCGATCCAGACATCCGGCGATCGTACAGGAAGCGACATCCGTGAGGCGACGTACGACTCGGACCCAAACCCCGCCTCCGCCATCAGCCAGCCCGCCTGCGGAGGAGCGACCGACTACCCGTTCTGCGCGAATAAAGCGGTTCGGGTCACGCTCCGGACTCATGAGTACGACACCTGCAGCGTGGAGATAGGCTCCTGTGCGAACAACCCCCTCCTCAACCGTCGGCTGAAGAGCGAAACGACCTACTACGGAACGACTGCAGCCGATGGCACGTGCTCATCGTGTCCGTACCGCGCGCTGACGTATTCCGAGCTGCCCGGTCGTACCTGGAACGGAAACGGCCAGCACTACAACATCGAGACGATCTCGGGGAATCTGGGAAACGACAACCGTACGACCACGACGTACTGGACACCCTCTACAGCACCCTGGTTCCCGAACCTCCTCGACAAGCGGATCACGACGGACGCGACGGGCTCGCTGAACCAATACTTTGATTACGACCACACCGCGCAGGCGAACGGGTTTCTGAGAGGGACCTTGACCTGGGATTCGGGTCGAAGCCTCCTTTTCGCCGATTGTCGCTATACGAAGACGTCTCAAGGTGTCGTCGATACTCACGGAAACGTCGCGTCGCGATACACGGGCACCTTCGCCTGGCCCCCCCCGGAGCCGGGTCCGAACGCGTGTTTCACACTGCGACCCGATCCCGCCTCATGGGCAGGCTCGCCCGGCAACGGCGACATCTTCGCGACGGACTTCACATACCAGAATGGGCAGAGAGTGTCCGCTCGCGCTGTGAATGGACCGGCACAAGGGGGTTGGCTGAAGTACGACGTCACCCGCGATTCGAAGACCGGCTGGATCACATCCTCACGTGACACCGCTGGCCTTCAGACAAGCTACCTCTACGACAGCCTGGGTCGGCCGACGAGCATCACGGCCCCTGGCGAGACGGTTACCGCCGTCAGCTACCCCTCGCCGGTCCAGACCATCGCGACCCGAAACGGCGGGCCGGGCCTCTCTACGTACGAGGAGTACGACTACGACGGGCTCGGCCGGACGGTCCGCGAACGCAGACTCATGCCGGGCTCGCGGTACGCCAAGCGCTACACGAAGTTCGATCCTGCAGGAAATGACTACTTCAAATCGGAATGGGTGGACGACGCCACGGCGGAAACCGTGTCAGCGAACCTCCAGACGAGCTGCAGCTTCCCGGGAGGGTCGCTCTCGACCTTTCGTCCGACGAGCGCTCCCGGCACATACAGGCTCTGCTACGACCCCTTCGGCCGGCCTCAGCAGGCCGTCGGCTCGATGCACTCCAGCCTTCAGACCATCAGCCGCGTCGACGGCTCGGCCTTCTACAGCGACACCCAGGAGGCGGCGACGACCGCCTGCGTCCACGGGACCTATTCAGGAGGGTCGTGCTCGGGGGGAACCGACTCGACCACCGCGATCAGAGCGGACGCCTTCGGGCGGATCACCAGTGTCACCGAACCCGGAGGCGACGTCACGAGCTACGGGTACGACGTCAACGGAAAGCTCACGTCGGTCGCGCAGGGCGCGCAGACGCGCACCTTCCTCTACGACAGGTTCGGCTTCCTGCGCAGCGAGACGACGCCGGAAAAGGGCACGATCACGTACGACACGATCGGCAGCCTGGGCAACGTGCTTCAGCAGACGGAGCCGGGCAATCTCGTGCTGTCGCGTTCGTTCGACTATGCGGGTCGGCTCACGAGCGTGTCGAGCAACGAAGGCCGGACGTACGTGGCGAATACCTATGACGAGCCTTCACGTGGAAGCTCGCTCGGCAAGCTGACGACCTCCGTGTCGACGAACTACCCCCCCTCGGGGCAGTCCACGGTGACGGATTCGTTCTGGTATGCGGGAACGGGCGGACGGCTCTCGACGAAGACCACGGCGGTCAGCACCGGGGGGCTTCCGCAACTGACGGAGAGCTTCTACTACAACTCCCTGGGGTTGATGAGCGGACACGTTCATCCACGCCCGGAAACCCCGAATACGCTACCCTTCGTCGTGGCGACCGAATACGACCAGGGCCTCCCCGTCCGCCAGTACCTGAATGGATTGCAGCTCGTCAAGTCCGTGTCGTATCAGCCTTCGGGCGCGCTCGCGGGTTACACGAACGGGCTTGGAATCGGATTCGACGTGGTGACGACGGTCGAGCCTGACGGCGTGCTCCCGCGTCCGAGGAAGATCTACGCGACCCTGGGGAATGGAACGAAGCCATTCAATCTCGACTCGTACTCGTACGACGGAACTGGCAATATCTCGGTGATCGGCGCCGACACGTTCGGCTACGATTCCCGCTCCCGGCTCGTGTCTGCGAGCTATCCGTCCAACGGGTCACAGCAGTTCTCGTACGACCGGTTCGGCAACATGAATTCACGGACCGGTGTGAACGCTCAGTCCTTCACGGTCGACGCGGCCACGAATCACGTCGCCGGCTACGACTACCTTCGCGGGAATCTGATGGGGCCGGCCGGTTGGGTGTCGTACACATGGGACGGCTTGGACCGGATGGCGTCCCAGACCTTCGGGTCCTGGACGTACCTGTACAACGCGGAAAACGAGCGGATCGGCAAGCAGTCGCAGGCGGCCGGCTGGACGTTTACCCTGAGGGATCTCGACAAGCGCGTGTCCACCGAGTTTGCCGGCTCGACACCGTCCCGTGACAACGTCTTTCTCGGGAACCTCCTCGTCGCGTCGTACGCGAACACGAGCGTCGGCGGAAACACCTCGCCCTGGAGTTTCTACTCCCCGGATCATCTCGGCACCCCCCGGTTCGTGGCGCATATCGACGTGCCGGACAGCGAGAGTCACAAGTTCTGGCCCTACGGGGAAGAGGTTCAGCCGCAAACGGCGCCACAGCGCCTTCGCTTCGCGGCGATGGAACGGGACGACGAGTCGAGCCGCTTCTACGACCACGCGCGGCATCATGACTTCGGGTTCGCGCGATTCCTCGGTCCCGACCAGCTTTCTGGGCACGTAGGTGACGCGCAGTCGTGGAATCGATATGCCTACTCTAGAAATAATCCACTGAAGTACGTGGATCCGGACGGTCGAGTAGTAAGGCTTTCGGAGGAGGCCGCACAGGCATCGGTCGACTATCGAAATCAAAAGCGCACCTTTGACGGACTCGTCAACGCTCAAACCATGAGCGCCAACTGGTCCAACGGAAACTACTGGTTCGAGGTTGCAACAGCAACTGCGAATACATTTCTCACCGATCCCACACTCGCTATGCTGCCAAGCCCGATGGCCTTGGAGGTGCCCGGAGAAGCAAGCCTTCTCAAGTTCGCCTCTGGGAACTTCAGGCAGAACTTGATGCGCTCCCTCGGGAAGTCCGTCGAGGAGGTCGCCGGCCGGGACGCTCATCACATGCTTTCTCAGGCCGAGAGGCTCGCAGAGCAGTTCTCTAAGGCAGGGCTCAACATTCACGATCCGAAGTTCGGCGCTTTCTGGGATCACGCCGTGCACCTACGGAAGTCATCACAGTTTAATGCAGACTGGACCGCATTTCTGAAGAAGGACCGCACGGCGGAGGACATACATAAATACGCCAGAGTGTTAGCGGTGAAGTATGACATTCCCTGGCGTTGAACTCCGCCGTATCCCTGACTTCTATGTCTTGTGCGATGACAGTGCGAGAAATGCAGTCGTGCTCCACTTGGAAGAACGCATCGACCGATTCGATTTGCTGAAGGGAGTTGCGAACGAAGCTCGACCCGTGAGAGTCCGTGTGCCTCGCGGAAGGCGCAGCTGGCCGGACCTCGTGGCAACAGACGCCGTTGTGCTCTACCTGATTTCCGGGCGGTTCCGAGAAGCTCTACTTGATGCGGAAATAGGGGGCTGGCACACTCGGAAGGTTGAAGTGAATGGCGATGCCAGCAGGGACCACGAACTTCTCGTAGTCACAGGGCGCTGCGGAGCCGTGGATGATCAACTAAGTGAGCGCACCTCGCGGAAGAACAAGAGCGGGGTGCAGTACACGGTGTGGACCGGCCTGTTTTTCGACCCCGCGACCTGGGATGGAT
>JBGPDK010000022.1:0-28304 GCA_041482235.1 Thermoanaerobaculia bacterium | reverse complement strand
CGCCGTGATCTCGCAATTCCCGGAGATCACGATCTCGCACCGGCCCGGCTCGATCTTGGGCGAGGGCAAGCTGAACGGGGGCGGCCCGAGGCTGACCATTCGATCGAATTCCGGTACGGTGACCATCCGAAAGGGCCCAGCGGCCTGATCATTCGCGCGTGGCGCGCGCCGCCCAGCGCGCGAGCGGCGCCGCCGCGGGGTGAATGAGCTGAGAGGCGACGCCGCCTGAGAAGAACGGGCGGAAGAGGCGCGAAAAGAAGAAGCGGCGGCCCGCGATCTCACGGTGCCGGCGAAGATGGGCGCGCCGCAATCCGGCGGCGTCGAGAGCCCCGGTGAGGAAGCCGGCGACCGGCGCCGCAGCGGCCTCGCCGAAGAGCAGCGCGAGCGCCATCCCAGTGCCGGTGTACGGGTCGATGACGCCCGCGGCGTCGCCCACGCAGAGGACGTCTCCCGCGAGCGCTCCGTGTGCGCCCAGATGAACGGGTTCGGACAGGAGAACGGGTCCCGTCAGCGGAGACAACGCCTCGAGATCTGCGGCCAGCGCGCGGCTCTTTAGGGAGGCCTCCGAAAGGAGCTCCTCGAGGGAAGAGTGTGCCCTTTTCGCGACGGCCGCCGTCACGAGACCCGCGAGGTTGACGCGGTCGTTCTCGACGCGCGAGAGGCCGAGATAGCCCCCTTCTAAGAAATGCAGGACCGCGCGGCCAGAGAGGCGCTCGCAATTCCCCGTGAACTGCTTTCCAAAACCGAACAGAGAAGATTTTCTTCGAATGAAGGTGCGGCCGAGGCGTCCGTCCAGCGGACTGTAACGTCCCCATGCGCCCACGGCCGCGCGTGCGCCCAGCTCGAAATCGGGGCCCTTGATGCGAAAGCCCTTCTGGAGATCTCCTTCGAGGGAAAGAACCGTCGTGCCGAAGCGCATCTCGGCACCGGCGCGCTCGGCCGCACCGGCGGCGAGGGTGTCGAGCCGTCGTCGCGAAAGCGAGAGAACGGGCGCCGGGAGATCGGCCTCGACCCTTCTTCCGCCGCGCTCCACGAGCGAGAAGCTCGTGATCGTTTCCGGATCTTCCCTTCTAAGCTCTTCCTCGATCCCCATCCTCCGAAGGACCGGGAGCGCCTCGTGCGAGAGAAAGCACCCGCAGACCTTGTCGCGGGGGAAGCGGGCCTTCTCGAGTACGACGACGTGCGCGCCGGAACGCGCGAGAGCGCACGCCGCGGCGGAGCCGGCAAGGCTGCCGCCGATCACCGCGACGTCGCAGTCGTCCTTCAGGGGCGAATCCACGCGAGCTCCCAAACGAAGCGCGCGGCTTTCGACACGCGCGCTCCCGGCAGCACGGGCGCGGCGATCGCGGCAATCTCCTCGGGCGTATAAGCCTGCCGGACGGACGTCTTGCCGTCGGCGACCGAGAGCGCGCTCCGGAAGGCGATCGGACCGATCGCCCCGATCGCCGCGAGCGCGAGGCGGTGCCGCGTGAGGTCGAGGACCACGACGGCCGATGCGGCCACGCGGCCGGACTCTGCGAGGAGAGTCGCCGCTTCGCCAGGGGAGAAATGGTGCAGGAAGAGCGTCGAGAGGACGACGCTCACGCCCCGATCCGGGAAGGGGAGGCGGAACGCGTCCGCCGCGACCGTGGAGCCCCGCGCGGCGAGCCGCGCGTGCGAGACCTTGCGGTCGACGCCGAGAACGTGCAGGCGCATCCCCTGAGCCGACGCCGCTTCGACCAGGTCCCGCCCCACGTGCCCGGAGCCGCACCCCAGATCGAGAATCGAGAGCCCGATTCCAGGAGCGCCGAGGGTAGCGAGAAGCGGGAGGAGGCGGCGGCGCACGAGCGAGCGGCCGCCGAGCCGGCGGTGCACCCATTCGATGTCGGCGAGGCTCGCCTCGGCTTCGCCCGCGGAGACGCCGTCGGCGTCGAGGAGCTCCGCTTCGGGACGCCGCTCCGGAACCCAGAAGCTCATCGTTCTCAGAGGGCGCGGCCGTTGCGGAGAATGAGCGCGGAGTTCTTGGAGCCGAAGGCGATCCCGTTGCAGAGCGCGAACTCGATCTCGGCCTTTCGCGCGGCGTTCGGGACGTAGTCGAGGTCGCACTCGGGGTCCTTCGTCTCGAGGTTGATCGTGGGCGGGAGGAAGGAGCACTGCATCCCGAGCAGCGTCGCGGCGATCCCGGCCGCTCCCGACGCGCCCTGGGGGTGCCCGATCTGGCTCTTCACGCTGCTGCCCGGAATGCCGGCGGCGGCTTCGCCGAGCGCCATCTTCGTCGCGCGCGTCTCGATGCGGTCGTTGAGGAGAGTGGACGTGCCGTGGTATTGCACGTAACCGATGTCCGAAGGGGAGAGGCCGGCGTCGGCGATCGCCTCGCGCATCGCGCGCGCGGGTTCTTCTCCGGAATCGTCGAGGCGCACGCGGTGATAAGCGTCGCAGGTCGTGCCGTAGCCGCAGACCTCGGCGTAAATGCGCGCGCCCCGCGCGCGAGCCCTTTCGAACGGCTCGAGGACGAACATCCAGGCGCCCTCGCCGAGGACGAACCCGTCGCGCCCGGCATCGAAGGGCCGGCTCGCGGTCGCGGGAGCGCCCACGCGCGCCGTGGAGAGGATCTGCATGAGCGAGAACCCGGTCATGATGCCGGGCGTGATGACGGCGTCGCCGCCTCCGGTGAGAATGACGTCCTCGTCGCCCCAGGCCACGAGGCGCGCCGCGTAGCCGATCGCGTCCGCCGAGGACGTGCAGCCCGTGGTGATCACGTGCGAGCGGCCCTTCAGTCCGAACTGCATCGAGATCTCGGAGGAGAGCGTTCCCATCGTGCCGGTCGGAATCGAGTAGACGGAGGCCTTCTTCAGGTCGCCGCGATACCAGTGGCCGTACATCTTCTCGAAGAACTCCACGGGGCCGCCGCCCGTGCCGAAGACGACCGCGATGCGGCGGCGCTCCTCGAGGGACAACGCGCCGGTGTCGATCCCCGCGCTGGCGAGCGCCTCCGCGGCAGCGGCGAGGGAGAGCGGCACGACGCGCGCGACGTGCCGAAGCTCCCTCGGGGGCAGGACGGACTCGGGGTCGAACCCCTTCACCTCTGCCGCGATCGGCACGTCGAGAGCGGCCGGGTCGAAGAGCGTGATGCGCGCGACGCCGGAGCGTCCGGCCCTCAGCCCCTCGGTGAACGCGGGGACTCCGTTGCCGATCGGAGTCAGGCAGCCGACGCCCGTAAGAGCCACGCGCCGACCCCTCAAAACGTGCTCTCCGGAGAACCGCGGTGCACCGGAACGAGGTCCCCCTCGGCGAACGACGACCCGGGCGGCAGCTCGAGGAACGCGTTCGCCCGCGCGTGGGCGAGGACGTCGTGGCTGCCTTTCGTGTCGATGGGCTCGACGATCTCCTCGCCGTCGCGGAGGGAGAGCGACGCCGGGTGGAAGGCGAGGCGGGACCCTTTGTTCTTCACGGACGCCGTGAGGCGGGCCGGCAGCGCCGGCGGCAGGGGAGGCAGGATGCCGGCCGCGGCCCGGAGCGCGGGCCTCACGAAGAAATCGAACGCCACGGCCGCAGAAACCGGGTTGCCCGGCAGGCCGAAGATGAGCGTCGTCCCTTTCGTGGCGAAGAGGACCGGTTTGGCCGGGCGGATCGCGACCCTGTGGAACCGGATCGAGGAGCCCGCGGCCTCGAGGGCCGCGGCCACGTAATCGAAGTCGCCGGCCGAAACGCCTCCCGTCGTCAGGAGGAGATCGCAGTCGCGCTCCAGGGCGGCACGAAACGTCCTCACGAGGCCTTCTTCCGTGTCGCGCGCCACGCCGAGGTCCATGACCTGTGCGCCGGCGCGGCGCAGCGCCGAGACGAGGAGCGGTCCGTTCGTGTTCCGGATCTGCGCGGGACCGGGCGTCGCCTCGGCCGCGACGATCTCGTCTCCGGTCACGAGCACTTCGGCCCGGATCGGGCGTGCCACGCGCAGCGTCGCGCGCCCCGCCGCCGCGGCGAGAACGAGGTCCGACGGCGTGAGGCGCCGGCCCGCGGAAAGGAGCAGGGCGCCCTTCTGGAAGACCTCTCCGCGGAGGCGGACGTGCGCGAGAGGGCGCGGCGCGACGTCGAGGCGGACGGTCGAGGCATCGATCTCGACGGCGTCCTCGACGGGGACGACGGCGTCGCTGCCGGGCGGCATCGGGGCACCGGTCATCACCTTCCACGCCGCGCCCGCGGGAAGAGGGCCCGTCACGCGCCCGGCGCCCGCGACGCCCGCGCGCGCGACGAGAGCGGGAGTCTTTCCGACTTCCGCCGCGCGCACGGCCCAGCCGTCCATCGCCGTTGTGTCGAAAGCGGGGAGAGGGAGGTCTGCCGCCACGTTTTCCGCGAGGACGCGCCCGGCGGCCTCACCGAGCGGAAGCACGACGGCCGTGAGCGGCGGGACGGCCCCCAATACGTTCGCGAGGGCTTCCTCGAACGCGAGCACTGCGGGATCGTAGCAAGGCGCTGATCGGGCGCCGTGAGTAGAATTCGTTGATCGTGGCGGAGTCCCGGTTTCAATACACGGGCGATCTCGCGGAGGAGCCCCTTCCGGAGATCCTCAGAACCATTCACCATTACCGTGTCCCGGGAGTCGTCACCGCCACGTCGGGCGACGTGGTCAAGAAGATTTATCTCAGGGGCGGGAACGTGATCTTCGCGACATCGTCGGACCTGGCCGACTCGCTGGGCGCGTACCTGAAGCAGAGCTCGCTCATCTCGTCCGGCGAGCTGCGCGTTTCGACCGATCGGATCCACGCATCGCAGGGCAAGCGCCATGGCGCGCTTCTCGTCGAGATGGGGGTTCTCACGCCCGAGCAGCTCCGCCAGATCGTCACCGAGCAGGTGAAGGCCATCCTCTATTCGATGTTCTCGTGGGAGAAGGGAACGGTGACGTTCGAGGCGGGGACCTTCCGGACTGAGGAGCACATTCAGCTCGACGTGCCCACGGCGCAGGCCATCGCCGACGGGATCCGGCGGCTGCCCGATCCGCGCCGCGTCGTCTCGCGCCTCGGGCCCTCCTGGACGGTTTTCGACCGCGGCGAGGTGACGACCGAGGCCTCCGGCGTCTCCTGGAGCGCGAGCGAGCTGAAGCTTCTCTCGCGGGTCGACGGGCGGCATACGCTCCGCGATCTCATCACGGCCGGTCTGGACGACGTCTCGACGAACGCGAAGCTGGTCTATGCTTTCTGGGTGCTGCATCTCGTGACGCGCCGCGACGTCCAGACGAGCGGGATCCGGAGGATCCAGTGGAAGACCGGCTCCGGCGGCCTTTCCGGGGGCGGTGGCGCCGCGGCCGGGGGCTGACGGGCATGCCCATCTACGAATATCAGTGCGCGTCCTGCGGGAAGAAGACGGAGTTCATCCAGAGCTTCTCCGATCCGCATCCGGTGAAGTGCCCGTCCTGCGGCGGGGCGCTGAAAAAACTCCTCTCGTCCCCGACGGCTCATTTCAAGGGCTCGGGCTTCTATGCGACGGACTACGGGAAATCCGGAGGGAAGCCGGAAGATTCTTCGAAAGGAAAAGAGGAAGATTCTTCGAAAGGAAAAGAAGCGGACGGCGGCGCGAAAAGCGAAGGCGGTGCCGAGCCGAAGGGCGATTCGGCGGGAGATTCTTCGAAGGAGAAGAAGGATTCCAGGGATTCTTCGAAGGAGAAGAGCGACTCCGCTCCAAGCGCGGCAAAAGAGGCCACACAAGCCAAAACCTCGAACGCGCCCTCTAAGAAAAACACCCGAACGAAATAGGTGAGCCGCCCGCCGGATACGAGGCGGGGTCCGCGGCCTGCTTTCCCGCTAAACTGGCGCATGAGCTTCCGGCTCGCAGGCCCCCTTTGCGCGCTCCTCGCGTCGCTCCCACTCGCGGCGGCGGCGCCGCGCGGCGCTCCGGGAGCGTGGTACCGATATCCGCTGCCGGGGGCGGAGGTGAAGTCGCTCGCCGCCGACCCCGCCCTGCCAGGCGTCTTCTGGGCGGGCACGGCGCAGGGCGGCATCTATCGCTCCAGCGACGGCGGCGCGTCCTGGACCTCGCCGGCCGGCGGCGCCCCTTTCCCGGGCTATGCCGTCACGTCGCTCGCCGCCGATCCCGCGCAGCCCGGCACCGTCTGGGTGGGCCTCACGGGCGTCGTCAGGGGCGGTCTCCTCGCGAGGTCCACCGACCTCGGACGTTCCTTCGAGGTCGTGCGGCGCTGGGAGGACCGCGCCGGAGCGCGCGTCGTCGCCATGACGTCGCCGGGCACGCCGAAGGCGGTCGGAGTCGGCGGCGACTGGGGCGTCGAGATCTCCGAGGACGACGGCGCCACGTGGCGCTCGTCGCCGCCACCGCTCGATTCGGGAAGCGGCATCTCGTTTCTCGCCTTCGACCCGGTCCGTCCGGGCGTTCTCTACTGCGGGTCGTTCCGCCATCCGTTCCGGTCCGCGGACGGCGGCCGGACCTGGGTGCGCATCGCGAACGGGATGGTCGAAGACACCGAAGTCTTCGCGCTCGACTTTTCGGCGGACGACCCCGGAGACTTCTGGGCGGCGACGTGTGGCTGGGTCTACCGGACGACGGACGACGGCGCGAACTGGACGCGCTATCGCGAGGGGCTCTCCGACCGCCGGACTCAGGCGGTGCGCGTCGACCCGCGCGACCCGAACCGCATCCTCGCGGGCACGACGGGCGGTCTCTTCGAGAGCCGCGACCGGGGAAAGAGCTTCCGGCGCGTCTCGGCGGACGTCGTCGTCAACGCGCTCGTCTTCGATCCGCGCGATCCCTCGCGTCTCCTCGTCGGCACGGAGGCCGACGGAGTCCTGAGGTCCGAGGATGGCGGCGTCACGCTCGCGGAATCGAATCGAGGCCTCTCGGAGGCGCGCGTGTCGGCGGTGGCGCTCCTTTCTCCCGGTCGCGTCATCGTGGCGCGTGCCGCGGACGGCAGCAGCGGCGGCCTGTGGACCGTGGACGCGGCGACGGGCAAGGTGGAGCGCCTCGCGGCGTCTCCGCCCGCGACGGTGCTCGCCCTCGCGTCCGCGGGAAGCGCGCTTCTCGCGGGCGCGCCGGACGGAATCTACCGCGCCGCGCGCGCCGGCGCGCCGTTCACGAAAGTGCTGCCGGTCGGGGCGCGCGCGTTCGCGTCCGACGGTGACGGCCGATTCCTCGCGGCGACGAACGCGGGCGTCTTCGAGTCGACGAACGGGGGGAGCGGGTGGCGGCGGCTCGGCAGCCTGAAGTCGCGTGTCGAGGACGTCCGGCGCGCCCGCCTTCCGGAGAGCGGCCTCAAGACGTGGTCGGCCGACGCCGAGGGCCTCACGCTGTGGTGGGACGGAGCCGAGTGGGCCCGGCGGCCGTTGCCCGGCGGCGGCCGGATCTTGTCAGGCGGCTTCGGACGCCCGCGCGCGACGACGCATTTCGTCCCCGAGCCCATCGGCGTCGCGCTCTCGGCCGAGCGCTCGTTCCTCGTCTTCCGGCCCGAGGACGACGCCGACGGCGGCGTCGCGGTGACGATGCCCGAGACCGGCCTCGTCATCGCGGGCTGGGCGGGCGACCCGCGCACCGTATCGGGCCTCTACCTCGCGACGATCGGCCGCGGCCTGTTCCGGTTCGTGCCGAACGGGCTTTAGGGAGAGTCGTCATGTCCGATCTTTCCTACAGCGCCGCGAATGCAAAGGAGCAGGCGAAGCAATACGTCGCGTCGATCCTGAAGGCCCTCGGGTCGCGAGACGCGATGGAGGTGCTGGCCGAGACTCCGGGGACTCTCCGCCGGGCGGTCTCAGGGCTCACCGCTTCGCAGGACGGCACCCCCGAGCGCGCGGGAAAGTGGTCCGTCAGACAGGTCGTTCAGCACGTCGCGGATTCCGAGCTCATTGGTGCGTTCCGCTTCCGCATGATCCTCGCGCACGACGCGCCCGAGCTGCCCGGCTACGACCAGGATCTCTGGGCGGCGCGCCTCCGCTACGAAGACAGTGACGTCGCGACCGCGCTCGCCGACTTCGCCACGCTCCGCCACGCGAACCTCCGCCTGTTTTGGCGCGCCACGCCCGCCGACCTCGCCCGCGTCATGCGTCACGCCGAGCGGGGCGACGAAAGCCTCGGCCAGACGATCCCGCTGTATGCCGGCCACGACCTCGTGCATCTCGCGCAGATCCGTCGCATCCGCGCCGCCATCGGGGCGCCTGCTGAAAGGTGAAAGTCATGGCTGAAGAGGTGAACAGTGGGGCACCGAGCGAGAACCTCAGGGTGGTTCGCGACCACATCCGTCTCGAGAATGCTCATGATCTGGCCGGCGTCCTCGCCACGTTCGGGCCGTCCGCCAGGTACGATGATGAGCCGTGGGACGAGCACCACGTCGGGCCGAATGCGGTCCGGTCGTTTTACGAGGAGTTGCTCCGGTCGGTTCCAGATTTGGAGATCGCGATCAGGAAGGAGCACGTCAGCAGCGAGGCGGTCATCATCGAGTGTCTGATTCGCGGCACGCATGGTGGCACATGGCGTGATCTCCCGGCAACCGGCCGGCGCCTCGAGTTTCCGCTCTGTGGCGTGTACACATTCGATGAAGACGGCAAGCTCGCGGGCGAGAGGATCTACTACGACCGGGCGACCGTGCTCAGGCAATGCGGCGTGTTCCGGGAGCCCACGAGCCCGAGCGGCCGGTTCCTGCTGTTCTTGAACCACCCCCTCAACATCATGTCGGCGTGGCTTCGCGGGTCCAGGCGATCGGCATAGTCCGTGGAGTCCGAGCATTTCACAGCGCTCAGCTCTTCTTCTTCGAGAGAAAGACGACGCCCGGGAGCCCCTCGAGGTCCGCGTCGGTCGTCACGAGCTCGGCGTCGCGCGCTCGCGCGGTCGCGTAGACGATCGCGTCCGCCATC
Organism: Thermoanaerobaculia bacterium; assembly: GCA_041482235.1. Classification (GTDB taxonomy): domain Bacteria; phylum Acidobacteriota; class Thermoanaerobaculia; order UBA5066; family UBA5066; genus Fen-183. The sequence goes on along the minus strand of JBGPDK010000022.1, from coordinate 19,479 downwards.
GCGAGCGAATGTGCGAGACTGGTATCCGCCGCCTCCAGGGCAAGGGTCTCGCTCAGGGGCACGACGTTCGTCCTGAGCATCTGGGCGACGGCCAGGAGCGCGTCCTCCTCGGAATCATCGCGCTTGAGAACCTTGTAGACCTCGTAAATCGCGATCGTCGGCGTCAGGATCTCCTCGGGATCAGCCAGCAAGCGGGCCACGCGATCGGCATGAGGGCCGCCGCGAAAGACCTCGAGCCATCCCGACGAGTCGATCAGCCTCAGAGCCGGTCCCGCTTCTCCCGGAAGGCCGTCGACCGCGCGTTTCGGGCGAAGCCTTTCAGCTCCGAGAGCGGGCGCTCGGGCACGAGCGAGATGACGCCACCCTTGCTGATGACCTGGAACGTCTGGCCCTTTCGAAGGCCGGTCTCCTCGCGGATGTCCTTCGGGATCACGACCTGGAATTTCGTCGAGACGACCGTGCGCGCCACGTGAGGAGTGTAATACGTATAGACGATCGATTCAAGCAGAGTAATACGAATTTCGAAGTCCGTCGCGGGCCCTCGGAAGCCGCGCCCTCGCCTCCGCGTCAGCCGGCGGCCCCATCCCTGAAGCGCTGACGAATGGATTCGACCTCGGGGGCATGGCCTTCCAGGGCCATCACGCACGCCGCGTCGAACCTCGTTCCTTTTCGCTCCACGAGAAAGCCGAAGGCCTCTTCCGAGCTCCAGGTCTGCTTGTAGGGCCGGTCGCTCGTCAGCGCGTCGAAGACGTCCGCGACCGCGACGATTCGGGCCTCGAGCGGAATGTCTTCCGCCTTCAATCCATCCGGATATCCGGAGCCGTCCAGGGCCTCGTGGTGAGCGCGCACGATGTTGCGCAACATCGAGACACCGGAAGAACCGTCGAGACCGAGGTCCCGGATCAGCCCTTCCACCACGGCGACTCCAGACGTCACATGGTTCCTCATGATCTCGACCTCCGCAGGCTCGAGGACCCCTTGTTTGAGCAGGATGTGATCGGGGATCGCCACCTTCCCGATGTCGTGGGCCGGTGCGAGGAACAGGAGAGAGTCGATGAACTCGGCATCCAGGCCCTCGGTGGAGGGAAGGGTCCGGGCGATGAGTTGCGCGTAGTGCGAGACGCGCTCGAGGTGCATGCCCGTTTCGACGTCGCGCAAGCGGGTGAACTGGGCGGCCAGACGCACCGCGGAACGCAGGCGGCGCATGGGCTCGAGCCCGCTCAGGAGCAGCAGCGACAGCACGTCGGCAAAGACATCGAGCCGGCTCAGGACCGGCCCATCGAAGAAATCGGGTGCACCAGAGTCGAAGAAGAGGAATCCCGCGAGCTGTCCGCCCGAAAACAACGGCCTCGTGAAGCTCGAGCGAGAACCGGAGCCGGGGGTTTCTCGGGTCCGGCGCACCGGTGGGTCGAGGAAAGAGAGGTCGGTCAGGACGCCCTCCTCACGCAACTCGGCCAGCGCGAGGAGAGAGGGCGTTCTCGACAATTGGATCTCGTGGCGGGCGAGGGGGCGCTGTTCGTCGGTGCCGTGGACGAGCGTCTTGAGGATGTCCGTCTTCGGATTGTAGAGGGCGACGCCCACCCGATCGATGCGTGGGAACTCTTCACGGATCCGGAGGTGGATCGCGGAAAGCTGCTCACCCAGCGAATGAGCGCGCAGCCCCATGTCCATGGCGCCTTTCAGTGTACCAGACGCGCGCGATCGGCTGCGATCCCGCCCTCGGCTCAACGCCCTGGAATCGAAATGAACTTCAGCTTCGCGCCGGGGACGGCGCCCTCGGCTTCGGCGACGCCCGCGTTGACCTCGAGGACGGTGTCGGCCTTCGCCTTCGGCACGACGCTCTCGCACGGCGCCGGGTCGGGGGCGCAGGGCGGCACGCTCTTGAGCACGTCGACGACGGTGCCGTCCTTCGTCGTATAGATCATGTCGAGCGGGAAGTGGCAGTTCTTCATCCAGAACGGCCGGATCTCGAGGCCCTCGAAGAGAAAGACCATGCCCGCGTTCTTCGGCATCGACTCGCGGAACATGAGGCCTTGCGCCTTCTCCTGATCCGTGACCGCGACGTCGACGGAGATCGCCGCACCGGACGGCAGGAGGGCGCGCGGGCCGGAGGCCGCGTCAGGCGCCGCCGAGGCCGGCGCGGCGCCGGGGGAGGCCGCGGGGCGTGAGCAGGCGGCCGCCGCGAGAAGGGCCGCGAGCGCGGCGGCGGGGCGCGGATTGATCACGACTCCTCCGGGGGAGACGGCGGCGCGGGGTGCTCGTCCGGCGTCTCTTCGCCGTCGCGGCGGATGCCGTACTTCTTCGCGTAGTAGCGGAACGAGCGCTCCGACATCCGGAGCAGCTCGGCGGCGCGGATCTGCACGCCCGAGGTCCTCTCGAGCGCCTGCTGCATGAGTCGCTTGCCGAGCCATTCGAGGTAAGCCTCGAGGTCGAGCCCGTCCGTGGGAAGGTCGAACCCCTCGAGGGAGGACGCCGGCGGCAGGCCCGCCGGATGCAGGAACGTGTCCGGGAGCGAAGCCGTCGTGATGACGTCCGAAGGCTCGAGCGCGATCGTGCGCTCGATGAGGTTCTCGAGCTCGCGCACGTTGCCAGGCCACGCATAAGCCTCGAGAAGGCGCAGCGCCTCGGTCGTGATCCGCTTCTCGTCGATGCCCTGATCCTCGGACACCTTCTTCAGGAAGTGCCGCACGAGATGCGGGATGTCGTCGCGGCGCTCCCGGAGCGGCGGCAGCGCGACGGGGATGACGTTGATGCGGTAGTAGAGGTCCTCGCGGAACGTCCCATCGGCCACTTTCTTCTCGAGGTCCTTGTTCGTGGCGCAGATGATTCGGACGTCGACCGGCTCTTCGGTGTTCCCGCCGACGCGGCGCACGACCCGTTCCTGCAGGGCGCGCAGAAGCTTCACCTGCATCGTGACCGACGTCTCGCCGATCTCGTCGAGGAAGAGCGTCCCGCCTTCGGCCTCGTTGAAAAGGCCCTTCTTCTCCTTCACGGCTCCGGTGAACGCGCCGCGTTCGTGGCCGAACAGCTCCGACTCGAGGAGGTTTTCGGGCATGGCGCCGCAGTTGATCGAGATGAAGGGCCGCGTCGCGCGGGAAGAGGCCTGGTGGATCGCGCGGGCCACGAGCTCCTTTCCCGTGCCCGACTCGCCCGTGATGAGGACTGTCGACGTCGTCTTGCCGATGCGCGAGATGAGGTCGAAAAGAGCGCGCATCTTGCGCGAGAAGCCCACGACCCCCGCCGCGGAACGCCCCTCGGTGCGCTCCTTGAGCGCGACGTTCTCGTCGACGAGTCGCTTCTTCTCGAGCGCGCGCGCGACGACGTGTTTCAGCTCTTCGACGTCGAAGGGCTTGGCGATGTAGTCATAGGCCCCCGCCTTGAGCGCCTCGACCGCCGTCTTCGTGGACGAGTACGCCGTGATCATGACGACAGGGATGTCCCGCTTCGACTCGCGCACCTGCTTCAGGACGTCGAGGCCGCTGCCGTCCGGCATCTTCAGATCGGTCATCACGAGGTCGGGAGAGGTCGCCTCGAGGGCCGCGAGGCCTTCGACGCATCCGCTCGCCGAGGTGACCTCGTAGCCGTCCTTCTGGAAGAGGATCGTGAGCATCTCGCGGATGCTGGCCTCGTCGTCGATGACGAGAAGGCGGGGGCCGGTTTCGGCCGTCATGAGACCTCCGTCGGGGTGTCCTCGGGTGCCACCGGGGCCCCGGTTCTTGGTGTGGGACCCGCGAGGGGAAACGAGATCGAGACGGTCGTGCCGCTCCCCGGCGCCGAGCCGACGTGGATCGTGCCGCCGTGCTCCTCGACGATCCGGTGGACGATCGCGAGGCCGAGGCCGGTGCCGCCGGGAAAGCTGTGCGCGAAGGGCGTGAACAGGCGGTTCCGCTCGTCGGTCGTCATGCCGTGCCCCTCGTCCATGAACGACACGTTCCAGTTGTCTCCTTGAAGGCGCGCCGCGACCGTGAGCGTGCCGCCGCCCGGCATCGCGGCGAGGGCGTTGCGCGCGACGTTCCAGAAGATCTGGCGGAGCTGGCCCGGGTCGGCCTGCACGACGACCGACGGGGGATCAAAGTCCTGCACGACGCGGTGGCGCGAGGAGATCTCGTCTCCGTGCGCGAGAAGCGTCAGGACGTCGTCGAGGGCCGCGGGCGCGTCGACCGGCTCCTCGGCGCGCTCCTTCGGGCGCACGTACCTCAGGAAGTCCTCCAGGATCGTGGACAGGCGATGCGATTCCGCCACGACGATCGCCATGAGCCGCTGCTCGGGCGAACCGGGCGAAGCGGAGTTCTTGAGCACCTGAACCGATCCGGAGATCGAGGCGAGAGGGTTGCGGATCTCGTGCGCGATTCCGGCCGCGAGCTCGCCGACGGCCGCCAGCTTGTCCTTGAGGCGCACCTCACCCTCGAGCCGTTTGAGGTCCGTGAGGTTCTGGAAGATGAGGATGCGCCCCGTCGTGTAGCCGGAGCCGTCGCGCAGGGCGGTCGACGAGATGCCGAAGAACTCCTCCGTTCCTCCCGACCGCCGGGTATTCTCGAAGCGGAGAATCTCGGAGGCCGACGCCGCAATCCGCTTCCAGTCGGCCTCGCTGACGAGCCCGAGGCCGAGGAGCGGGCGACCGACGAGATCGACGGACGACGTTCCGAGCAGCTCCTGCGCCGCGCGGTTCGCGTACGTGACACCGCCGTCGAGGTCCGTCGTGAGAAGGCCCGAGGACATCGACGTCAGAACCGAGCCGTGAAGGGACTGCAGGCGGGCGATCTCGGCCTTGCGGCGTTCGACGTCGGCGCGGGCCTCGCGCAGCTTGTCCGACGCGGCCGATACGAGAAGCGCCGTGGCGACGAAAGCCGCCACGTTGAGCGCGATGTTTCCGACGAGCGCCGGCAGGCTCCAGAGCTGCCGCGGGTGCTCGGCCGTCGGCACGGGCTTCACGACGCCCAGGAACATGAGGTCGACGAGAACCGCGTAGAAGACCGCCGCGAGACCCGCCGTCGCCAGGCCACCCTTCCGGCCGAGAAGGATGGAGCCCGCCGTGACCGTGCTCAGGTAGAGGAACGTGAAGCTCGAGTCGGGACCTCCCGACACGTGAACGAGCCCGGTGATGACGACGAGATCGCCGAGGAGCTGCACCCCGGCATTCGTCTCGGCGGGGAGCCGGTCGAGCGACAGGATCGCCCCGATGGAGATGGAGTACGCAAACGCGGCCAGATAGTAGATGTTATCGAGCGGCAGGACCGTCGAGAACGTGAACTGGATGAGGAACGCCGAGAGGAGCAGCGTCGAGACGATGACGACGCGCAGGACGACGAAGGCCCGCAGCATCGAATGCAGCGGCTCGGAATCCCGCATCCGCCCAGAACTCACCCGGAGATATTAGTTCTTCCCGAACGAGGCGCTAGTTGATCTTCGAGATGAGGTCGAACATCGGCATGTACATCGCGACGACGATGCTGCCGATGACCGTGCCGAGGATCGCGATCATGATGGGCTCCATGAGCTTCATGAGGCCGGTGACCGCGTTGTCGACCTCTTCCTCGTAGAACTCCGCGATCTTGTTCAGCATCGCGTCGAGGGCGCCGGTCTGCTCGCCGACGCCGATCATCTGCACGACCATCGACGGGAAGATCTTCGTTTCGCCGAGCGGCTCCGCGATCGTGCGTCCCGCCTCGACGGACTTCCTCACGCTCATGATCGCGTCCTCGATGATCGCGTTGCCCGCCGTCTTGGCGGTGATCTCGAGGCCGTCGAGGATCGGAACGCCCGAGGAGATGAGCGTCGCGAGCGTACGGCAAAAGCGCGCGACGGCGATCTTCTTCATGATGTCGCCGAGCACCGGCAGCTTCAGGACGATGCCGTCGATGACGCGCCTGCCGCGATACGTCGCGTAGTAGCGCTTCAGGAAGAACCCGAGCGCGAAGAACCCCGCGACGATGAAGACGATGTAGCTCGCGACGAAGTTCGAAGCCTTGATGACGAGACGCGTCGGCAGCGGCAGCTCGGCGCCGAGGGCCGCGAACAGCGCGGCGAAGGTCGGGATGACCTTCCACAGGATGATGAAGACGACGATGGCGGCGACGGAAAGGACGGAGACCGGGTAGATGAGGGCCGTCTTGACCTGGCTCTTCAGCTTGACCGCCTTCTCGATATAGGTCGAGAGGCGGCGCAGGATCACGTCGAGGATACCGCCCGCCTCGCCGGCGGCGACCATGTTCACGAAAAGATCGTCGAACGCCTTGGGGTGCTTTTTCATCGCCTCGGCGAGCGAGGAGCCGGCCTCGACGTCCTGCCGCACCGCCAGGATGATCTTCTGGAAGAGGCGGCTGTCCTGCTGGTTGCCGAGAATCTCGAGGCACTGCACGAGCGGCAGGCCGGCATCGATCATCACCGAGAACTGGCGCGTGAAGATCGCGAGGCGCCGCGCGTTGACGCTGCCGCCGCCGAGCTTCGGCAAGGCCAGCTCCTTGCCCTTTTCCTTGACCGTCGTAACGTCGATCTGCCGGCGCCTGAGGTCGGCGATCGCCAGATCCTTCGAGTCGGCGACGAGGACGCCGCCCGTCACGCCTCCCTGCCGCGTGCGGCCTTTCCAGACGAACTGCGCCATGGTTCCTCCGCTGGCTCCGTCTTATCCGCGCCGCGCGATGTTCGACGGGGGGCCCGGAGCGGCGCTGCTGCTGGTCGACGTCGGCGTGACGACGCCGGCGCCGCGCGAGATCATCTCGGCGAGCTCGTCGGGAAGCGAGGAGATCGACATGGCGAGCTCCTGCGAAATGACGCGGCGGTGCACGAGCGTCGCGAGCGACTGGTTGAAGGTCTGCATGCCGTACTTGTTCTGCCCCGTCTGCATCATCGAGTAGACTTGGTGCAGCTTGTCCTCGCGGATGAGATTCCGGATCGCGGGCGTGGGGATGAGGATTTCCATGGCCATGCAACGCCCTTTTCCCGAGGCGCGAGGCAGGAGGGTCTGGCAGAGGATGCCCTCGAGCACGAAGGACAGCTGGGCGCGCACCTGCGGCTGCTGGTTGGCGGGAAACGCGTCGATGATGCGGTTCATCGTCTGCACGGCGCTGTTCGTGTGGAGGGTCGCGAGCGTGAGATGGCCCGTCTCGGCGACGCGGAGCGCGCACTCCATCGTCTCGAGGTCGCGCATCTCGCCCACGAGCACGATGTCGGGGTCCTCGCGGAGGACGGCCCTCAGGGCATTCGGGAAGGAATGCGTGTCGGCGTGCAGCTCGCGCTGGTTCACGATGCAGCGCTTGTGCGTGTGGAGGAACTCGATCGGATCCTCGATCGTGACGATGTGCTTCGGATGTTCGCGGTTGATCTTGTCCAGCATCGTCGCGAGCGTCGTGGACTTGCCCGAGCCCGTCGGGCCCGTGACGAGGACGAGGCCGCGCGGCTTGTTGCAGAGGCCTTCGACGACGGACGGAACGCCCAGCTCGCGGAAGCCGAGAATCTCGTACGGGATCTGCCGGAAGACGGCCGACACGGCGCCGCGCTGCAGGAAGCAGTTGCCGCGGAAACGCGCGAGGCCTTTCACGCCGAAGGAGAGGTCCAGCTCGAGCTGTTCCTCGAAGCGGTGCTTCTGGACGTCGGTCAGGATCGAGTAGGCGAGCTGCTTCGTCTCGGGAACCGTGAGGGGCGGGTAATCGAGCGCGATGAGGTCTCCGTCCACCCGGATCATGGGCGGCGAGTTCGTCGTGAGGTGAAGGTCCGACCCCCCCCGCTCGACGAGCGTCTTGAGGAGCTGATGGAGCGAAGCTCCCATTGCGCTGTCCCTCCCGAGTACTCAGTAATGATACGCCGCGGAGGGCGGTTGGGCCACCTGCGGGTCAGACGAGGACGACGACGAGCCGCTTCGGGCCGTGGACGCCGTAGGCGAGCGTCTGCTCGATGTCGGCCGTTTTGCTCGGGCCCGAGATCAGGAGCGCGTTCGCCGGCATCCCGAGCCCCCAGCCCTCCTCGCGGATCGTCTCCAGGAACGTCTCCTTGATCGCCGCCGAATGGAGCAACGCAATGTGAAGGGGCGGGACGAGCGAGAGGAGGCGAGGCTCCTCGGGGGAAGGCCAGAGGACGAGGCTCCCCGTCTCGGCGATGGCGCTTCGCACCACCGTGAAGCCCGCGTCGATGTCCGAAAAGAGCGCCCCCTTCAGCTCTTCCACGGGACGATCGTAGGGCACGAGCTCCGGCGAAGTGCCCGGAGGGAAAGCCGCGGCGAGCGCGCGGCCGGCCTCGGTGGCGGGGCCGTAAGCGACGCGCTTGGCGCCCTGCGCGACGAGAAAGTCGCGCACGGCCCTCGGCCAACCTTCCTCCGTCGACTCGAGGAATTCGGTTTTCACGGCTTCCATGCAGCGCCGGAGTCGCGAGGTGCGTTCGGCAGAGGACCATTTCTTGGAAGGAACATCGGGGACGACGGCCTCCCGCGCCGGCAGCGCCGGCCCTGCGGCGGCGCGGAGCCGGCCGAGGATCTCGCTTCTCGCCTGTTCAGGCATCGGGGACGCCCTTCTCACGGACGAGATCGTGCAGAGTCTTTTTCGCGCGCTTGGGGACCGTACGGGACTTCGTCCAGGCGCTCAGCAGCGGGAGTCCGCGCGGCGCGAGCGGACCGAAGAGGCGAAGCGCGGTCCCCAACGCCCGATAGAGGAGGGGCGACTCGTGCGCGGCCTGCCAGCCCGCCCATGCCAGGTCCTCGAGGCGGCTCCGTCCGCCGCCTGCGTCGAGGACCTTCGAGCCGGCCGGGGGTTGCGCGCCCTCTTTCCTGAGCCTCACGAGCAGCCGCGTGATCGGAATTTCGACGGGGCAGATCTCCGTGCAGGCGTGGCACAGGCTCGAAGCGTGGGGCAGCTCGTGGCGAACCCTCAGGCCCTCGGTCTGCGGCGTGAGGATCATGCCGATCGGCCCGGGGTAGATCGCCTCGTACGCGTGGCCCCCGATGCGCGTGTACACGGGACAGTGGTTCATGCACGCACCGCAGCGGATGCACCGCAGCGTGACCTGCAGCTCGGGGTCGGAGTAGATCCGCGAGCGGCCGTTGTCGAGGATGACGAGGTGGACTTCCCGCGGGCCGTCTTTTTCTCCGGGCCCGCGCGGCGCCGTGATCATGTTGAAGTAGGTCGAGATGGGCTGCCCCGTGGCCGAACGCGTGAGCACGGTCAGGAGCGGCGGCACGTCTTCGAGCCTTTCGACGACCTTCTCGAGCCCCATCACGGCGATGTGGACCGGCGGAACGTGCGTCGACATCCGCCCGTTTCCCTCGTTCTCGACGAGACACAGCGTCCCGGTCTCTGCGACCGCCATGTTCACGCCTGAGAGTCCCGCTTCCGCCTCGAGGAACTTCTGCCGGAGCACGCGCCGCGCGGTGGCCGTCAGCGCGTCCACGTCCTCGGTGTACACGGCGTCGCGGATCTTCTGGCCGAACAGGCGCGCAATCTGCTGCTTGTTCTTGTGGATGGCCGGCATGATGATGTGAGAGGGCGTCTCATGGTCGAGCTGGATGATGTACTCGCCCAGGTCCGTCTCCAGCGATTCGACGCCGTTTTCCTCGAGGAAGTCGTTCAGGTGCATCTCCTCGGAGACCATCGACTTTCCCTTCACGAGCCGCGTGGCGCCGTGGCCGCGCAGGATCCCGAGGACGATCGCGTTCGCCTCGTCCGTCGTCTCGGCCCAGTGCACCTTCAGGCCGTTCGCGACGCACTTTTTCTCGAGCGTTTCGAGGAGCTCCGGCAGCTTCGCGAGGGAGCGCGCCCGGATGGAGGCGGCCTGCGCGCGGAGGGCGAGCCACTCCGCCGGATCCGGGAACTGCGCCGCCCGCTTTGCCATGAGGCCGTCCATCGCGCGCCGGAAGTTCGCGCGGAGCGGCGCGTCGAGGAGCGCCTTCGAGGAGGCGGCGTGAAAATCCGGGGCGGACGGAGTCGCGCCGTCAGCGCTCACGGGTCCGCTCCCAGAGGAACTCGGCGAGGTGCATCGGACGCACCTCGGCACCGGTCTTCTCCAGCGCGCCGCCGATGTTGAGAAGGCACGCGGCGTCGGCGGAGAGGACTGTCGAAGCGGAGGTTGCGGCGACGTCGGCGATCTTGTCGGCCACCATCGCGGCGGAGATGTCGGGGTAGCGGACCGAGAAAGTGCCTCCGAAGCCGCAGCACTCGCGCTCCCTCTTGAGAGGAACGACCGTGACGTTCGAAAGCTGCGACAGGAGCGCCTTGGGCTCCGCCTCGAGGCCCATCTCCCTCATGCCGTGGCAGGAGGAGTGCCACGTGACCTTCTCTGGACCACCACGATCCGTCAGGCGCGCGCCGAGCACGTCGACGAGGAACTTCGTCAGCTCGTGGACGCGCGCCGCGAAGGCGACGGCCGGCGCGTGCTCGGGAGTTCCCTCGAAAAGGTCCGGGTAGTGATGCTTCATCATCCCCGCGCACGATCCCGACGGAACGACCACGGGAAGCGGTTTCGGGAAGAGGGCCATCTGGCCGCGCGCCACGGCCCGGGCCTCTTCGTGATAGCCGCAGTTGAACGCCGGCTGGGCGCAGCAAGTCTGGCCGCTGGGGAAGATGACGCGGACGCCCTCGCGTCTCAGGAGCTCGATTCCCGCCAGCCCCGCCTCGGGGAAGAAGAGATCCACGACGCAGGTCCCATAGAAATAGACGGCCTCGGGCTTCACGGGAGCGTCCTCCCGGCGAACGAGGCATCCAGGATCTCCACCGGGTGTGCCATGGGGAGCGTCGCGCCGCGCTCTCCCAGGAGCCTCTTGAGCTGGAGCGTGCAGCCGGGATTGGCGCTCGCGAGGAGGCCCGGCTTCACGGAGAGGACATTCTCCGCCTTCCTCCGGCCGATCTCGTCGGACGGCTGCGGGGCCACGAGGTTGTAGATGCCGGCGCTTCCGCAGCACTGATCCCCGTCCGGAATTTCGACGAGGGTCAGGCCGGGGATCTCCGCGAGGAGCGCGCGGGGCGCGTCCTTCACCTTCTGCGCGTGCGCGAGGTGGCAGGCGTCGTGATAGGCGACACGCGCGGCGATGGGATGGCGCTTGGCGACCCTCGGGATGGACGCGAGGAACTCGCTGACGTCGCGGATCTTCGCCGAGAAGGCCGCGGCCCTCCCGGCCCACGCCGGATCGTTCGCGAACAGGCGGCCGTAGTCCTTGAGGTTCGAGCCGCAACCTGCCGCGTTCACGATGATCGCGTCGAGCTGTTCTCTCTCGAAGGCCTCCATGAGGGCCTTCGCCATCTCCTTCGACTCGGCGGCGCGCCCGGCGTGGATCGAGAGCGCGCCGCAGCAACCCTGCCCCTCCGGCACCACGACCTCGCAGCCTTCGGCGGCGAGGACGCGCAGCGTCGCCTCGTTCACTCCCGGGAAAAAGACGCGCTGGACGCAGCCGGCCACGAGCCCGACCCGGAAGCGCCGGGCCGAGGCCGCGGGCGTGAGAGCCGGAAGGCGGGCCGTCAACGTGGCGCCGTCGACTTCCGGCATCAGCGCCTCGAGCTGCGCGAGGCGCCGGGGAAGGAGTCGCGAGGCGCCGGTCCGCCGCACGAGCGCCTGCAATCCGCTTCGCGCGTACACGAGCCCGAAGGCCGCGAGCACCCTCAGCCTCCGCGGGTACGGCAGCAGGGCGAACAGCAGCGACCGGTAGAGGGCGTCGAAACCGCCGCGGTCGTAACGCTCCTCGATGCGCGCGCGCGTTTCCTCGATCAGGACGTCGTACTTCACGCCCGACGGACAGGCGGGGACGCACCCCATGCAGCCGAGACACAGGTCGAAGTGCGCGACGACGCCGGCGTCGAGTGTCAACGTCCCGTCGGCGAGGCCGCGCATGAGATGGATGCGGCCGCGGGGCGAGTCCATCTCCTCGCCCCAGGACTGGTAGGTCGGGCACGCGGGGAGGCAGAAGCCGCAGTGCACGCAGTCGTCGAGGAGGCTTCGCCCGGTCGACGCCGAGGGCGCGGAGACGGCCGCCACGACGGATTCCGACATCAGATTCCGCCTACGAAGCGGCCTGGGTTGAGCCGGCCTTCGGGGTCGAGCCTGGCCTTCAGGGCGCGCATGAGCTCGAAGGCGGCCGGCGGCGGCCCCCAGGGGTCCGCGTGCGCGCGCACGTCGTCCGGCGCCTCCTCGAGGACGAGCGACCCGCCGCCGGCGGCGAGTGAAGAGCGTGCGGAAGCGATTGCCGCCGCCGCGGCGACCCCGTCGGAAGGGACGCCGGAGAAGAAAGAGATTCCGAGAGTGGGATAGGCCGCGAAGGCGGCCTCGGAAAGCGCCGCGCGGAGCGTCGGGAAGACCCTTTCGAAGAATTCTTCGAAAGCAGACGGAAGCATGGCGACCTTGGCCCGGAGCGGGCCGGCCGTGCGCGCGGCATCGTGGCGCGCCCAGTACGCCGCCGCTGCCGCCCCGTCGGGCACGTCGCACGCCATTGCGTTCTTCGCGACCAGGGCGAGCGTTCGTTCGACCTGTTCCTTCACCCCCGCCGCGAAACCCTCGAAGCGAATACCGAGCTCGAAACCCTTCTCCGCAGAGAGCGCCGCGACAGCCGAGGGCTCGATCTGCGCGCCGCGCATCGCGGACACGAGCTCTCTCACGCCGCGGGCCGTGCGTCCGGGCGCGACGAGCGTGACGTCCGTTTCCGGCAGCGGGTGCAGCCGGAAGGTGGCGGTCGCCACGAGCCCGAGCGTGCCGAGCGATCCCACCATCATCTTCGGCAGGTCGAATCCCGCCACGTTCTTGACGACCTTTCCGCCTCCCTTGGCGGGGACCCCGTCGGCGCGCACGAGGGTGACCCCGATGATGAGATCCCGGAGAGATCCGTATCGCGTCCGCCTGGGCCCGAAGCCGTTCGTCGCGAGGAGGCCGCCGATCGTGCACCGTTCCGGGAGCGGCGGATCGAGGGCCAGGCGCTGCCCGTGCGCCGCGACGGCGCGCTGCAGGGCGGCGAGCGTGATGCCCGCCTCCACGACGATGATCTGGTCGGAGGGCGCATGCTCGACGATGCGCTTGAGATGCTCCGTCCGGAGGACCGCGTCGAGTCGCCGGGGAGGCCGGCCCAGAGAGAGCGCCGTCCCCCCGCCGACGAATCCGACGCTGGCTTTGGCGCGCGCCTTCTCCCCGAGAACGGCGGCCGCCTCCTCGACGGTCGCCGGAGAAAAGACCTCTTTCGGAGCGACGCCGAGGATCGCGTCGGCGCTCGTGCCGGCCCTCACGGCGGCTGGAGCGGTCGCGTTCATCCGCGCGTCGCTTCGCCCGAGAGCTCGGAGGGATGCGGGACATAGGGTCCCGGAAGATCTCCGCAGAGCCGTGGCGTCGGAAAGACCTTCCCGGGGTTGAGCCGCCTTTCGGGATCGAACGCGCACCGCACGCTCTGCATGGTCTCGAGATCCGCCTCTCCGAACATCTCGCCCATGTAGGCCACCTTCTCGGCGCCCACGCCGTGCTCGCCGGTGATCGAGCCGCCGAGCCTGAGACACATCCTGAGGATCGCGCCGCCGAGCTCCTCGGCGGCCTTCTCCTGGCCCGGCACGCGGGCGTCGTAGAGGACGAGCGGATGCAGGTTGCCGTCGCCGGCGTGGAACACGTTCGCGACGCGCAGCCCCGCCTTTTCCGAAAGGTCCGCGATCTCGTGGAGCACCTCGGCGATCGTCGAGCGCGGGATCACGCCGTCCTGGACGATGTAGTTCGGGCTGATGCGGCCCACGGCGGCGAAGGCGCTCTTGCGGCCCTTCCACATGAGCGCCCGTTCGTTTTCGTCCTTCGGAATCCGGATCTCGAGGGCGCCCGCCTCGCGCGCCAGCTCGACGGAATGGCGGGACGTGTGCTCGACCTCGGCGAGCGGCCCGTCGACGTCCATGAGCAGCGACGCCCCCACGTCCGGCCAGTCGACGCCGGTGGCGGCCACGGCCGCCCGCATCGCGAGCCGGTCCATCATCTCGATCGCGGCCGGCACGACGCCCGAGGCGATGATGGAGGAGACGGCCTTCCCCGCCTCGTCGGTGGACGGGAAGGTGGCGAAGAACGTGCGCGTGGCCTGCGGCTTGCGGAGCATCCGGAGCACGACCTCGGTGACGATGCCGAGCATCCCCTCGCTTCCCACGAGGATTCCGGTCAGGTCGTACCCGGGCGAGTCGAGAGCCGGCCCTCCCAGATCCACGACCGTGCCGTCGGCGAGGACGATGCGCGCGCCGAGGACGTGGTTGGACGTGAAGCCGTACTTCAGGCAGTGAGCGCCGCCCGAGTTCTCCGAGACGTTTCCCCCGATCGTGCACACGCTCTGCGAAGACGGGTCGGGCGCGTAGTAGGTGCCCGCGGGGCCGAGATGCTTGCTGACGTCGAGGTTGGCCACGCCGGGCTGAACGCGCAGGAAGCCGTTTTCCAGGTCGACCTCGAGGATCTTCTTCATGCGCGTCAGAGCCACCACGACGCAGCCCGGCACGGGCAGCGCGCCGCCGGACAGGCCGGTGCCGGCCCCCCGCGCGACGAGAGCGAGGCCGTTTTCCCGCGCGAGGTTCACGACGGCCACGACCTCCGCGGTCGAGGCGGGAAGGACGACGAGTCCGGGCGTGACGCGGAAGCTCATGAGCCCGTCGCACTCGTAGGTCCGAAGCTCGGCGGGATTGGAGATGCAGTTCTTCGCGCCCACCAACGCCGCCATCCCTGCGACGACGTCGGGGGAGATCGTGGCGGCGGGCGCGGTGGAAACGCTCAAGGCCGTCATTATGTCTCCCGTCCGGCGCGGATTCTGCCTCACCTGCGCGTGAGCCCGTCCTTTTTTCGTTTATTGCGGCAAAGGGCATAATGCGCCTCAAAAATTCGTCAGGGTGTGGCCCCGAATCGATCCTGATCGAGAGTTCAAACGGTCGCCGAGGGAGGTTTGATGTTTCAGCAGAACTACGACCCGATGGGGAGCGCTTTTCTCTCGACGATCGTGGCGGCGGTCCCGATCCTCGTCCTCCTGTACTTCATCGCCTTGCACCCGCACCGCGACAAGCAGGGCGTCAAGCACCTCGGCATCGCCGCTCCGTTCGCCGCGTTCTACGGCGTCCTGGCGGCCTTCGTCGTCTCGTGCGTCGCGTTCAAGATGCCCCTCGCATCGGCCGTCTCCGCCTTCGGCCTCGGCACCCTTTCGGGCTTCCTCGGGATCATCTGGATCGTCCTGGGGGCGATGTTCCTCTACACGATGACGGTCATCACCGGCCAGTTCGAGGTCGTAAAGGAATCGATCATCCACATCTCGTTCGACCGCCGGCTCCAGGTCCTCCTCATCGCCTTCTCCTTCGGGGCGATCATCGAGGGGACCTCGGGGTTCGGAACTCCGGTGGCGATCGCCGGGGCCGTCATGGTGGGCCTCGGCTTCAGGCCGTTCCAGTCGGCGGTGCTGAACCTTCTCGCCAACACGGCGCCGGTGGCCTGGGGCGCGATCGGAACGCCGATCGTCACGCTCGCGGCCGTGAGCGGGCTCGACCAGCTCACGCTCTCCACGATGGCCGGCCGCCAGCTTCCGTTCGTGTCCGTCCTCGTCCCCTTC
Source organism: Thermoanaerobaculia bacterium (assembly GCA_041482235.1). GTDB lineage: Bacteria > Acidobacteriota > Thermoanaerobaculia > UBA5066 > UBA5066 > Fen-183. The sequence goes on along the minus strand of JBGPDK010000022.1, from coordinate 3,977 downwards.
TGGCTCGTCGCGACCTTCGTGAAGATGGAAGGCGGCACCTGGAAAGAGGCCTTCGAGGTCTGGCCGGGAGCGCTCGTCTCCGGCGTGTCCTTCGCCGTGATGCAGTGGTTCGCCTCGAGCTATGCGCCGACCCACCTGATGACGGACGTCGTCTCCGGAGTCTTCTCCGTCATCTGCACCGCGCTCTTCCTCAGGTTCGTGTGGCATCCGAAGACGCGCTTCCTGTTGAAGTCCGAACGCGAGGCGGCGAAGGCGAACGCGGCGACGGTCGGGGCCGCGCCTCCGGAGACGTGGAAGTACAAATACACGGTAGGCCAGACAGCCTACGCGTGGCTGCCGTGGGCGATCCTCATCGCATGCTGCGCGACCTGGGGACTCCCGAAGAACAAGACCAGGCTCAACAACCTCTTCTCCGGGGTGAAGATCTCGACGACGCTTCTCGGCTCGCCGTTCACGGGCACGCTTTCGCTGCCGGGCTGGGACATGCCGGCCCTGCACAACCAGGTGCAGCGCATGCCGCCCGTGGTCAAGGCCGGCGCCAAACCGGAAGGCGCGCGTTTCGCGATCAACTGGCTCTCGGCCGCGGGCACCGGCGTCTTCGTGGCGGCGCTTCTCTCGGGGCTTGCCCTTCGTTTGACCGCGGCTCAGTGGAAAGAGGCCGTCTCCCGGACGGCGCGCCGGATGAAGATCCCGGTGCTCGTCATCGGCCAGGTGCTCGGGCTCGGGTTCCTAACGCGTTACTCCGGGACCGACGCGGTGCTGGGTCTCGCGTTCACCGGGGCCGGGGCCGGCTATCCGTTCTTCGCGGCCTATCTCGGCTGGCTGGGCGTTTTCCTCACGGGTTCGGACACGGCTTCGAACGCCCTCTTCGGCAGCCTGCAGCGCATCACCGCCCAGCAGCTCCACCTGAACGAGGTGCTCATCGTCGCGACGAACTCGACCGGCGGGGTCATGGGAAAGATGATCGACGCGCAGTCGATCATGGTCGCGTGCGCCGCATGCTACGACGACCCGAAGGAGAGATCCCACGCCCTCGGGCCGATCTTCCGGACCGTCTGGTGGCACTCGGTCGCCGGCGCGGCCGTGATCGGACTCATCGCGCTCCTTCAGGCCTACGTTTTTCCAGGTGTTATCCCCATTCCACCCATCGGGAAATGAAACAGGAGGACTCCATGCAGCCTTTGTATCGTCGTCTGTCGGCGGGCTTCGCCATCCTCGCGGCGTCGGCCCTGCTCGTCGCCGCCCCTGCGCAAGCGCAGGCCCTCGTCAAGGTCAACGACGACGTCTTTTTCCGCCTGGGCATCCAGTTCCAGGTGTGGGGCGATTGGCAGGAGGTGACGCCGGCCGCGACGTATGCCCAGAACCTGTACCTGCGCCGCATCCGGTTCGTTCTCGCGGGACAGGTCGCGAAGGACGTGTCGTTCTTCCTGCAGACGGACAATCCGAACCTCGGGAAAGCCCCCAAGGCGCTCGGGGCGGGCTTCATCATCCAGGACGCCTTCGTCGAGTGGAAGATCGCGAACGAGTTCCGGCTCGACGGGGGCCTGTTCCTCGTGCCGTTCTGCCGGAACTGCCTGCAGAGCACGCTGAGCTACACGACGCTGGACATCACCCCGCTGGCGGCGCTGGCGAACGCGGTGACACAGTCCTCGGGCACGAGGGACACCGGCTTCGGAGCGAAGGGCTACCTGGTGGGCGACCATCTCGAATACCGCGCGTACGTTTTTTCGGGCGCTCGCGACCCCGGCGTGAAGAATTCGTTCCGGTATGCGGGCCGCGTGCAGTACGACTTCCTCGACACGGAGACGGGCTACACGTACTCCGGGCTGAACATGGGGAAAAAGAAGATCTTTGCCGTGGGAGCCGGCTCGGACAACCAAAGTACTTTCCACGCGTACTCGGCCGACGCCTTCTTCGACTTGCCGGTCACGAAGGCCGATTCGGTCGCCGGGCAGGCCGCGTGGTACCACTATGACGGCGAGACCCGGTTCACGGCCCTTCCGAGGCAGAACGATTACCTCGGCGAGCTCGGCTTTTACCTCGGCCAGCTGAAACTCGAGCCGTTCGTGCAGTATCACAAGATCGATCCTTTTTCCGATCAAAAAGCGGCGCCGACAGGCAAGACCGGCCAGGAGCGGTATCAGGGCGGCCTGTCGTACTTCGTCTACGGGCACAACTTCAAGTTCACCGGGGCGTTCACGAGGCTCGTGCCGCAGAACAAGAACGTCCCGTGCACGAACGAGATCACGGTCCAGTTGCAGGCGTATTACTTCTAACGATCTACGCCGTACCCTCGAGGCGATCCTCCCGCCGGAGCGGGTGCTGGATCGCCCCGTGGAGCGAATCACGCGCGCGGCCGATGCGAGCTTCTATCGCTTGATCCCGCGCGCGGTGGTTCTCCCCGCGTCCGTCGACGAGGTGCGCGGCCTCTTCCGGCTCAGCCATGAGGCGCGGATCCCCATGACGTTCCGGGCCGCGGGCACGAGCCTCTCCGGGCAGGCGGTCAGCGACGGCCTCCTCGTGGACGTCGCGCGCCACTTCCGCCGCGTGACGGTGCTCGAGAACGGCCGCCGCGTCCGCGTGGAGCCGGGAGCGATCGGGGGCGCCGTCAACCGGATCCTCCGGCCGCACGGCGTCCGGATCGGGCCCGATCCGGCTTCTCTGAACACCTGCACGCTGGGCGGAATTCTGTCGAACAACTCGAGCGGGATGTGCTGCGGCGTCGAGCAAAATGCCTATCACACGCTCGAGTCGCTCACGTTCCTTCTGCCGTCGGGCACGCTCGTCGACACGGCCTCGCCGGATGCCGACGAGCGCTTCCGGGCCGAGGAGCCGGCTCTCGCCGACGGGATTCTCGCGCTCAAGCGCCAGCTCGAGGCCGACTCCGGCCTCGCCCTTCGCATCCGGGCCAAGTACCGGATGAAGAACACGTGCGGTTACTCGCTCAACGCGTTTCTCGACTTCGAGCGTCCCGTCGACATCTTCCGGAACCTTCTCGTCGGGGCCGAGGGGACGCTCGCCTTCATCGGCGAGGCCGTGCTCCGGACCGTTCCGGACCTGCCGGTGAAGTACACCGGCCTCCTGCTTTTCCCGGATCTCCATGCCGCCTGCGCGGCGATCGTTCCGCTTCGCGACGCCGGCGCGCGCGCTCTCGAGCTGATGGACCGTTCCTCCCTCCGGTCGGTGGAGAGCCAGCCCGGGATCCCGCCCTCGATCCGCGCCCTTCCGGGACAGGCGGCGGGCCTGCTCGTCGAGTTCCAGTCGGCCGACGAAAACGAAAAGGCCGCGCTCGAGGAGAGGGCGCGCGCGGGAGTCGCCGGTCTCACGCTCGTCGAGCCCGCCCGCTTCACGCACGACGCGGCGGAGCAGGCGCTTCTCTGGAAGGTCCGGTCGGGCACGTTCCCGTCGGTCGGCGCTTCGCGCAAGAGCGGAACGACCGTGATCATCGAGGACGTGGGCTTCCCGGTCGAGAGGCTCGCGGACGCCGCGGTCGACCTCACGGCCCTCTTCGCGCGCCATGGCTACGACGAGGCGATCATTTTCGGCCACGCCAAGGACGGCAACCTCCATTTCGTCGTCACGCAGTCCTTCAACAACCAGGCGGAGATCGACCGCTACGCCCGGTTCATGCACGACGTCGTGACGCTCGTCGTGAAACGGTACGACGGAGCGCTCAAGGCCGAGCACGGCACCGGCCGCAACATGGCGCCATTCGTCGAGGCCGAGTGGGGCCGCACGGCCTACGGGGTCATGAAGCGGCTGAAGGAGCTGGCGGACCCGACGGGGCTCCTCAACCCCGGAGTCCTCATCAACCCGGACCCGAAGGCGCATCTCGCGAATCTCAAGCCTCTTCCGACCGTCGAGGAAGAGATCGACAAGTGCATCGAGTGCGGCTACTGCGAGCCCCAGTGCCCGAGCCGCGAGCTGACGCTCACGCCGCGCCAGCGCATCGTCCTCCGCCGCGAGATCACGCGGCT
>JBGPDK010000021.1:0-29168 GCA_041482235.1 Thermoanaerobaculia bacterium | reverse complement strand
GTCGGGCATCTTCGACGGCTTTTTCGAGTTCGGCCTGTCGCCCTGGGACACGGCGGCCGGCGCGCTCCTCGTGGCGGAAGCGGGCGGCGTCGTGACGGACTTCGACGGCGGGGCGTCCTGGCGGACGCGCGGAAACGTCCTGGCGGCGACGCCCGGCGTCCACGCGGCGCTCCTCGATGTCATGCGGGAGACAGGAGTCGAAGAGAAGGATCTGTGAAGGCAGGTCCTACCAGGGCAGGCCGCGGAGCTCGCGCGCTCGCCGGTAGACGGCCTCGTACTGCCTGGCCGAACGGTCCCAGGAGAAGTCCTGCGCCATGCCGTTCGTGACGATCCGGCGCCACCGGTCGCGCTGAAAGAAGACGTGCTGGGCGTGGAGGATCTCGGCCGCGAGGGCGTGAGGCGCCGGCGCATCGAACGAGAACCCAGTTGCGCGGTCCAGGTTCCAGCCGTCGTACGGCACGACCGAGTCCGCGAGGCCGCCCGTCCTCCGCACGATCGGCGGCGTGCCGTAGGCGAGCGAGTACATCTGGTTGAGACCGCACGGCTCGAACCGCGACGGCATCACGAACGCGTCCGCGCCCGCCTCGATCCGGTGCGCGGCCGGCTCGTCGTAGCCGACGAACGCCCGGAAGCGGCCGGGAGCGTGGGCCTCGAGAAGACGCATCGCACCCTCGAGGGCCGGTTCGCCGGTGCCCAGCATGGCGATACGGATTCCGCGCCGGATGAGCTCGGGCGCGGCCTCGAGGAGGAGGTCGAAGCCCTTCTGGTCGGTGAGGCGCCCGATCGCGCCGAGGATCATCCCGGGGTCGCCCGGCTCGAAGCCCGCGGTCCGGCACAGGTCAGCGCGGCACTCGGCCTTCCCGCGGAGGTCTTCATACCCGTAACGGGCGGGGAGGTGAGGGTCGTGCGCCGGGCTCCAGACCGCCGTGTCGATGCCGTTCAGGATTCCCTGAACGCGGTCTCCGCGGGCGTTGAGGACGCCGTCGAGCCCCACGCCACCTTCCTTCGTTCGGATCTCGTTCGCGTATGTGGGGGAGACGGCGGTGATCATGTCGGCGGCCAGGATGGCGCCCTTGAGGAGATTCACGTCGCCTGAGGACGCGACGCCAGCCGCCGACCATGCGGCGTCAGGCAGGCCGAGAATGGAGAATTCCTCGCGGCCGTAAACGCCCTGGTAGAAGAGGTTGTGAATCGTGAGGACGGAAGCGACGTCGTCGAACCAGCGGTCGCGCCAGTTGCTCCAGGCGCCGAGCATCGGCGCGAGCGCAGGATGCCAGTCGTGCGTGTGGAGGACCTGGGGCCGCCGTTGCAGTCTCTTCAGGGCTTCGATCGCGGCGCGGACGAAAAGTGTGAAGCGCCAGAGCCCGTCGTCCCGGCCCTTCTCGTTCGGCGCGTAGATCTGCCGCCGGTGGAAGAGCGGGTCATGCGCGACGAAGTAAACCGGCACGACACTGCCCGGGAGGAGGTCCCAGAGCAGCCCGACGGTGTGCGCGCGTCCCAGGAGGGAGACCTCGAACGGAGGCAGCGCCGCTTCCGGCCAGCTGTTGCGCCGCCGGTACCAGCGCGCCGCCTCGAGGTGGAACGGCATGAACACGTCCACGTCGTGTCCGCGCGCGGCGAGCGCTTTGGGGAGGGTGCCCACGACATCTCCGAGGCCTCCCGTCTTCGCGAACGGGACGCATTCCGCGGCGAGGTGTGTGATCCGCAGGCGCGCCTCAGTTCACGAGAACGTCCGCGCTGAGCGTCCTGGAGGCCGCCGCGACGGAGATTTTCGCCGTACCTCGCGCGACACCCGTGACGGCGCCGTTCGAGACCGTGGCCGTCCGAGGGTCGGAAGTCGTCCAGGCGAGCGCCGCGTCCTCGATGAGGACGCCGGTCACGTCCCGGATCGTCGCGGTGATCCTCTGGGTCTCACCCGCCTTCAGGATCAACGTGACGGGAGTCAGCTCGAACGCGGCGATCTCGCGATGCAGGACCTTGATGTCGCACGCCGCACTGACGTCGCCGCCAAGGCTCGCGAGGATCGTCGTGCGGCCTTCGGCGACGGAAGTCACGACTCCATCGGCGTCGACCGTCGCCACCTTCGGATCTCCCGAGAGCCACTTCGGCTTCAGGGGAGACGGATTCCCTTTCCCGTCCTTGATCTCGGCGGAGAGCGCCATCTTCGCGCCCGCCGGCCCGACGAGGGTCACCCGGCTCGGGGAAACCGTGAGCGACGCGACGTCCAGGACTTCCACGGCGGCGCTCGTCGTGAGGTTCTGGAAGGTCGCCGTCATGATCGCGCGGCCGGGCGTGAGAGAGCGCACGAGCCCGTTCGCGTCGATGGTCGCGACACTCGGCTTGTCGGACGCCCACACCACGGCCATCCCGGGCAGCGTGTTGCCTTTCTTGTCGCAGACGTCGTACTTGAGGGACTGCGTGCGGCCTGGACCGTAGAGGGTCACCTTGGCGGGCGTGACGCGGATCTCGAATGGCCCGGGACGGCAGGCGCAAAGCGCCAACGACACCAGACCGAGGGCGATCGCTCCCTCCGTGCGACCCGAACGGCGTGTTTTCATCGCGCGGATTCTAGCGCGCAGGCGACGTCAGGCCTGCGGGCAGCGACTGATTCTCCATCCGCAGCGCGATGAGCTCGGCGCGGTGCTCCCACGCCGCCGGATGCGCGCGGTACCACGCGGGGCCCGGGATCAGGGCGGCGAGACGGGCCGCTTCCGGAGCCGAGAGGCGATCCGAGCTCGTGCCGAAGAGCGCGCGTGACGCCGCCTCGCAGCCATAGGTCGTCTCGCCGAACTCGATCGCCGAGAGGTACGTCTCGAGGATCCGCGCCTTCGGCACGAGGAGGTCGAGGGCGGCGGCGATGGCCGCCTCGCGCCCTTTCCGCCACCACGTGCGTTCGCCCGTGAGCCACAGGTTCTTCACGAGCTGCTGCGTGATGGTCGACGCGCCCCGAAGGCGTCTCCTGCGGCTCTGCGCGTGCGTCCGATTCCATTGGCGGGCGGAAGAGACCGCCTCCCAGTCGATGCCATGGTGCTCGAAGAAACGCGAGTCTTCCGCGGCGAGGACCGCCTGGACGAGGGCGGGCGCGACCTGCCCGAGACGAACGGGGCGCCGGTCGATCGCGTCGCTCCTGCCCTGCCCACGCAAGCGCGCGCGGCGGGCCTCGATGAACGCGGTCGTCTTCGGGTCGCGCCAGCGGAGGAGAATGATTTGAGGAAGAGGGATGAAGACGAGGAAAAAGAAGACGAGGAGAAGGAGAAGAGAAAGATTTCTTAGAAGGTGAAGAGAGCCGATGCGCCGAACGAGGTGGAATCCCGCGGGACCGGCTGCGGAGTCCACGGGCGGTGCTTCGGCTCTTGGCTGCGCAGAGAGCCCATCTTTCATTTCTAAGAAAAAGCGCCTTTGCCGCTACCGGGTCATTGCCGGCATCGGTCGGGTCTTCAGCCGAGAATCTCGGTCAGGGCGGCCCGCAGCCTCTGGACGCCGAGCGCCGCCTCGTCCCGCGTGAGTGTCAGCGGGGGGCGCAGCCGGATCGCGCGCTCACCCGAAGCCAGGGACATCACGTTGTGCTTCCGGAGCCAGCAGGACATGACGCTCGCCCGCGCCTTTCCGTCCGGGAGGTCGAACGCGATGAAAAGGCCACGCCCCCGCACGTTCGTCATCTTTCCGGGAAACTCCGACGCGAGCTCGTTCAGCTTGCCGAGAAGGAACTCGCCCGTCGTCTTCGCGTTCTCGACGAGCTTCTCTTCCACCATGATCTCGAGGATCCTGCGGCAGCGCACCATGTCGATGAGGTTTCCGCCCCACGTCGAGTTGATGCGCGAGGAGACGGTGAAGACGTTGTCCTTCTCTTCGAGGATGCGGTCGTTCGAAGCGAAACCGCAGACCTGCGTCTTCTTGCCGAACGAGAAGAGGTCGGGTGTGACGCCGAGTCCCTGGAAAGCCCACATCGTCCCGGTGAGGCCCATGCCGGTCTGCACCTCGTCGAGGATGAAGAGCATCTCGTGCTCGTCGCAGAGCGCGCGCAGCCGGGAGAGGAATTCGGGGCGGAAGTGGTTGTCGCCGCCTTCCCCCTGGATCGGCTCGAGGATGAGCGCGGCGATGTCGTCGCCGTCCTCGAGGAGGGTCCGCTCGATCTGCGCGATCGAGAGCTTCTCGAGGGCGATCGTCGCCTCGAGGCGCTCCGGAGTGAGGGGAAAGGTGAGCTTCGGGTTCACGACGCGCGGCCAGTCGAACTTCGGGAAGTACATCGTCTTCCGCGGGTCGCTCGTGTTCGTGAGGGAGAGCGTGTAGCCCGTGCGGCCGTGGAAGGCCTGCTCGAAGTGCAGGATCTTCGTTCCGACCTCCCGCCGGTGGCCTTTGCGGAAGTTCCGGCGCACCTTCCAGTCGAAGGCGGCCTTGAGGGCGTTCTCGATCGCGAGCGCGCCGCCTTCGACGAAGAACATGTGCGCCGCGTGGGTCTCGGGCACGCCGAGCCGCGCGAATGTTTCGACAAAGGAGGCCATTTGCTCGGTATAGATGTCGCTGTTCGCCGGTTTCGTGACGGCCGTCCACGCGAGCTCGTCGAGGAACTCCGGGGTCGTCATCTTCGGATGCGCGTAGCCGATCGGGCAGGTCGCGAAGTGCGAGAAGAAGTCCAGGATCTCGACCCCGTGAAGGGAGTCGCGGATGAAGTTGCCGCGCGATGCCCGGAGGTCCATGACCACGTGGTAACCATCGACGAGAATGTGCTTCGAGAGCGATTCGAGGACGGTTTTCGCCTCGATCGGAAGCCTCACGGAAGGGGAAGAGGAAGCCATGAAGGCATTCTAGCCCGAGAGTGCCTTGGCGCGGTCGTCGTCAGGTTTTCAGGATCACCGTTCTGCCGCCTGCCCTGGAGGAAAAAGCCTCGGCGGCGACGACGCAGTTCTTTCCCCTGCCCTTCGCCGCGTAAAGGGCGTTGTCCGCCTTCTTGAGGATCTCGTTCTTCTGCTCGGCGACGGAAAGCGAGGTGTTCACGTGGGCGCGATAGCTGGCCACGCCCACGGACATCGTGACGGCGTGCCTGAGGTTGAGGGCGGGCTCTCCGGGACCGATCGAAATGGGCAGGAACGTCCACGCGTCGATCGCCAGGCGGATCTTCTCGGCGATGGCGATGGCGGTCCGGAGATCCGCGTCGACGAGGATCACCGTGAATTCGTCGCCGCCGTAGCGGCAGGCGAGGGAGACGGTTTCCGCGAGCGTGCGCTGGAGGATGAACGAGACCTCGCGCAGCACCTGGCTGCCCGCGAGATGGCCGTGGAGGTCATTGACCCCCTTCAGGTTGTCGCAGTCGAGGAAGAGGAGGGCGAGCTCGCCGTTCTTCGACTCCGCGAGCCGCTCGATCTCGCGCTGGAGCTTCCGGTGAAAGTAGCGGTCGTTGTAGAGCGACGTGAGCGAGTCGCGGCGGGCGACCTCGCGCGCGCGTCTTTCATCGAGGAGGTTCTGGAGCGCGAGGGACAGAGTGTCCCCGAACAGCTCCATGAGGCGCTCGTCGCGCGGCGTGAACGCGGGCTCGCCCTGCCGATTCAGGAGAATGAGCGACCCGCACACGTGGTTCTCGATCACGACGGGCACCGCGAGGACGTTCTTGATCGGCATGCCGAGGAGCGCGTCGATCTCGCGCGAAAAGGCGTGCGCGCCGCCGACCTCGTTCACGCACGTGCGCTCGCCGCGGGCGTACACGAAGCCGGCGATGCCGTCCACCGGCCGCACCTTCCGGCCCACGGGGCTCTCTTTCACGTCGCCGGCCGCCACGATGATCGCGAGCTCGTTGCGCGAGCGGTCGTCTTCCTTCGAGACGGGGTCGTCGAGGAGGAGGGCTCCCGCCTGAGTCGGCACGAACTCCATTGCGCGGTTCACGAGGGTGATGAGGAAGCGGTCGGTGGGCGTCCCGCTCGTCTCGTCGAGAAGGCGATGGCGTTCCATGTAACGCCCGAGCTGCTTGGGCGGGATGACCCGGGTGGCCCTTACTTGCACGATGACGACGCCATTTTACGCTTCGCCGGGGCACCCGCGAGCGACGCTCACCCGAGGCGCGCCAAAACGCGCGAGGCGCGCGCGCGCAGCCCGGCGATCCTCGCCTCGTAGTCTCCGAGCTGGGGCGCGTAGCGAAGAAAATCCACGTCGGAAAGAAGCGCCTTGACCTCGTCGATCTGCCCGGCCGGAAGACCGCGTTCGGCGAGAGAGGAGAGAACGTCGGACGCGGAGGCGCCTTCGGGCACGAGGTAGCGGCGCGCGAGCGCTTCACGGAGGGCCCGGTCCACGCGCGCGGCGGCGCGCTCCTTCGTCTCGCCCGGCTCGGGCTGGACGGCCTCCCGCCACGCGCCGCGGGTCCGGCGCCGCCGCGTGGCGAAAACGGCACCGAGCGCGAGGAGCGCAGCTCCCGGTACCGCCGCAATGGCCCAGAACGGCAGCGTCACGGTGTTGCGCGAGAAATCGACGCCAGCCTGCGAGCCGGAAAGCGACCCGGTTCGCGGGCCGGAGAGCGGCCCCGGCGCGGTTGCTGTCGGCAGCGTCGTCTCGGCGGTCGTGAACCCGGCGGTCGTGCCGGCGACAGCGGTGCCCTCGGCCACGAGCGTGAGCGGCACGGTCGTCTTCGTGACGATGCGTTTTTCGGCGGGGTCGAAGACCGCGAGCGAGACCGGCGGGATCGTCACCGTGCCGGACTCCTTCGGCACGAGAACGTAGCTCCATTCGGTCGAGACCTGCGTCCGGCCGGTTCGCGCGGAATCCGACTTCACGCTCGGCGGGTAGAGCGTGACGTTCGCGATGTCGACCTTCGGCGATTCGGTCGCCGTGCGCAGGTTCCCGGCGCCCGAGAGCCGGATGCGCAGCGTCACGGCTTCGCCGGGGGCGACCCGCGCGCGGTCCAGCTTCGCGCTCAGGTCGAAGCGGCCGACCGGACCGCGGAATGCGGCGTCGCCCGGGATCGGCAGGATCCTGAGGGTGAGCCCCCTGGCGACGAGATCCATGACCTGCGGCCGAGGGAAGAAGCCAAAGGGGTCGCCGAAGGGGTCCGGAGAGACGCGGACGCTCGTCCGGATCTTGGCCTCGGGGATGTTCACGGTGCCCGGGTTGAGGCCCGAGACGAGCTTCCTGAGGAGCGTGAAGCGCATGACCGTGCGGCCGTCGACGACATCGCGGTGGCCCACGGGTTTCTCCGGCTTTTCGAGGTCCTCGGCCCAGCAGCCGGGAAAGCGCGGCGGCTCGAGGTACTCGAGACCCTGCACGTCTGCCTGAGTGAGGAGCTCGTAGTGAAGGGTGATCTCCTCCCCCACGTAGGCCGTCGTCTTGTCCGGCGTGACACGAAACTCGATCAGCGGTCGCACATGCGTGGCCGGACCCGGAGAGGCCACGCGCCCGACCGAAGCGTCGCGCCGCCTGAGAAGCTGCGAGAGCGGGTCGTCTTCCTCCGATTCGGGCGCCTGCGCGCCGCGTCCACGCGCGGGAGAGACCTCGAGGATGTAGCTCGCCGCCTTGACCGTCTTCTCGTCGAATCCGAACGAAACCTCGCCGATCTCGGCCGGGCCGGCGCCCTGCGGCCTCAGGAAGTACGTGAGCGAGAGCGAGTGGCTGAAGACGCCGTTCACGAAGGACATCTGATCCGACTTCGACGGACCCCCCGCGAGCACGAGGTTCTTGAGAGGAAGGCTCGCGGGAAGGCGCAGCGTACCGCCGAGGCCGGAGCCGGAGAACGTGTACGTGAGTCGCACGACGTCGTCCGCGGCGGGCCGCGCTCTGTCCACCAGAACCTGCACGGAAAGCTCGTCCGCGGCGCGCGCGAAAGGCGCGGCGAACACCGCGGCCGCGAAGAGAAGAGCGGCGCCCTTCACCAGTCCCTCGCCGTGCGCCGCTTGCTGCGCTGCTCGGCGACGCGCTTCTTCTGCTCGTCCAGGTCCGACCGCTCGATGGCCGAAAGGAGCTGCTCGGCCTTGTCGCGCGTCATGTTCGCCTTCTTTTCGAAGTCCTTTTCCTGCTGCTTTTTCTTCTGCTCCTCGTCGCCGGCCTGCTGCCGGTCGTCGGGACGCTGCGGCTGCTTGTCCTTCCCGTCTTTCCCCTTCGTCTTCTCCTTGTCGTCCTTCTGATCCTTCTTGTCCTTCTGTTGCTGATCGTTCTGCTTTTGCTTTTCCTCCTCGGCGCGGCGCGCGCACAGCTCGTAGTTCCAGGCCGCATCCGCGTCCCCGGGGCGGCGCTTCAACGCCTCGCGAAAAGCCGCGGCGGCGGGCTCGTACTGCTTCTCGCGGTAAAGAGTCTGGCCCGTGTTGAACGCCGCGTCGGCCGCGACGCCGGCGCGCCCCCCCTTTCGCGCCTTCCCGAGCGACGCGAGCGCCTCGGCGGTCCTGCCTGCGCGCGACTGCGCGGTGCCGAGGTTGTAGGCGCCCGTCAGGTCCTTCGGCTCCATCTCGGCCTGGCGCGAGAAATGCGCGATGGCTTCGTCGGGCTTCTTCTCGTCCAGCGCTTTTTGGCCCCTTTTTGCTTCGGAACGAGGAGAGGAGAAGATCTTGCTTAGAAAGGGGAGTGGGAAAGCCGCGTCGGGGGAGGCCTGGGCGTCTGACGGAGCGGGCGCAGCGGCGCCGCTCGAAGAGGCCGACGTGGGTGCCAGAGGCGCGTTCGAGGGCGCAGCCGGGGCAGGCTGCTGCGCTTCGATACGCGCCGCAGCGACAAGCGCGTTGATCGCGAAAAAGAGCAACGCGGCCTGCCCGAGAGCGGGTGTTTCTTTCTTCCCCTTTCTAAGCAAAACACCCCCGAATCGTCCTGCTCCGACAGGGCTCGAAGCGCTCCTCCCTCTTCCGGCTCCGAGCAGGAGGAGCCCCAGCGCCCCGACCGCGACGCCGAGCGGGATCTGGAAGCGCTCCTCGAGCGAGGTGAGGAGGACCTCGGAGAGCGGCCGGCGCGCGCCGAGGTCGATCTGCCGGGCGACGCCCTCGAGGTCGGTCCGGCCCGGGGAGACGAAGGTGAAAGAGCCTCCCGTCTCGGCCGCGAGGTGGCGCAGGAGCTCCGGGTCGGGCTTCGAGAGCACGGGCTGGCCGTTCGTGTCGCTCTTGAAGCCGCTCGTGCGTCCGGCGGCGTCGACATCCGGCACGGGAGCGCCGCCGCTGTCCGGCGCGCCCACGAAGACCGTATGCACGGTGATGCCCTCGGCCTTTGCGCGCGCGATCGCGCCCTCCACGCCACCCTCGAGGTCCTCGCCGTCCGAAAACACGACGGCGTTCTTCCCGCCCGACGATCCGGCCGGGAACAGGTCGGCCGCCGTCGCGAGGCCGGACGCGAGCGACGTACCGGGCTTCGCGCCCATGCCCGGCTCCATCGCGTCGAGAAACAGTCCGACCGCCGCGGCGTCGAGGGTGAGCGGTACGAGGGCCTGGGCCTCCCCCTCGCAGGCGATCAGCGCGGCGCGGTCGCTTCCAAGACGCGAAAGGAGAGACTGGGCCGCCTGGCGTGCGAGGACGAAGCGCGAGGGCGACACGTCCGCCGCCCGCATGGAGGCGGACGTATCGAGGACGAGGACGACGTCGGCACCGCGCCGCTGCGCGGTCTCCGTCGTCTTCCCCCAGCGCGGCCGCGCGAGCGCGGCGCCGAGGCCGAGCGCCACGAGGAGGGCGAGCACGGTGGCGGCGGCAGGGAAGCTCCCCGCGGGGGAGAGACCCGCCTTCGCCGCGAGAGCGGGGGAGACGAGCGCGGCGGTCCGGGCGGCACGCCGCCGGACGGAGAGGACGAGCGCGCCGGCCGCGAGAGCGGCGAGAAGGAGGCCGGGAACGAGCAGCGCGGGCTCGGCGAAGAGCGTGCCCATCGCGGTCATCGCGGCGTCACCGGAAAGAGGAAGAGCGTGGCGAGTCCGGCGAGCGCGAGGCACGCGGCCGCGGGCCGGGCGGCCAGCGGGAAGACCTCGCGAAAGCGGGTGTATTTCGTGGTCTTGATCTCGCTCTTCTCGAGCTTGTCGATCGTCGCGAACGTCTCGGCGAGGCCCTGTGCGTCCGTCGCACGGAAGAAGCGGCCGCCCGTCGCGCTCGCGATGCGCTCGAGCAGCGCCTCGTCCACGTCCACGTTCGCGCGCACGCGTCGCTCCGTGACGCGCCCCGTCTCGGGGTCGCGCATGGGAATGGGAATCTCGACGGGCCCGTTGTTCGTCCCGACACCCACCGTATAGACGCGCACGCCGAGAGCCTTTGCGACACCAGCGGCGGTGTCCGGGTCGATCTCTCCTGCGTTGTTCCCTCCATCCGTCACGAGCACGACGACGCGCGACCTGGCCTTCGAGGGTTTCAGGCGCGCGAGCGCGTTGCCAAGCGCGAGGCCGATGGCGGTTCCGTCGCCCTGATCGCCGAGCTTGAGGCCCGCGAGGCGGTCGAGGACCATGCCGCGGTCGGTCGTGAGCGGACTGACGGTGCGCGAGCGCCCGGCGAAGACGAGCAGGCCGACGCGGTCGCTCGAGCGCCCCTCGATGAACTGGCGCGCGCAGGACTTCGCGACGAAGAAGCGGTTCTTCGGCTTGAAGTCTTCGGCTGCCATCGAGCCGGAAGCGTCGAGGGCGATGAAGATGTCGACACCTTCCGTCCACGACTCCGTTCGCTCGAGGCCGAGGCGCGGGCGGGAGAGCGCGACGACGAGGCCGGCGTAGCCGAGGAGCGCCAGCGCAAGGGGCAGGTGGCGGAAGCGCACGCGCCAGGTCGATCGGACCCGGGCGACGTTCGCGAGCGTCGGCACGACGAGCGCGCCGTCTCCACGTTTCTCGCGGAGGATCCGGAGGGCGATCGCGAGGGGAACGAGAAGCAGGAGAAGGAGCAGGACCGGGTCGCGAAACGACAGCCCGGGGGGGACGAGAGAAGCGACAAGCGCGCGGAAGACGGTCACGAGGCGCGCTCCTTCGGCGCGGCGGCCGCGGCGGAGAGCGCCGCTTCCTGAGCCTTCTGCCGCGCCTCGATGTCGTCGAGGACGAGGCGCGCGCGCACCAGCGCCTGCCGCGCGTCCTCACGCGTCGCGGGGCCCTTGCCGAACTTCACGCGGTCCGCGGAGGCGAGGAGATCGGGGAACGCGGCTTCGCGCGGGAAGTCGAAACCCTTCTCGCGCAGGCGCCGAACGGTCTCGAACGTCGTCCATTCCAGGACGGGCTCTCCCGTCGCGCGCTCGAGGAAACGCTTGACGGCGTGCGTGAGCTCGGAGTAGAAGCCGCGCGCGTCGCCGCCCAGGCTCTCGGCGGCCGCCGCGAGCCGTGTGAGAGCGAGGCGCAGTTCCTCGCCCGGCGGGGGCGCGGGCGCGCCCGCCTCCGCGCCCGAGCTTCTGCGCCGCCGGCGTGAGACGAGCCAGGCGACCATCGCCGCGACGAGCGCCACACCGGCCCCGAGCGCAATCCAGTACTTCGGGGGCCACGCGGGGATGCGCACGGGCTTGTCGGTCTTCGGCGCGATCTCCTCGGGTTTCTGGCCGGGAGGAAGACGTGACGCTATCGTTAGTTCCACGGTGGGCGGACGTACCTCCACCCTGCTTCCTGGTTCTCCTTCGAATGCGTAATGGGGCCCGGGCACCTGCACCGTTCCCGCGGCGAACGGGAACAGCGCGACCGACTGGGACCATTCGAAGAAATCCCCGGTCTTCGATTTGTTCACGACCGGCGGCGCCGGATTCTCGAACTCCAGGACGGCCCCGCCCGGAGGGCGCTTTCCTCCCTCGGGCGCGGGCGTCACGAGCGCGTCGAGCGTCAGCGTCGCGCCGGCGGGAATACGCGCTGCGTACGTGATGACGACCCGATCGCCCAGGGCGACCGACGCGCGGTCGACGGTCGCAGAGAAAGCAAGAGTTGAGGACGAAGAGGAAGAGAAAGATTTCCTAGAAAGGGAAGAGGGGGAGGCCCCGGCACTCGCACCGGCGGTGCCTGCGGGCGTGTCTTCATTCACTTTCGAAGAAAAACCACCGGTGGCCTGCGCTAGAAGTCCACCCGAAACGCCGAGCGCCACAATCAGCGAGGGAGCAAGAAGAATCTTCTTCCTCTTCATCGCCCCGCCGCCTTGCGCTTCTCGCGCTGCTTGAAGAAGCGCACGAGCGGAAGCTCGTAGGAAGAATCCGTCCGGAGCGGTATGGAGTCGATGCCGGCGGAACGGAAGATCGCCGCCGGCTCGGGCAGGCTCGCCGTGCGGCGCCCCCACGCCTCGCGGAACGCCGGGTCGGCGCTGTCGAACACGCGCGCCTCGCCCGTTTCGGCGTCGCGCAGCCTCACGAGGCCAGCGAGCGGCAGGGACTCTTCGCGGGGATCGGAGATCGGAATCGCGACGACGTCGTGGCGCTTGTTGAGGGTCTTCAATGCCTTTTCATACCCGGCGGCGAGGAAGTCCGACACGACGAACACGACCGCGCGCTGCTTGAGAAGAGACGCGGCGCTCCGGAGCGCGAGCGTGAGGTCGGTTCCGCGGCCCGCGGGCGCGAGGGAGAGCGCGTCGCGCGTGATCGCGAGCGCGTGGTCTACGCCCTTGCGCGGAGGGTGGTAGCGCTCGAGCCGGTCCGTGAAGAGGAGCGCGCCGACGCGGTCGTGGTTCTTGACCGCCGCGAAGGAGAGGAGCGCCGCGAGCTCGGCCATGAGCTCGCGCTTCGTGAGGTACTGCGAGCCGAAGCCCTGCGAGGCGGAGAGGTCGAGCAGGAGGAGCACGGTGAGGTCCCGCTCCTCGACGAATTTCTTGACGTGCGGGACACCCGTCCGAGCCGTCACATTCCAGTCGATCGTCCTGACGTCGTCCCCGGGGACGTACTCGCGCACCTCGGAGAATTCCATTCCGCGGCCGCGGAAGACTGAGTGGTATTCCCCGCCGACGCCCGCTTCCACGAGACGATTCGTCCGGATGCGGATACGGTGGAGCTTGCGGACGATGTCGCGGGGCAGCATGGGCGTGCGAGGCCTAAGGGACTTCCACTCTCTCCAGCAGTCTTTTCACGACCTGGTCGCTCGTCACGTTCTCGGCCTCGGCCTCGTACGAGAGAAGAACGCGGTGGCGCAGCACGTCCGGGGCGACGTCCTTCACGTCCTCCGGCACGACGTAGCCGCGGCCCGCGAGGAAGGCGCGCGCGCGCGCGGTGGCGAGGAGGGCGAGCGTGGCGCGCGGCGAGGCGCCGTACGAGACGAAGTCGGCGAGGTCCGAAAGGCCGTACGCCTTCGGGTCGCGCGTGGCGGCGACGAGCTCCACGAGATAGCCCTTGATCCGCTCGTCGGCGTAGATGCCGCGCACGAGCACGCGGAGCTCGCGGATCGCCTCGGGCGTGAGCACGGGGCGCACCTGCGCGGAGGCCTCGGCCTCGGTCGTGTCGCCCATGCGGTCGAGGATCTGGCGTTCCTCGGCCTTTGTGGGGTAGCCGACCGTGATCTTCATGAGGAAGCGGTCGACCTGAGCCTCGGGCAGGGGATACGTGCCCTCGTGCTCGATGGGATTCTGCGTGGCGAGGACGAGGAACGGGTCGGGCAGGGGGGTCGTCGTGTCGCCGACCGTGACCTGCCGCTCCTGCATCGCCTCGAGGAGCGCGGATTGCACTTTGGCCGGCGCGCGGTTGATCTCGTCCGCGAGGACGAGGTTCGCGAACACGGGGCCGCGCCGCGCGACGAACTCCTGCGTCTTCGGGTTGAAGACCAGAGTGCCGATGAGATCGGCCGGAAGCAGGTCGGGCGTGAACTGGATCCGGGAAAAGGACGCGTCGAGGCCGCGCGCGAGGGTCCTGACGGCCAGAGTCTTGGCGAGTCCCGGGACGCCTTCCAGAAGCAGGTGGCCGTCGGCGAGGAGGCCGATCGTCAGGCGCTCGACGAGGCCGCCTTGGCCGACGATCACCTTCCGGATCTCCGTCAGGAGGGCCCCGACGAGGAGCGACTTTTCGCGGATCCTCTCGGTGAGGGCGGTCGGGCCGAGGCCCGGGGCGGCGGTTGCGGGCGTGGTGGTGGTCGTCATCATGTCCCTTCAAAGGCCTCATCTCGACGCCGAATCGGCATCGCGGAACGGCCGGAAGTCGAGAACAGCAAGGGGGATGCCGGAGCCGGCTGGTGCCGTTTTTCGGCCTTCCGCACTATGCTGGGAAGCAATGGGTTTCTCTGCAGACTCAGCGCCTGCCCGCGCGATGGGCCTCGCCCTGGCGGCACTCCTCTTCGCGGGCCCCGCTTCGAGCGCCCCGAAAAAAAAGCGTCCGACTCCGGCGCCGACCCCCGCGCCCACGGCGATGCCGACTCCCGTGCCGTTTCTTCGGGCCGCGGGCGCCTGCCTGCGCTACGAGCCGGGCGCCTATGTCGTCTTGTCGGAGGTCGGCCAGCCGGGCCGCGCCTTCCGTATCGACGCAAGCACCGAGATCACGGCGTCTCCGAGACGCGGGGTCCGCCTGAGAATCTTCTACGAGGACGGTCCCGACGGCCCCATCGCGCGGAAGATCATGCCGGGGCCGGAGGAAGGAAAGAAGAACTAGTTCAGGTGCGGCTCGAACTTCTTCTCGAGCGAGGCTTGGGGCGAAACCCCGACCACGCGCTCGACGATCTGGCCGCCCTTGAAGAGCATGAGCGTCGGGATGGACATGATGCCGTAGCGCTCGGCCACGGACGGGACGTCGTCGACATTCAGCTTCGCGACCGTGACCTTGTCGCCCCATTTCGCAGCCAGCGACTCGACGATCGGGCCCACCTGCCGGCAGGGGCCGCACCAGACGGCCCAGAAGTCCACGAGGACGGGCTTTGCGCTCTTGAGGACGGCGGATTCGAACGAACCTTCGTTCAGCTCGAGGACGTTTGCGGACATTGAGGGGTTCCTTTCTGGAGCCTTGCGGCGGGCCGATCCCAAGCGCGCGATCTTCGATGGTAGGGTGAACGCCGTGAGAGCGTCAAGCACGCGACCGTCGCGGGCACGCTGGGGTCAACACTTTCTCGTAAACGCGGCGACGGTCGAAAAAATTCTCGACGGCCTCGGGGCTCTGGAAGGTGAGACCGTGGTCGAGGTCGGGCCGGGCCGCGGCGCACTCACGCGGCCGCTCCTGGACCGGGGCGCGCGTGTCCTCGCGTTCGAGATCGACCCCGTGCTCGCGGCGCGCCTGTCCCTCGAGCTCGCCGAACGGGCGCTCTTCGTCGAGACGGCGGACGTCCTCCGCTCCGACGTGGCGGGCGCCCTCGCGCGGATAGGCGCCCGCCCGCCCGTGCCGTTCGTCGGCAGTCTCCCTTACGAGAGCGCGACGCCGATGCTGCGCGCGTTCGTGCGGCAGCCGGAGCTCTTCTCGCGCCTCGTCGTCATGATTCAGAAGGAGGTCGCGGACCGGATCGTCGCGCCGCCCGGAGGTGACGCGTATGGCTTCCTCACGCTGGACGTGGGCGCTCACGCGTCTGCGCGCCGGCTCTTCGACGTCTCGCGCGGCGATTTTTCTCCACCACCGAAGGTGAAGTCCTCGGTCCTCGAGCTCGTGCCCCATGCCGCGGCCGCCGGTGCCGAGGAGGCGCTCCGCGTGGCATCGGCCGGCTTCACGTCGCGGCGCAAGACGCTCGTGAACGCCCTGACGCCTCTCTGGGGCCGTGAGCGCGCGGTCTCCGCCGTGGCGGGCGCCGGGCTGCCCGCGACCGCGCGCGCTGAAACGCTCGGCCTGGCCGTGTTTCGCGCGCTCGCGCCGAGACTCGGCCAGCCCGGGAAATAGCCCGAAACGGGGTCAATCTCTTGCTACAATTCGTCGATGTCGGTGACGCTCGGCCAGGCCGTTCTGCTCGGCATCGTGCAGGGCCTGACGGAGTTTCTGCCCGTCTCCTCGACAGCGCATCTGGCGCTCGCCCAGCGGTTCCTGCCGGGGTTTGAGCAACCCGGAATCCTATTCGACGTCCTGCTCCACGTCGGGACGCTTTTCGCAGTCGTCGTCTATTTTCGGTCGCGGATCGCCACGACGTTCGCGGGAGCCTTCTCGTCCGACCCGCCCGAGAGGCGAAAGGCGTGGAAGCTCGTCGGACTCGTTGTTCTCGCGGTGGGCCTCACGGGCCTCGTGACGATGCCCCTGAAGCGCTTCGCGATTGAAGGGATGACCGAGTTCCGCCGCATGGGCGTGGCGCTGCTGGGCACGGCCGCCCTGCTCTTCGTTGCGCAACGCGTGGGCGACGCGCGAGGCGACGGCGGGCGCGCGCTCGAGGAGATGCGCCCGCGCGACGCGGCTCTCGTGGGAGCCTGCCAGTCGGTTTCCGCCATCCTCCATGGCTTCTCGCGCTCGGGGAACACGATCTCGGTCGGGCTCTTCACGGGACTGTCCCGCCGGGCGGCGGCCGAATTCTCGTTCCTGCTCTCGATCCCGACGATCCTCGCGGCGGCGGTCGTCGAGAACATGCACGCTTATCGGCACAGGACGGGCCCGCTCGTCGAAGGAAGCTCCCTGCTCGCTTACGCCGTCGGCATGGCCGTGGCCGCCGTCGTCGGCTATTTCGCGATCTCCACTCTTCTCCGAATGGTCGTGTCGATGCGACTGTGGCCGTTCATCGTCTACTGCGCTGCCGTCGGTCTCTTCCTCCTTCTCTTCGCCGAACGGGTCTCGTCCGGCTTCACGAGCGAGCTGAGGGTTCTTTCGTGATGGCTCCCGTCCTCAAGGCCGCGCCTCCTCCTTCGGCGCTCGCGCGTCGGCGCGACGAGTTCCTCGGCATCCTCTTCGTCGCCGCGGGCCTGCTTCTTCTCACGGCGCTCGTGTCCTATCAACCGAACGATCCGTCGCTCTTTTCAGCCGTGAACGACGAGGGGCTCCGCCCCCGCAACTGGGCTGGCCGCTTCGGCGCCGCGTTCGCCGACGGAAGCCTTCAGTTCTTCGGCCTTGCCGCTTTTGTAGCGCCGCTGGCGCTCCTCGCGGTGGGCTGGCGGCGGTTCCTGTCGCGGCCAGTGGGCGCATGGGGCACGAAGGGCCTGGGCGTCCTCCTCGTCCTGCTCTCGCTGGCGCCCCTCGCGCATCTCGCCTTCGGCCGCCCGCGCGCGTTCGGCGGCGGGCTCGACGCGGGCGGCTTCGTCGGCGACCTCCTGGGCTCACTGGCCGTCTCGGCACTCAATCAGCCGGGAGCCGCGATCCTCCTGTCCGCCGGCCTCCTGATCGGGCTCCTCCTCGCGACGTCCCTCTCGCTTGGCGACGGTCTTTCGGGCTCGGCGCTGCGCCTGTCAGGTTGGTGGCGAGGATTCGTCCTCGAGCGCCGGCGCCGCCGCGAGCAGGCCTCGAAGGAGAGGCAGCGGCGCGAAGTCGTCAAGAAGCATCTCGAGCGCGCGAAAGAGGATGCGTCCCGGCCGGCGCCCTCGAAAACGTCCGAGCCCGAAGCCGACGTCGTCTACATCCCGTCCGTCGCCACGCTCCGTGTCAAGGAGAGGGCCGGCGCGGGCCGCTTTTCGATCAAGAAGTCCGGCGGCGTGGAAAGCGAGATTCCCCGGCCCATCGCGAGGCCCGCGCTGCTCGAGAAGAAACCCGAAGCGCCGCAGAGGGTTCTGCCGTTTCCCTCCCCTCGCGATGCGTCCGGCTGGGTGTTCCCGCCCGCGAAGCTGCTCCGCGCGGCCCCGAAGAGGGACCGTGAAAGTGACCGCGAGGAGTTCCGGCAGACGATGGAGCTCATCGCCGCCAAGTGCCTGGAGTTCGGCGTGGAAGGCGCCGTGGACGCCTATACCCCGGGCCCCGTCGTCACGACGTACGAGTTCAAGCCGTCTCCGGGCGTGAAAGTCTCGCAGGTCGCGTCGCTCGAGAACGACCTCGCGCTCGCCCTCGCGGCCGAGAAAGTGCGCATCGAGAGGATGCCGGGCCGCGCAGCGGTCGGGATCGAGGTCCCGAACCGCAACCGCGATCTTATCGCGCTCCGCGAGGTCATCGAGAGTGAGCGGTTCCGGCGTTCGCCGTCGCTCCTCACGATCGCGCTCGGCATCGACGTTCACGGCGAGCCTGTCGTCTCAGACCTCGCGCGCATGCCGCACCTCCTCGTCGCCGGCCAGACGGGCGCGGGCAAGAGCGTGGGCGTGACGGGGATGATCACGTCCATCCTCTTCAAGGCGCGCCCGGACGAGGTCAAGTTCATCTTCGTCGACCCGAAGATGAATGACTTCAAGGACTACGAGGATCTGCCGCACCTCCTCGTGCCCGTCATCACGGACCCGAAGAAAGCCGCGAACGCGCTCAAGTGGGCCGTAGAGGAGATGGAGGGCCGCTACAAGCTCCTCTCGGAATGGCCGGGCGTGCGGAACATCGAGCAGTACAACGCGGCCATTCGCGACCCGCGCTCGCTCGCCGAAGTGAGGGAGAAGATCGGCGAAAGGCTGAAAGCCGACGAGAGCGGCGCCATCGCCCCGATGCCGTACATCGTCATCGTCATCGACGAGCTGGCGGATCTCATGATGACGGCGCCCCGCGATATCGAGGAGTCCGTCGCCCGGCTCGCGCAGAAGGCCCGCGCCGTGGGCGTCCACCTCATCCTCGCCACTCAGCGTCCGTCCGTGGACGTGATCACGGGCACGATCAAGGCGAATCTCCCGTGCCGCATCGCCTACACGACGCGCACGAGGATCGACTCGCGCACGATCCTCGACTCGATGGGCGCCGAGGCGCTCCTCGGTCAGGGCGACATGCTCTATCTCGCCGCGGGGACGTCTTATCTCATGCGCGTGCACGGCGGCTTCATCAGCGGCGAGGAGACGAAGGAGATCTGCCGCTTCCTGAAGAAGCAGGCCAGGCCGATCTACGACGAAAGCGTGACCGTCGACCGCGAAGCGCAGGCGGCCGCGAGCGGACTGCGCGCGGACTCCGACGACACGGACCCCATGTACGACCAGGCGACTCGCCTCGTCGTGCGCGAGCGCATGGCCTCCATTTCGTTTCTGCAGCGGAGACTCGAGATCGGATTCTCCCGTGCCGGCAAGCTGATCGACATGATGCAGCGCGACGGAATCGTGGGACCGCCGGCGGGCGGGAGCAAGAGCCGCGAGATCCTGGTCCCGACGGACTACTTCGAGGAGATAGACCGGAACAGAAGGTCATAGGGGGGGACCTTTGATGCCCGCGTCCTGGGGGGCAGCGGGCGTTGGGGAACCCGAAGCGCGGGTTCCCCAAACCCCTCCGCGCTACTTCTTCGGTCCGAGGATCGCGTCCTTGGCGGCTTTCGCGACGCGGAACTTCACGACGCGCTTTGCCGGGATCTTGATCGCTTCGCCGGTGGCGGGGTTGCGGCCCATGCGCGCCTTGCGGTTCACGAGCACCAGCTTTCCAAGGCCGGGCAACGTGAACGAGTTCTTCGCCCCCTTGTAGGCAAGGGCCGCGAGCTCCTCGAGGTACTGCGCCGAGACCTTCTTCGTGAGTCCGGTCTTTTCGGCGAGGTGTTCAGCGATCTGCGATTTCGTCATACCAGCCATGTGAATCCGTCCTTTCTTCAATTCGCTCCCGAGTTGGGATGCGCACATTCTAGAGGGAAAAGGAGGTTTCGTGTCGATACACTGTCGCCGTGCAAGTGGTTTTTTTCGGATCGCCTTCCTTCGCTCTCCCTTCCCTGGAGGCGCTGCTGGCCGCAGGCCACCGCGTCCTGTTCGTCGTTTCGCAGCCGGGAAAGCCCGTGGGGCGAAAGGGCGACGTGACTGATCCGCCCGTCGCCGCGCGGTCGAAGTCGCTGGGAATCCACGTCTTCCAGCCCTCCACGCTGAAGGACGACGCCGTCGTCGCGCGCCTCGCGGCGGCGCGTGCCGATGTCTTCGTGGTGGTCGCGTACGGAAGAATCCTCGCGCCGAGGGTTCTGGACCTGCCTCGGCTCGGCTGCCTGAACGTGCACGGCTCGCTCCTCCCGCGCTGGCGCGGGGCCTCTCCGGTGCAGGCCGCGATCCTCGCGGGGGACGCGGCTACGGGTGTTTCTATCATGAAGATGGACGCCGGGATGGACACGGGCCCGGTATACGCGACGCGCGAAACGCGGATCGGGGAGGAAGAGACTGCTGAAGAGCTGGGCGGACGACTCGCTGCAATGGGAGCGGATGCGCTTGTCGAAACGTTGAATTTCTTAGAAGGTGAATTGGGCGGAAACGCGGCGCCTACGCTTCGCGGCACTGCCGGCGCGGTTGCGACGACAGATCGCGCGCCTTCTAAGAAGATCTCTATTCCTCCTCTTCCTCAGCTTTCCTCTCTCGCGACCATCTGCCCGAAGATTTCCCGCGAGGACGCGCGCGTGGACTGGACGCGGCCCGCGCTCGAACTGGCGCGCCGCGGCCGCGCCTTCACCCCGTGGCCCGGGCTCTTTACCCTTCGAAGAAACTCACGCGTGAAGTTGTCGGGCCTCTCGCTCGCCGAGGAGGGACCGTGGGTGCGCGAGGGAGCAGAAAGACCTGCTCCGGGCTCCGTTCTCGAGGCCGGATCGCGTGTCGTCGTGGCGTGCGGGCGAGGCGCGGTCGTGATCGGCACGTTGCAGGCGGAGGGCCGCCGCGCGCTCGCCGCGGCCGAGTTCGTTCGCGGCGAGCGCGTCTTGCCCGGCGAGCGCTGGGGCTGATGGCCGGCCCGCGGCCCGTGCGCGAGCTGGCGCTCGGCGTGCTCGTGCGCGTGGCCCGGGACGGTGCCCATGCAGCTCCCCTCGTGGACGCGCGCGGGCGCGATCTGGCGCCACGCGACCGCGACTTCCTGCGCGCCCTCGTGAAGAAGACGCTCCGCGGTGCCCTGCGTCTCGACCACGTTCTTGCTCGCCATCTTCGGCAGGCGCCGGAGACGCTCGATCCGCCGGTTCTTGCGGCGCTCCGGCTCGGGGCCGCCCAACTGCTTCTCATGGATCGCGTGCCGCCGCACGCCGCCGTCGGGGAAACCGTCGAGGCGGCGCGGAGCTTCGCACCGAAGGCGGCGGGCCTCGTGAACGCCGTCCTCCGCCGCGTGGCCGAGAAGGAGCCGCGGCCCGGCACCGTCGAGCTTCCTGAGGATGCGGACCCGATCCACCGCCTCGCGCTCGAGACGTCGCATCCGCAATGGCTCGTGGCGAGGTGGGTCGCGGCGTTCGGCCCCGAAGGGGCGAGCGCGGCGCTCGCCGCCGACGAAGAAGACACGCCGATGGACCTCCTCGGGGACCCCCGCGCCGGGACGCTCGAGAAGATCGTCGAGCTGCTCGCGGCGGACGGCATCGCGGTGGTGCGCTCACCCTGGGCCCCGCTCGCGCTCACGGTGACGCACGGGAATGCCGCCGCGCATCCCCTCGTCACGTCCGGCGCGCTCGCCGTCGTCGATGCCGCCGCGCAGGCGATGGTGGAGCTGGTCGCGGCGTCGGAGGTCGTGGTGGACCTCGCGGCGGCGCCGGGCGGCAAGACCCGCGCCCTTCTCGCGACGGGGCGCGCACGCCGAGTCGTCGCGCTCGAGCGCACGGCGTCGCGCGCGAGGCGGCTGGCCGCCAATCTCGCCGCCGCCGGCCGCCGGGGGGAGGCGCTTGTCGTGCGGGCGGACGCGGGCCGAGCACCTTTGCCGCGGGGCCGCTTCGCCTCGGTTCTTCTGGACGCTCCCTGTTCGGGGACCGGAACGCTTCGCAAGAACCCCGAGATTCGCCTGCGTCTGAGGCCGGAAGATCTCGCGGGCTTCGCCGAGACGCAGCGGCGTCTCCTCCGGGCGGCGTTCGGTCTCGTCGCTCCGGGAGGCACGCTCGTCTACGTGACGTGCTCGCTTGAGCGGGAAGAGAACGAATGCGTCGTGGACGCGCTGCTCGGCGAGAGACCGGACTTCGCGCTCGTCGTGCCGGCGGCCGGCCTCCCCGTTCCGCTTGCGGCCGCCGTCGCGCCCCGGGGCCTCTTGCGCGTCCTGCCGGGGGCCACGCACGACGGATTCTCGGCGGCCGTCCTTCGCCGGGAATCGCTCCGTTGACAAGGCCCATGGGCCAGCCTACATTCCCAGCGTTTCTCAACGACCGGGGAGCGTGAAGAAGCCGCGGGAGGTTCTCTCATGGCCGGCAAAGCCGACATCGTGGATGCCATTGCGAATGACACGGGCCTGACACGGAAGGACGCAGCGGCGGCGCTCGATTCGGTCGTGAACGCGATCGCCGGAAACCTCAAGAAGGGCGCGCGCGTCGCCCTTCCGGGCCTCGGCATCTTCCATGTGGCCGATCGCAAGGCGCGCGCGGGGATCAACCCGCGGACGAAGGCGGCGATCCGCATCGCGGCGGCGAAGGTCGCGCGGTTCCACGCGGGCAAGGACCTGAAGGATCTGCTGAACAAGCGGCGGAAGTAGACGTCCGCGCGGCGTGCGCGCCCGTATGATGGATCGTTCATGATCCCGCTGCGCGACACGATCTCGACCCGCACGGTCCCTTTCATCACGCGCCTCCTCGTCGTCGCGAACGTCGCGGCATTCGCGCTGGAGCTCCTGCAAGGCGAGCGCCTCGAGGCGTTTCTCTGGACCTTCGCGTTCGTCCCCGGGCGGTTCTTCAACCCCGAGCTCTTCGGCTGGACGTTCGGAGCGGCGGTCGTGACGATCTTCACGGCGATGTTCCTGCACGGCGGCCTCGCGCACCTCCTCGGGAACATGCTGTTCCTCTGGATCTTCGGCGACAACGTCGAGGACGCGCTCGGACACCTCAGGTTTCTCGCCTTCTATCTGGCCGCGGGTGTGGGCGCGACGATCCTCCAGGCGTTCCTGTCGCCCTCCTCGACGATCCCGAATCTGGGCGCGTCGGGCGCGATCGCGGGCGTCCTGGGGGCGTACCTCGTGTACTACCCGCGTGCCCGTGTCGTCACCGTGCTCCCGCTCTTCATCCTGTTCCCGATGATCGAGGTTCCGGCGGGCCTCTACCTTCTCGGATGGTTCGCGCTGCAATTCTGGATGGCGTCGGCACAGCTCACGCACGCGGGCCGCGCCGCCGCGTCGCAGGGAGGCGTAGCCTTCTGGGCGCACGTGGGCGGATTCGTCCTGGGCGTCGCCTGGGCGCTCTCTCACCGCCCGGCGCGCCGGCCTCAGGCGGCATACAGGATCTCGTGAGGGCCCAAAAAGGGACCGTTCTCGCGTGGAGCCTTTACGAGCTCGGCGCGACGAGCTTCGCGATGAACCTCCTGTCGCTGCATCTCCCGCTCGACATCGCGGGGCGGGTGCCTCGCGGAAGCGAGAAGTTCTCGCTCGCGTTCGGCCTCTCGATGGCCGTCGTGGCCGTGGCGGCGCCTTTCCTCGGACACCTCGCGGACCGCTCGGGCAAGCGGCGCTTCCTGGTGCCGTTCGTCCTCGCGGGCGTCGCCTTCACGGCGCTGGTCGCCGCGCCGGGGCCGGTGCCGCGCGTCCTCGTCCTCTTCGCGCTCGCGAACGTCGCGTTCCAGTGCGCGTACGTCTTCTACAACGCGCTCCTCCCGGACGTGTCCGACGAGACAAATTCCGGGCGGGTGTCGGGCTTCGGCGTGGCCGCCGGATACCTGGGGTCACTTCTCGGGATGTTCCTCGTGTTGCCCTTCGTGTCGGGCGCGATCCGGCTGCAGATGCCTCACGTGCTCTTGCCGGTGATCGACGCGTTGTCGGTCGCGGCGGTTTCTTCGAACGTGAATGAGGCCTGGGCGCGCCGGAACGCCTACCTGCCGACCGCGCTGCTGTGGCTCGCCGCGGCCGTCCCGCTCCTGTTCTTCGCGCGCCTTCCGAAAGCGAAGAGAGAGATTCCTGCGAATGAGAAAGAGGGTACGGGCAGCGGCGGCGCAGCAGGCGCTGCAGAGGCCTTCCACACCGCCGAATTACCTTCCAAGAAATCTTCCTCTTCTTCTTTCGGCCGGGTTCTCGACACGATTCGTTCCCTGCCGCAGACGCCCTCTCTCCTCTGGTTTCTCGTCTCGAACTTCCTCTACATCGATGTCATCCACACGATCCAGATCCAGATGTCGACGTACTCGCGCTACGCGGTGGGCCTGAACGACGCTCAGGTGCAGATCCTTCTTCTCGTCGCGACGGCCGTGGCGATCCTGGGCGGCCTCTTGTACGGCCTCCTCTGCCAGCGCGTGACGATCCGCACCGCGACGCTCGTGGCGCTCTGCAACTGGGTGCTGGTCTTCGCCCTCGCGCTCCTCGTGCGCGATCCGAAGGCGTTCACGGTCGTCGGCGTCCTCGCGGGCATCGGCCTCGGCGGGATCAAGGTGACGGGCAGACTCGGACTCATCGCCCTCGTCCCGAAGGAGCGCATGACCGAATTTTTCGGCTTCTTCACGCTCGCCGGCGAGGCCGCCTCCGTCCTCGGGCCGTTCCTTTGGGCGGCGACCCTCACGCTCTTCCCGGACAAGAGCCCTGCCGGCTACCGCGCGGGGATCTCCGTGCTCTTCGCCGTCCTCGTCTTCGCGATCGGCGCCTTCCTCAGGGTGCGGTTCCCAGGGGCCGAGGCCGCGCCCCATCCCGCGTGAAGCGCGCCGTCGTCGGGCTCGTCCGTCTTCTCGTCGATCTGTTCTACCGCCGTGTCGAAGTGACCGGTCTCGACAACGTGCCGCGCCAGGGGCCGGTGCTCTTCGTCGCGAACCATTTCAACGGGCTCGTGGACCCGATGCTCGTCCTCTATGTCGTGCCGCGCCCGGTCGTCTTCGTGGCGAAGTCCACGCTCTGGAAGATTCCCGCCCTGAGGTCTCTCGTCGACCTCCTCGGGTGCGTTCCGGTGGTGAGGAAAGGGGAGGGAGACCTGGAGATTTCTTCGAAGGGTGAAGAGAGGAACCGCGCCTCGTTCGAGAGGCTGGCGGAGGTCCTCGGGAAGGGCGGCGCAATCCTGATCTTTCCCGAAGGGAGGTCACATTCGGACCCGCGTTTGTCGGAGATGCGGACTGGCGCCGCGAGGATCCTCCTCCTTTCCAGGAAACTCCCCGTCATCGTGCCCATCGGCCTCTGGTTCACGAAGAAGGAGGAATTCAGGTCGGAGGTGCTCGTGCGCATCGGCCGGCCGGTCGCGCCGCCCGGGGAGCAATCGGTCAAGGCCTGGACCGAGGCGATCGAGCGGGCGCTCCTCGACGTCACGCTGAATGCCGATGACTGGGAAGACCATGAAATCGTCGCGGCGGTCGAGGCGCTCTACGGGAGGTCCGTAGAGAAGATTTTCTTGGAAGGTGAAGAGGGGCTGGGGCGCGTGGGCCGTTCGTTTCGCGTGCGCCAGCTTCTGCTCGGAGCCCGCGGGGTCCTGGAGGAGACCCATCCCGGCGCGGTCGCGTCCCTCGCGCGCCGCGTCCTCGCTTTCAACCACCTTCTAAGCAGAATTCGTCTTTCTCCGGCGGTCCTCGACGAACCGCCACCCGTCAGCGTCGTGGCTTTCCACACCATCAAAGCTCTTCTCTTCGTCGTTCTCGGCTTCCCGGTCGCCGTCCTCGGCGTCGCCGCGTGGTGGGTGCCGTACCGCCTGTGCGGAATCATCGCGAACCGCGTACCCGGCGCCGCCAAGGAGCGCGACCAGGTCGCGCTCTACAAGCTCATGTCCGGCGTCCTGCTCTTCCCGATCACACTCGCGGTCTGGACCGCCGCGGCATGGGTGCTCGGCGGCGCCGCTTTGGGCGTCCTCGCCCTCGTTGCTCTTCCATTCGCAGGAATTCTTTCTCTCGTGTACCTCGAGCACGCCGATTGGCGCGAGCGCCAGGCGCGAGAGCTCCTCGCGCTCGTTGTCGCGCCGGGCACGATCGCGCGCCTCAAGGCCGAGCGGGACGCCCTCGTCGCCGAGTGCGACCGGCTGGCGGGCGAGTTCCGCCGCGCATCGGATAATCGGCCCGCGTGACGTCGAAGACGGAGGAAACCGCGGCCCGCTGCGCGCGCGCGTCGGAGCTGCTCGCCGCGGTGGGAATCCTGTGCGTGCTCCTCTTCCATCTCGTGCCGGCACTGGTCGCGGGCTTCCTCGCGCACATGCTGCTGCATGGCATGTCGCGGCGCCTCCGGGGAGGCCGCGTGTCGCACGGGGTCGCACGCGCCCTCGCCGTTTCGCTCCTCGGTCTCGCGGCGGCAGGCATCGTGGTGGGCGCGGCATTCCTCCTTCACGCCTTCATCCGGGGGCGCCTCGGCGATCTTCCGGGGCTCCTGGCTTCGGTCGGGGAGACGCTCAGGCAGGTCCTCGCAAAGCTCGAAGGCCTCGGCCTGCCGCTTTCCGCGCCCTCCGGCGCTGAGGGAGCGTCCGACGCGTCGTGGCTCGCGAAGCACGGGGCGGAGTTGCGCCATGCGGGCGTGATCGGCCTGCGCGGGCTCGTGCACGCCGTCGTGGGCGCGATTCTCGGAGTCCTCGTCTTCTTCCGTGCGCCCGCGAGAGTCGAGACGCCGCTCGGGGCGGAGCTCGTGGAGCGGATCTCCCGCTTCGACGCCGCGTTTCGTTCCGTGGCAAAGGCGCAGCTCGAGATCTCCGGCTTGAACACGGTCCTGACCGCGCTCTATCTGCTCGTGGCGCTTCCTCTCTTCGGAGTCCGCGTGCCGCTCGCGGGTACCCTCGTGGCGCTGACGTTCGTCTGCGGCCTCCTGCCGGTGATCGGCAACCTCGTCTCGAACTCCGTTGTCGTGCTCCTCTCCTTCGGGGTCTCGCCGTGGGCGGCTCTCGCTTCGGTCGTCTTCCTCGTCGTCATCCACAAGCTCGAGTACTTCCTGAACGCGAAGATCGTGGGCGCGCGGATCGGCGCCGCGATCTGGGAGACGCTCCTCGCGATGATCTTCCTCGACGCCGTCTTCGGTGTGCCCGGGCTCATTCTCGCGCCCGTGATCTATGCATGGGTCAAGGCGGAGCTCGTGGAACGCGGGCTGGTGTAGCCTCTCCGCGTGTCCACCGCCACGCTCACGCCCGTTCCTCTCCTCGACCTGAAGAAGCAGTACGCCGCGCTCCGCGACGAGATCCTCCGGGTCACCTCGGAGGTCTACGAGAGCCAGTACTTCATCCTCGGCCCCCGTGTGGAGGCGTTCGAGAGAGCGGTCGCCGCATACACGGGCGCGAAGCACGCGATTGGGATGTCCTCGGGCACGGACGCGCAGCTCGCCGTCATGATGGCGCTGAACATCGGCCCGGGAGACGAGGTCGTGACGTCGCCTTACACGTTCTTCTCGACGGCGGGCGCCGTCGCGCGCCTCGGCGCGCGGACCGTCTTCGTCGACATCGAGCCGGAGACGTTCAACCTCGACCCCGGGAAGCTCGAGAAGGCAGTCACTCCGGGGACGAAGCTCATTCAGCCCGTCCATCTTTACGGCCAGTGCGCCGACATGGACCCGATCCGCGACGTCGCGAGGCGCCACGGAATCCCCGTCCTCGAGGACGCGTGTCAGTCGCTCGGGGCCGCGTACAAGGGCGCGAAGGCGGGCACCCTGGGCGAATTCGCGGCGTTCTCGTTCTTTCCCTCGAAGAACCTCGGCGGCTTCGGCGACGGCGGAATGGTGACGACGCAGGACGACGGGCACGCAGCGCGGCTTCGCGCGATGCGCATGCACGGCGAGACCTCGCGCTATCACCACAAGCTCGTGGGCGGGAATTTCCGGCTCGACGCGCTCCAGGCCGCGATCCTGAACGTGAAGCTGCCGCACCTCGACGACTGGGCACGCGCTCGCCGGGCGAACGCGGCCGAGATCGAGAAGCGGTATCTCGAGGCGGGCGGTCGTCCCTACGAAGAGGGCGGTCTGCGCTTTCCGCGTGAGACCACGGGACGCGAGCACGTCTTCAACCAGTTTGTCGTCCGCGTCGGTCGGGGCCGCCGTGACGCGCTCAAACAGCATCTCGAGAGCCGCCAGATCGGCTGCGCCATCTACTACCCGGTGGCGCTCCACCTGCAGGAATGCTTCGCATCCCTCGGCGGCCGCGCGGGCGACTTTCCCGAGGCCGAGAAAGCCGCTCACGAGACCCTCGCTCTTCCCGTGTTCCCCGAGCTCACACCCGAGCAGAAAACCGTGCTAGGGTCGACCCTTGCCGCGTTCTCGCGCGAGGGCTGAGACAGCGGGGGCCCCGGACCGATTCGTTCCGGAAAACGGAGCCTTGCGGTCGATTCGAGGCATCGTAAATAACTCATAATGATACGTTTATTGAAGTCTATAGGCACCCTTGACAGATTTCTGGAAAGGGCATATGTTTCTGGCACTCGCCGGTCTTGACTGCTAACAAGCGTCCGGCGAGAAACAAGAAATCAAGCGCGATTGAACAGGGGCTTCCCGGCGCGAGTCCACTCGTCCGCACGGCGTCCCGAAAAAAGGAAAGGAGCGTCCCATGAAAGTTCGTCCCCTGTATGACCGGATTCTCGTCAAGCGCATCGAAGCCAAGGAGCAAGTGCGCGGCGGAATCATCATCCCCGACACCGCCAAGGAAAAACCGATGGAGGCCAAAGTAGAGGCCGTCGGCGAGGGCAAGTTCGACGACAACGGCAAACGGATTCCGCTCGACGTGAAGAAGGGCGACCGCATCCTCATCGGCAAGTACGCCGGCACCGAAATCAAGATCGAAGACGAGGAGCTCCTCATCCTCCGCGAGGACGAAGTGCTCGCGATCGTCGAGACGAAGTAAGAGGTAAATGAAAATGGCTGCCAAGAACATCACTTACGGCGAGGACGCCCGCCAGAACATTCTCCGGGGCGTCAACAAGCTGGCCGACGCCGTCAAGGTGACGCTCGGTCCCAAGGGCCGGAACGTCGTCATCGACAAGAAATTCGGCTCGCCCACGATCACGAAGGACGGCGTCACGGTCGCCAAGGAGATCGAGCTCGACAACCCGCTCGAGAACATGGGCGCCCAGATGGTTCGCGAGGTCGCCTCCAAGACCTCCGACATCGCCGGCGACGGCACGACGACGGCCACGGTGCTCGCCCAGGCCATCTACCGCGAGGGCATCAAGATGGTCACCGCGGGCGGCAACCCGATGGAGATCAAGCGCGGGATCGACCTCGCCGTCAAGAAGGCGGTCGACGCGATCAACGCGATGAAGAAGACCGTCGACGCCAAGGAGATCGCGCATGTCGGCACGATTTCCGCGAACGGAGACCTGGAGATCGGAAAGATCATCGCCGAGGCCATGGACAAGGTCGGCAAGGACGGCGTCATCACGGTCGAGGAGGCCAAGGGCCTCGACACGACCCTCGAGGTCGTCGAGGGGATGCAGTTCGATCGCGGCTACCTTTCGCCGTACTTCGTGACGGACGCCGAGCGCATGGAGTGCGTTCTGGAGAACGCCAAGGTCCTGCTCTACGAGAAGAAGATCTCCAACATGAAGGACATGCTTCCGATGCTCGAGCAGATCGCCAAGCAGGGCAAGCCCCTGCTGATCATCGCCGAGGAGGTC
>JBGPDK010000020.1:0-29419 GCA_041482235.1 Thermoanaerobaculia bacterium | reverse complement strand
TCGCCCGGGGATTTCTTGGAAGGAGAAGAGAAGGAAAGACAATAAAGAGATACGAGGGCCAGGGGCGCGACTGTCTGCTTGAGCAGGATGGCGAGGCCGCCGAGGAGCCCCAGAGCAAAGGCGCCCCCCGCGCCGCGCATCCATCGCGCGCGCTCCGCCGCCCGCTCTTCCCCTTTCAAAGAAATCATCTCGTTCTCTTCGGACCTTCCCCGCGCGATCAGAGGCCACGCGACGAGGAGCGTCGAGACGTGCGCGACGGGGCCGTCGCGGTAGAGGAAGAAGTCGTGGAAGACGAGCGGGCCGTACGCGCCGTAGAGGACGCCCGCGGCTGCGGCGCACCAGAACGCGCCGCGGCCTTCTCCGAGTCTCTCGACCGCCATCGCCACGAAGGCGGACGCGAGGCACGCGAGGAGAAGTTGCAGGAGCCGCGCCGGGAGGAACGGCGAGCCGAAGAGGACGCGCAGTACCGCGAGGCCGTAAGGGTACAGCGGCCCGGCGTAGTACGCATTCTTCTGGTACCAGCTCTCCCACGTTTCGGGCGGACCGTGGTCCTTCTGCCAGTTGAAGTACGCCCGGTACGCGGGCACGTCGGCCCAGTTCCCGGCTGCGAGGCGGGCCGACCACTCGACATACGCGTGCTCGTCCGTCTCCATCCAGAGGTGCCACGACGCGAGAGGCGTCGCGAGGAGCGACGCGAGCGAGGCGGCGCGCAGCGCGAGGACGAGCACGAACACGGCGACAGGCGCCATGACGCGCGAGCGGGTGCGGGAGAGCACAAGGGATTCTAGGGGCGTATCCTCGTCCCGTGACGCGGCCCCGGCGCCGACCGCCGGCGGCGCCGCGACCTCTCTTCACTTGTCCTCGCTCGCCTCCTCCCCTCCTCTCCATCTCCTGAACGTGACCTTTCGGAACTGAGACGACGCGACCACCGCGTGTCGCTCTTTCTTCTTCGTTACTTCTAAGAAAATCCGAATCCGAATCTCCGACAACCACCGGAGCAGATGCTCCGAGGAGAACTGCCATGAAGAAGTCCTTGTTCGCGCTGCTTCTCGTTCTCGTCGCCGCGCTCGGGACGGTCGCCTCCGCCTCCGCCTCGTCCGGCGCCGCATGCCCCGGAAGCTGCTGCGAGCCTCCCTGCTGCGCGAAATAGCGCCCGTTTTTCCGTGATCTCGAAGGGCCGCCGGGCGACCGGCGGCCCTTCCCTTATCTGGTACATTCCCGCCCCGAGGCAACCGAGACTCAAGAACTAAATGTCACAGATCTTCAACCGGAGCACGAACGCCATCGCCCGCCTTTCGATCTGGGGCGCGGTGTTCATCCTCGGCGGCGTGGGGTGGGCCGCCTCCATCCTGAACCGCTCCGCCTACAACACGAACCAGGGCGTCACGGTGAAGCAGCCCGTGCCGTTCGGCCACGAGCACCACGTGGCGGGGCTCGGCCTCGACTGCCGCTACTGCCATTCCTTCGTCGAGAAGAGCGCCTCGGCCGGCATCCCGCCGACCGCGACCTGCATCAACTGCCACAAGCTGATCTGGAGCGACAGCCCGATGCTCGAGCCCGTCCGCGAGAGCTTCCGGACCGGAAAGCCCCTGAACTGGAGGAGAGTCTACGACCTGCCCGACTTCGTCTACTTCGACCACAGCATCCACGTGGCGAAGGGCGTCGGCTGCGCCTCCTGCCACGGCCGCATCGACAAGATGCGCCTCACGTCGCAATTCCCCTCGCTCCAGATGGAGTGGTGCCTCGCCTGCCACCGCAACCCGGAGAGATTCCTGCGCCCGAAAGACAAGATCTTCGACCTCGCCTGGGCCGCCGCCGATCAGGAGACGCTCGGGAGAGAGCTCGCGAAAGAGAACCATCTCCGGTCGACGGTCGCTCTCACGAACTGCAGCACCTGCCATCGATGAAGACACTCGACGGTCCCGATTTCTGGCGCAGCCTCGAGGAATACGCCGGCACGCCCGAGTTCGCCGAGCGGCTCTCCCGCGAATTCCCGCAGTACGCCTCCGAATGGGACGAGGGCGTGAGCCGCCGCCGCTTCCTGGAGCTCTCGGGCGCTTCGCTCGCGCTTGCCGGCCTCACCGCCTGTGTGAAGCAGCCGCGCGAGGGCCTCGTCCCTTACGTCAGGCAGCCCGAGGAGGTCGTTCCGGGCCGCCCGCTCTTTTTCGCGACCGCCTTCACGCTCGGCGGTTATGCCACGGGGGTTCTCGTGGAAAGCCATACCGGCCGCCCCACGAAGGTGGAAGGCAACCCGCAGCACCCCGCGAGCCTCGGCGCGACGGACCTCTTCGCGCAGGCGTCGGTGCTTTCGCTCTACGATCCGGACCGCTCGCAGACGGTCACGAAGCTCGGCCAGATTCGCACGTGGCCGGCCTTCACCGAGGAGCTTCAGGCCCGCGTGAAGACGCACCGGGCGATCGGCGGCGAAGGCTTCCGCCTGCTGACGCCGACGGTAACGTCGCCGTCCCTGGCGGCGAAGATCAGGGAGCTGCTCGCGATCCTCCCGAAGGCGCGCTGGCACCAGTGGGAGCCCGCGGGACGCGACCTCGTCCGGGCCGGCGCCCGCATGGCATTCGGCCAGCACGTCGAGACGCGCTACGACTTCAGCCGGGCCGACGTCATCGTCTCTCTCGACGCGGACCCCTTCGCCTTCGGGCCCGGCTCGCTCGTCTACGCCCGCGCCTTCGCGCGGCGCCGGCGCGAGGCGGCGACCGGGGCCGGAGCGCCACCGCGTTACTACGCGATCGAGACGACGCCCACGAGCTCCGGGGCTCTCGCCGACCATCGCGTCTCCCTGAAGCCGTCCGAGCTCCACGCCGCTGCAGCCACGCTCTCCACCGCGGTCGCCGGAGGGGCGGCGGACCCGCGCTTCCCGTGGGTCGCCGCGTGCGCGGCCGACCTGAAGGCGCACGCGGGCCGGAGCCTCGTGATCCCGGGCGAGTACGCGCCCGCCGAGGTCCACGCGCTCGCGCACCTCCTCAACGGCGCGCTCTCCAGCCACGGCGCGACGGTCCTCCTCACGGACCCCGTCGAGGCGGATCCCGTCGACCAGCTCGCATCGCTCGCGTCGCTCGTCACCGACATGAGGGCGGCAAAGGTCGACACGCTCCTCATCCTGGGCGGAAATCCCGCCTTCGACGCGCCGGCCGACTTCGGCTTCACCGACGCGCTCCAAAAAGTCGCCTTCCGGGCGCGCCTCGGCCTCCACGACGACGAGACGAGCCAGTACTGCCAGTGGCACGTGAACGAGGCGCACGAGCTCGAGGCCTGGGCCGACGCGCGCGCTTTCGACGGCACCGTGACGATCCTACAGCCCCTCATCGAACCGCTCTACGGCGGGAAGTCCCCCCTCGAAGTGCTCTCCGCGGCGCTCGGGCAGCCTGCCGCGAAGGGGCTCGACCTCCTCAAGGCATATTGGCGGAAACAGCATCCGGAGGGCTTCGACGCCTTCTTCCGCAAGTCGCTTCACGACGGCTTCGTCGAAGGCAGCGCGCTGCCCGCGAAGACCCTGAGGCCGAAGGCGAACATTCGGCCGCCCGTTCCGGCGATGGCGGCGGCCGCCGGCCTCGAGGTCGTCTTCCGCCCCGATCCCGGGATCTTCGACGGCCGCTTCGCGAACAACGGCTGGCTTCAGGAAGTTCCCAAGCCCCTCACGAAGCTCACGTGGGACAACGCCGCGCACATGAGCCCCGCGACGGCGCAGATGCTCGGTGCGAAGAACGAGGACATCGTCGAAATCGCGGTGGCCGGCGCGGCCCTGGCGGCGCCCGTGTGGATCCTGCCCGGCCAGCCCGACGGCGTCGTGACGCTGCACTTCGGCCACGGGCGTACACGCGCCGGCCGCGTCGGCAACGGCACCGGCGTGAACGCGTACCTCGTCCGCCCGGCCGCGGGGCTGTGGGTCGCGCCCGGGGACGGGCGGAAGGCGGCCGGCACGCACGCGCTCGCCACGACGCAGCACCACTTCAACATGGAAGGGCGGCACCTCGTCCGCACGGGCACGTTCGAGGAGTACCGCAGGGACCCGGAGTTCGCCCGCAGGGTCGAAGAGGTCCCCGCGATCAGCATGTACCCCGGGTTCAAGTACGACCACCACGCCTGGGGCCTCGCGGTGAACCTGTCGTCCTGCACCGGCTGCAACGCTTGCGTGGTCGCCTGCCAGTCCGAGAACAACATCCCGACGATCGGCAAGGACCAGGTGCGGCGCGGGCGCGAGATGCACTGGATCCGGATCGACAGGTACCACGAAGGGACACCCGAGAATCCCGCCGTGCACAACCAGCCCGTCATGTGCATGCACTGCGAGCAGGCGCCCTGCGAGGTCGTATGTCCCGTCGCCGCCACGACGCACAGCGAGGAAGGCATCAACGAGATGACCTATAACCGCTGCATCGGGACGAAGTACTGCTCGAACAACTGCCCCTACAAAGTGCGCCGCTTCAACTTCTTCGACTACAACAAGGACAAGCACCTCCCCGTCCTCACGCTTCTCGCGAACCCGAACGTCACGGTCCGCCAGAAGGGCGTCATGGAGAAGTGCAATTACTGCGTCCAGCGCGTGAACCGCGCGCGCATGGACGCCGAGAAGGAAAACCGGCGGGTGAAGGACGGCGAGGTGCTCACGGCCTGCCAGCAGGTTTGCCCTACGGAGGCGCTCGTCTTCGGCGACATCAACGACCCGACGTCGAAAGTCGCAAAGCTGAGAAGTGAAAAGCTGAATTACGGACTGCTGGAAGAACTGAACACGCGGCCGAGAACTACGTATCTCGCCAAGCTGACGAACCCGAATAAAGACTTGCTTAGAAAGGAATAGGGAGAAGGTGCCGTCTTGCCTGGTCCTCGCATGCTTCTCATTCGACTTGGCAGCCGGGGGCATGCCCTCTTACCCTTCTAAGAAAATCTTCTTCTTTTCTTCTCCTAAGCAAATCTTCCCGGGTCTCTTCTGATGTCCACTAACATCGAGCGGCCGCCGGTGATTGCACCCGGCTACACGCCGGCGAGCGTCACCGACAAGATCAGCGCGGTCGTCCTCGCCAAGACGCCGAAGTGGTGGTACGTGGGCTTCGCGATCTCGTTTCTCGCGGCCCAGCTGCTCTTCATCACGATGGCGAAGCTCCTCGTCCTGACCGTCGGGATCTGGGGAATCAACATTCCGGTGGCCTGGGGAATCGACATCGTCAACTTCGTCTGGTGGATCGGCATCGGCCATGCCGGCACGCTCATTTCGGCGATCCTGCTGCTCCTCCGCCAGACGTGGCGCACGTCCATCAACCGCTTCGCCGAGGCGATGACGCTCTTCGCGGTCGCGGCGGCCGCGCAGTTCGTCGTGTTCCACACGGGCCGCCAGTGGCTCGCCGTGTACTGGCTCTTCCCGTATCCGAACACGATGGGCCTGTGGCCCCAGTTCCGCAGCCCCCTCATGTGGGACGTCTTCGCCGTCTCCACGTACGCCACGATCTCGGCTCTCTTCTGGTTCGTGGGCCTCATCCCCGACCTCGCCACGCTGCGCGACCGCAGCAGGCACTGGTTCGGGAAGATCACCTACGGGATGCTCGCGATGGGCTGGCGCGGCTCGGCGCGGCACTGGCACAACTACGAGACGACGAGCCTCCTCCTCGCCGGGCTCGCGACGCCGCTCGTCGTCTCCGTCCACACGGTCGTCAGCTTCGACTTCGCGGTCGGCATCATTCCCGGCTGGCACGCCACGATCTTCCCGCCCTACTTCGTCGCGGGCGCCATCTACTCCGGCTTCGCCATGGTGATGACGCTCGCGATCCCGCTTCGCAAGGTGTTCGGGCTCGAGGACTTCATCACGATGCGGCACCTTTCGAACATGGCCAAGATCATGCTCGCGACGGGTCTCATCGTGGCCTATGGGTACGGGATCGAGCTGTTCATGGCCTGGTACAGCGGCAACACCTTCGAGACCTTCATGATGAAGAATCGCATCCTCGGGCCCTACGGCTGGATCTGGGGGCTTCTCGTCCTGTGCAATGTCATCACGCCGCAGTTCCTGTGGTTCAAGAAGGTCCGCAACTCGGTCGTCGTGCTCTTCGTCATCTCGATCGTCGTGAACATCGGCATGTGGCTCGAGCGCTTCGTCATCATCGTCACGAGCCTCCACCGCGACTTCCTGCCCTCCTCCTGGGACATGTACACCCCCACCGTGTGGGACTGGTCCTTTTTCGTGGGCACGCTCGGCCTCTTTCTCTCGCTGATGTTCCTCTTCATCCGGTTTCTCCCCGTCATCTCCATCTTCGAGATGCGCACGATCGCGACCGGAGACCCGGCTGACGTGAAGTCGAAGGTGCATCCGTGAAGAGCTTCATCGGACGGCTCTTCGCCCGGCACGTGAAGCCGGAGGTCGGCACGCCGGGCCCGCGGGCGGCCGGGGGTGACCTGCCGCCGCATCTCTTCGGCGTCATCGCCGAGTTCGCGAACGCCGGGGAGCTCCTTCAGGCGGTCCACGCGACCCGCAAGGAGGGTTATCAGGTCCTCGAGGCTTACACCCCCTATCCCATCGAGGAGCTGAACGACGCGATCGGCCACGGCCCGTCACGCGTTCCGCTTCTCGTCCTGGTCGGCGGAATCGCGGGCGGCCTCTTCGGCTTCTTTCTCCAGTACTGGACGTCCGCCGTCGACTACCCGCTGAACATCGGAGGGCGCCCGTACAACAGCTGGGTGTCCTTCATCCCGATCACGTTCGAGTGCACGATCCTCTTCGCGGGGCTCGCGGCCGTGCTCGGCATGCTCGTCCTGAACGGCCTGCCGATGCCGTACCACCCGGTCTTTTCCGTGCCGCGCTTCCAGCTCGCCTCGCGAGACCGGTTCTTCCTCATGATCCTCGCGCGCGACCCGCTCTTCCGGTCCGGCGACACGTTCCGCTTCATGGAGACGCTCGGCGGAAGCCACGTCTCGGACGTGGAGGACTGATGCGGCGCGCCCTTCTCGTTCCGGCCGCTTTCGCCCTCGTCCTCTCCGGCTGCCGGAACGACATGCATCGGCAGGCCAAGATCAGGCCCTTCCGCGAGAGCAAGTTCTTCGCGGACGGCGCCTCGGCGCGCGCGCTGCCCGAGGGCACCGTGGCCCGCGGCTTCCTCCGCGACGACGCAGCGCTCTCGCGCGGCCAGGGGCCTGACGGCAAGTTCGTCCAGCGAATCCCCGTGACGCTCACGCGCGCGCTCCTCCTGCGCGGCCAGGAGCGCTTCAACATCTTCTGCTCGCCCTGCCACGGCCGCACGGGCCAGGGCCAGGGCATGATCGTGCAGCGCGGCTTCAAGCGCCCGCCCTCCTACCACATCGACCGTCTGCGGGCCGAGCGCGCGGGCTACTTCTTCGACGTCATCACGAACGGCTTCGGACAGATGTCGAGCTATGCCGCGCAGGTGACTCCCGAGGACCGCTGGGCGATCGTCGCGTGGGTCCGCACCCTCCAGGCCTCACAGCACATGCCCGAAGATTTCTTGGAAAAGGAAGACAGAAAACATCTCGACACGGCAGCGCTCGCGAGCGAGCCGGAATCTGCGGCCTCCGGACATTCACCTTCCAAGAAATCTTCTCTTTCTTCCTCCGAAACCAGATGAACGAATCCCCGTGGACCCCGCCCGTCGCCGACCTCGCCGCCTTCGGCCGGCGCGGTCTCGTCGTCGGCGCGCTCGCGGCCGTCGCCTCGGCGGCGGGCCTCGTGGCGAACCCCGCCCAGTTCTACCGCTCGTACCTCGTGGCGTTCGTATTCGTCCTCGGCGTGGCCCTGGGAAGCCTCGCGATCTCGATGCTCCACCACATGTCCGGCGGCGCGTGGGGCCTCGTCATCCGGCGCATCCTAGAGGCCTCGTCGCGCACGCTGCCGCTCGTCGCGCTGTTCGGGGTCCCCCTCCTCTTCGGGCTCAAGCACCTGTATCCGTGGGCCGACCCCGCCCGGGTCGCGGGCGACGAGATCCTGCGGCACCGCGCGATCTACATGAACCCGGCCGGCTTCGCGATCCGGCTCGCCGTCTGCCTGCTCCTCTGGACGCTCTTCGCTCAGGCGCTGAGCCGCCTCTCGAAGAGGCAGGACGAGGCTCCGGCGGCGGGCCTCGAGCGCCGGATGCAGCTCGTCGCGGCGCCCGGGCTCGCCCTCTATTGCCTGCTCGTCAGCGTGGCTTCGGTGGACCTCCTCATGTCGCTCGACCCGCACTGGTACTCGGCGATCTTCGGCGTGTACGTGGTAGGCGGTCAGGCGATCGCCGGAATGGCGTTCACGCTCCTGGTGTCTCTCTTCCTCGCCCGCCGCGAGCCGATGCGGGAAGCCCTCCAGAGCCGGCACGTGCACGACCACGGCAAGCTCCTCCTCGCCTTCACGATGCTCTGGGCGTACTTCGCGCTCTCGCAGTTCCTCATCATCTGGTCGGGAAACCTCCCGGAGGAGATCGTGTTCTTCAAGGAACGGCTGACGGGCGGCTGGGGCGCCGTGTCGCTTTCGCTCGCGCTCCTCCATTTCGCCGTGCCGTTCGTCTTCCTGCTCTCGCGCGACTTCAAGCGCGACCTCGGGAAGCTCGCCTGGGTCGCGGGGCTCCTCCTCTTCATGCGCTGGGTGGACCTCTTCTGGCTGGTCTCCCCCGCCTTCCATCCCGGCAAGCTGAGCCTGCACTGGCTGGACCTGACGACGCCCGTCGCGCTCTCCGGCCTCTGGCTCGCGGCGTTCGCGCGCGAGCTGGGCACGCGCCCGCTCCTTCCCGTGAACGACCCGAATCTCGCCGTCGCGCTCGAGGTGCACGCCCATGGCTGAGGAGCAGGGCCGTCACGGCGCCGGCGGCGGACCGGTCGACCACGAGCTGGATTTCCGCGGCATTTTCGTCTTCGTCGGCGGCCTGACGGCCGTCACGCTCGTCGTCATGGGCCTCATGTGGGGCGTCGCGGTCCTTTTCAAGGGCTCGCTCGCGCGGGAGGACCCCGCGCCGCCCGCGCTCGCCGAGGCCCGAGAGGCGCGCGTGCCTCCCGGGCCAAACCTCCAGCAGAATCCGACGGCCGACCTCGCTTCTTTCCGCGCCGCCGAAGAGGCGGAGCTCGCGACCTGGGCATGGGTCGACAGGAAGAAGGGCGTTGCCCGCGTGCCGGTCGAGCGCGCCCTCGAGATCGTGGCTTCCCGCGGCCTGCCCGCGCCGCCACCCATGCCGGCGCCGGCGCCGGCGCCGGCCGGAGAGACCGCGCCGTGAAGCGCGCGTCTGTCGTCTCACTCGCCCGGCTCGCGCCCCTCGCGCTGCTGCTCGCCCCTTTCGTGCAGCTCGGCGCTTCGGATAATCCAGGCTTTCCGCCGCCGGATGCCCCTCTGCCGCCGCCCCCTATCAAGGAGGTCGGCTTCGACCAGAAGCTCGGCGAGGCGATCCCGCTCGATCTCGTCTTCCGCGACGAGGCGGGCGAGAGCGTGCGCCTCGCCCGGTACTTCGGGAAGCGCCCCGTCGTCCTGTCCCTCGTCTATTTCAACTGTCCGATGCTCTGCGGCATGGCGACGGACGGTCTCGTGCGCAGCGTGCGTGCCCTTCGCTTCGAGCCGGGGGCCGACTACGAGCTCCTCTCCGTGAGCTTCGACCCGCGCGAGACCGCCGAGATGGCGTCCGAGAAGAAGCGGACGGTCATGGCGCAGTACGGGCGGAAGAGCGGGCCGGGAGGCTGGCATTTTCTGACGGGGGACGCCGCCTCCGTCGCGGCGCTCACGAAAGCCGTGGGATTCCGGTATGTGTGGGACGCGGAGCAGAAGCAGTTCGCCCACGCGACCGGCATCACGGTTCTCACGCCCGAGGGCCGCCTCGCGCGGTACTTCTTCGGGATCGAATACCCGGCGAAGGATCTCCGCCTCGCGCTGATCGAGGCGTCGGAGGAGAAGATCGGAAACGTCGTCGACCAGCTCCTGCTCCTCTGCTTCCACTACGACCCGAAGGTGGGCCGCTACACGGCCACGGTGCGCAACTTCGTCCGGGGCGGCGCGGTGATCACGCTCGTTCTGCTCGCGGGCTTCGTGACGATCATGTTGCGGCGCGAGCGCGCGGGCGCGGCGAGGGCGCCGCGATGATCCCGAGCTCGCCCCTCCTCCCCGACCAGGCCTCGGACGTCGCGCGGTCCGTCGACCACCTCATGCTCTTCGCCCTGTCGGGGCTCGTCGTCTTCTCGGCCCTCATCGCGATCCTCGTCCTCGTCTTCATGGTGAAGTACCGGAGGAAGGGCGACGCGGACGTCGGGATCGACATCTACGAGACGAACCCGAAGTCGCACGTTCTCGAGCTCGTGTGGTCCGTCATCCCGCTCGGCCTCCTGCTCGTCCTTTTCGGCTGGGGCACGAAGGTCTTCTTCGACCAGAACCGCCCGCCCGCGGACGCCGTGCAGTACTGGGTGACGGGCCGCCAGTGGATGTGGAAGATTCAGCACCCCGACGGCCGCCGCGAGATCAACGAGCTCCACGTTCCGGTCGGCCGGGCAGTGCGGCTGAAGATGATCTCCGAGGACGTCATCCACGACTTCTACGTGCCCGCGTTCCGCATCCACGTGGACGTCCTCCCTTCGCGGTACACGACGTACTGGTTCAAGGCGAACCGCACGGGCACGTTTCACCTGTTCTGCGGGCAGTACTGCGGCGTCGAGCACTCGAAGATGGTCGGCAGGATCGTCGTGATGGAGCCGCGCGCCTACGAGGCGTGGCTCGCCGGCGAGAAGACTTCTCCGTCGGCCTCGGCGGTCGCGTCCGGCGACGAATTGTTCATCACGAAGTCCTGCACGACCTGCCACCGGCCAGACAGCTCGGCGCGCGCGCCGATCCTGAACGGGGTCTTCGGGACGCAGGCTTCTCTCAACGACGGCACGAAGGCCCTCGTGAACGAGGATTACGTCCGCGAGTCGATCCTGAACCCCGCCGCGAAGGTCGTGGCCGGCTACCAGCCCGTCATGCCCACGTTCAAGGGGCAGGTTTCCGAGGAGGAGCTCATCCAGCTCGTCGAATACGTCAAGGCTCTCAAGGCCGCATCGGCCACGGCGGCGGAGGCCGGGAAATGACCGCGACCGCATCCGCAGCTCCCGCGGCCGCGACGACCCCCGACGGCAGCCCGCGCACGCATTACCTCAACGCCGCCTACGGCCTGAAGTCGTGGCTCCTGACGAGAGACCACAAGAGAATCGCGCTTCTCTACCTCGTCTCGATCAGCGTCTTCTTCGCGCTCGGCGGCCTCATGGCCGTCCTCATCCGCATGGAGCTCGCGACTCCCGAGGGCGACCTCTTCCAGCCGGACATCTACAACCGCCTGTTCACGATGCACGGCGTGCTGATGATCTTCTTCTTCCTGATTCCCGGCATTCCGGCCGTCCTCGGAAACTTCCTGATCCCGCTGATGATCGGCGCGAG
This sequence comes from Thermoanaerobaculia bacterium, assembly GCA_041482235.1. Classification (GTDB taxonomy): domain Bacteria; phylum Acidobacteriota; class Thermoanaerobaculia; order UBA5066; family UBA5066; genus Fen-183. The sequence goes on along the minus strand of JBGPDK010000020.1, from coordinate 18,051 downwards.
GGATCTCGCTTTCCCGCGCATCAACCTGCTGTCGTGGTACCTCTACTCGGCCGGCGGCCTCCTCACGCTCTGGGCGCTCCTCCACGGCGGCGTCGACACGGGATGGACGTTCTACACGCCGCTCTCGACGAACTACGTGACGACGTCCGTTCTCACGGTGGGCGTCGGCATCTTCATCGCCGGTTTCTCGTCGATTCTCACGGGCCTGAACTTCGTCGTCACGATCCACCGCATGCGCGCGCCGGGACTCACGTGGTTCCGGCTGCCGCTCTTCGTGTGGGGCCATTACGCGACGAGCATCATCCAGATCCTCGGGACGCCGGTCGTCGCGATCGCCATCCTTCTCATCGCGGCCGAGCGCTCGCTGCACATCGGCGTCTTCGATCCCAAGCTCGGCGGCGATCCGGTCCTCTTCCAGCACCTGTTCTGGTTCTACTCGCACCCCGCCGTCTACATCATGATCCTGCCCTCCATGGGCGTCATCAGCGAGCTCGTGGCGACGTTCTCGCGCAAGCCCATCTTCGGCTACCGGTTCGTCGCGTTCGCGTCCATCGGCATCGCCGTCCTCGGCTTCCTCGTGTGGGGGCACCACATGTTCGTCGCCGGGCAGTCGATCTACGCGGGCGTCATCTTCTCGGTCCTGTCCATGCTCGTCGCGGTGCCCTCGGCGATCAAGGTCTTCAACTGGACGGCCACGCTCTACAAGGGCTCGATCTCGTGGGACACCCCGATGCTCTACGCGCTCGGCTTCATCGGCCTCTTCACGATCGGCGGCCTCACGGGCGTCATGCTCGCGACGCTCGGTATCGACGCGCACGTGCACGACACGTATTTCATCATCGCGCACTTCCACTACATCATGGTCGGCGGCGCGATCATGGGCTACCTCGGAGGCCTGCACTTCTGGTGGCCGAAGATCACCGGCCGCATGTACCCGGTGTTCTGGTCGAAGCTGTCGGCGCTCGTCGTCTTCGTCGGCTTCAACGTGACGTTCTTCCCTCAGTTCATCCTCGGCTATCTCGGCATGCCGCGGCGCTACCACTCGTACCCGCCCGAGTTCCAGGTCCTGAACGTGATGTCGTCGGCCGGCGCCACGGTCCTCGGACTCGGCTACCTCATGCCGCTCATCTACTTCATCTGGTCGATGCGGTACGGTCCGAAGGCACCCGCGAATCCGTGGGGCGCCACGGGCCTCGAGTGGCAGACGACGTCGCCTCCGCCCGTCGAGAATTTCCTGATCCAGCCCGTCGTGACCGCACCGCCGTACACGTACCCCGCCCCGAAGCGAGCCCCGGAGGTGACCGTTGGCGTCTGACGCGCACGGGGCTTCACCCGGTTCGGACGCGGCCGCGCACGGCGCTGCGGCGGGCCTCGCCCACCATTTCGACAGCTACGAACAGCAGAGGGACTCCGCGGCGCTCGGGATCTGGACGTTCCTCGTCACCGAGATCCTGTTCTTCGGCGGCCTCTTCGCGGCCTACGGCCTCTACCGCTCGCTCTACCCGGAGGTCTTCCGCGCCTCGAGCCACACGCTTTCCATCCAGCTCGGCACGTTCAACACCGTCGTCCTCATCGCGAGCTCGCTCACGATGGCGCTCGCCGTGCGCGGCGGCCAGACCGGCAAGGGGAAGCTCGCGGCCGGTTTCCTCGTCCTCACGCTGGTTCTCGGGTCGGTCTTCCTCGTCGTGAAGGGATTCTAATACCAAGAGAAATTCGTCGAGCACCACGTCCCGGGCGCGAGCTTCCACTTCGAGGGGCCCGACGCCGCTCACGCGCAGCTCTTCTTCAGCCTCTATTTCCTGATGACCGGGCTGCACGCGCTCCACATGGTCATCGGAATCATCCTCGTCGCTTACGTCGCGAGGAGGGCCTGGAGCGGCGCGTACACGCCCGAGAACCACAACTTCCTCGAGGGCACGGGCCTCTACTGGCACTTCGTCGACCTCGTGTGGATCTTCCTCTTCCCGCTCCTCTACCTCATCGGGAGGCACTGATGCCGGCGCACGTCCAGCCTCTCAGGGTCTACTTCAGCGTCTTTCTGGCGCTCATGGCGTTCACGGCGCTCACGGTCTTCGCGGCCTTCGTGAACCTCGGGCCCGCGAACACCTTCGTGGCCCTCGCGATCGCCGTCGCGAAGGCCACGCTCGTCATCCTCTACTTCATGCACGTGAAGGGGAACACGAAGCTCGTGCCGGTCGTCATCCTGTCCGGCTTGTTCTTCCTCTTCATCCTGTTCCTGCTCCTCGCCGCCGACTACGGCACGCGCGGCTGGCTCGGCGTTCCGGGGCGGTGACAACGCGAAGAACAGCTCCTCGGCTCCTAACGCCGGAACAGGGGTGCCCTGGACGGCGCGAGGTAGACGCTCACCTGGTCATCGGGACGTAAGCCCCGTCGCCCGTTCGGTCGCCGGGCGCCCGGCCGTCGTTGATGACGCCATACGCAATCCAGAGCCCGCTGCCGGTGATCTCGACCCAGCCGTTCGCCACACCGAAGGGCGTCAGGATGTCGTCAAACTGCTTCCATTGGCCCGGGGCCAGGGTGACTTCGAGAGGGGTGCCTCTGGGCGCCCCGCCCGCATCGCCGTCATGGACCTGAAGACGCAAGGTGGCGGGTTGGGGGAACGTCAGATTGAAGTCCGCATTCGCGACCGCGACGTTGGAGCGGTTCCGGGCATCCGCCGCGAGGCCGTACACGTACGCCCTCGCGGTCGCGGCTCCGACGATGCCGGGCGTGAAGAGGCCGAACTCGCCTCCACCCGGGGCCTGGGCGGCCGTTCGGGCGCCAACGTAAATGGCGTCCCCGGGCGGGTTGTAGGGTTGAAGCGGATCGTAGGTCGACGAGATCGCCATCCCGACCTGCAGGGACCCGGCATAACCCGGGCCCGCCGGCCCGATCGCGAGTCCCTTCCGCCTTAGGAAATCGGTTGCGTCCGGCAGGATCCACTGCTGCTTCGCAGGAAGAGTCAGCGGCACGATCCCGCCCGCTCCCCGTTCGGGGCCCAGCGATTCGACGTAGCGAAGCTCGAGGTGGGCATCGACGTCGCTCCGGTTCGCCAGGACGAGCTCGCTCCGAAAGGCCGCGGTCTCGACGAGCACGGGAACAGTCCCGGGATCGCCGGAGCTGCCGGCGGCGACCGGGAACAGAAAGGAGCCGTCGTTCGTCACGCGGTCGTTCACGACCCCGTACGCGTTGAGCCCTCCAAGACCGGAAATCCGCTCCACGAGCGCCCAACCGTTCGTGATGCCGGCCTCGTCCAGGAGATCGGGCGAATTGATCTGTGTCCAGCCGTAGGGGGGCAGCGTTTGACTGTCCTTCACGACCATGGACTTCTCGTCGCCGCTGCCGGAAAAGACCGTCACCCGGAACGTCATCGGATCTCCCGACGTGTTCACGACCGCGAGGTTCGAACGGTCTGAGTCGGACGACCGCAGGCCGTAAATCCGGAGGGCCGCGTAACCCGGAAGGGTCCGCATCGAGCCATACGCGAGACCCGCGCGCCCGAAGGGAAGGGGCGACTGTGTGTCCGTCGCCGTCCGCGCCAGCACCGAGAAACGGCCGGCGTCCTCTGCCGGCTCGGGCGCCACGACCTGAAGCGTTCCTCCCTGGGACCGCTGCGCCGCCGGGTCGGGAATCGCCAGACCCTTGCTCCGTAGGTACCCGAGGACGTCTCCGATTCTCCTTTGTTCGCCCGGCATCAGGACGTCGGTCACCGTTCCCGAGCCCTCCTCCGATCCGATCGCCGGCGCGTAGATGAGCTCGATCGTTCGGGACTCCGGCGTGTCATTCGTGAGTGTCAGCTCGGTCGTGTACCTCGCGGTCGCGGTCGCCACGTCGAGGACGATGGGAATGACCTGGTTCCGCGGATCGGGAGGACGCGTGATCTCCAGATCGAACACCCCATTGCCCGGTTTGATGGACGTGCCATAGGGGCTCTCCTGCGATCCGAAGTGGAGGAATCGACCCGTCGGGTCGACCGCCAGCGTCCGCCCGTACTGTCCGCGGATGCCGTTTCCGAAGACGGTCCACGTCGCGCCACGATCCGTGCTTCTTCTGAGGATGACGGCGGTCTCGTTTTCGGTCGCGTCGGTCGAGATGATCTGCGTGTCGTAGGCGGTGTCGGGGGCGGTCGGGTCGACGGCAACCTCGCGCGCAAAGTACGCCCAGGTCAGGCTGAGCGGCCAGGGGAGAGGCCCCGTTCTCCGTTGCCAGCTGGCCCCACCGTCCGGGGACTCGTAGTCCGTCGTGGGGTCGACCCTCGCGTAAAGCGTCGAGGATCTGGCCGGGTCCACGGCCAAGCGCGAGGGAGTCACCGGACCAAGCGTGATGCATCCCAGAAAACAGAACGTCTCCAACGGCAGCCCGTTGTTGATGGGAAACCAGGTCGCTCCGCCATTCACCGACTTGAATACGCCTTTGTAGGAAGCGGCTGGTGCAGCGGCGTAGACGATCAGGCTGTTCGAGGGATCGATCGCCACCGCCTGGACGGCCGTCGCGGCTCCGTCACCCAACGCAGCCACCCTCCTCCAAGTCCCGGCCCCGTCCGTCGATTTATAGACGAATCCCTTCCTGCCCCCTGCATAGAGCGTCGCCGGGTCTCTCGGATCCATGAGGAGCGAGGCCACAGAGGGGTTGCCGGTGGTGTCGTTCTCGAGGCCGACGCTGGCCCGCGTCCAGCTCTCCCCGCCGTCGAGACTCTTGAAGACTCCCTGGTTCGTTCCCGCATAGAGCGTCCGGGGAGAAGCAGGATCGATCGCCAGGTCGTTGACGCTCGCCCCATGCGGGCCGCCGGACGTCCAGGTGTCCACACCCGCACGGCCGGGGCCCGGCCAGAGGAGAGCCGCTCCCAAGACGATGTACGCACTGAGCCGGCGGACACAGCGGGCAACGTCTCGCATGATCAGGTTTCCTCGCCTTCATCGGGAAACATGCGCTCCGCCCGACGGGAAGTCCTCAGAAAATCCCAGGGAGTTTCCCGGTGCTTCGGCCGGAGCAGAGGTCCCACCTAGCCATAGATCTGCTTTCTCTCCGGAAGCACGGGCAGATCCGCGGGTCCGCGCATGACGCTCGCCGCCACGTGGCAGTCCCAGCAAACCGGCTTCTGGTTCGAGAAGACGTCGGCCAGCGCTCCCGGAATCGGCTCCCCGCAGGAGATGCAGGATTGGACGCGGAACCAGCGGCTCGCGGCCGCCTCCGCGTCGTGCTCGACCTCGGCGAGGCACCCCTGCGCACAGCCCGCTTTCTCCGGCCAGCGCGAGCAGGCCTTCAGCCTCACGTCGAGCCGGCCTCCCCACGCGGTGGCCGCGACGTGCGCTGCATCGACCTCCACGCCGGCCGGATCGCGCGTCTCGGGGCACGTGACGACCCACTTGCCCCGGTACCGTCGATAAGCCGGCAGGACCCAAAGGAAGCCGACGGCGGAGAACGCAATCACCAGAATAATCACTCCCGCTCCGAGCATCGTCATGGCCTGCCTCCCGATCCCTTTCTTCGCTAGCTGTAGAGATGCTCCCTCTCGGGGCGTAAGGTGATGACGTCCGGGTGCTCACGGACGACGCTCTGGACGACGTGACAGTTCCAGCACACGGGCTTGTGGGTCGAGAAGATGTCGGGCAGCGCCTCCGGCTTCACGTCCCTCCACGAGACGGTCCGCCGGTCGGGCGAGAGGAGCGCGGGGCGGTGCTCGGTCCACGTCACCTCGGGAATCGGCTTGCCGCAGAAGACGCACAACTGGCCGCGGTACCAGCCGGCCACGATCGTCCGCACGAGGCATGCCCGCGGGTCGCGCTCGACGTCCGCGAGGCACTCCTGCCCGCAGCCCGCTTTTTCCGGCCAGCGCGAGCAGCTCGACAGGCGCAGGCGCCCCGGCTCGTCCCCGAAGAGGGAAAGCGCCGCGCGGGTCGCATCGAGCTCCACGGCGGCGGGCCGATCAGTCTCGGGACACGACACGAGACGCGTCCCCCGGTAGGCGCGCAGGACGGGAATCAGGACGATCGTCGCGACGATTCCGAGGGCGGCGAGGGCGAGCAGAACGAGGGGAACGCTCATAGGCACCGATCCACTTTCGAAGCATGCCCAGGGCGCGTCCATGATGCGTCGGCATCAGAACGTCCTGTATATTTCGGCGGCGGCGCCCCGGGAGCGATTCCCTTCCCGCGCGCCCCGCTTTCCCCATGAGAGATCTCCCCCGCTTCTTCCGATATTTCCGTAGCCGTCCGGGCGCCTATCTGGCCGGTTTCGGCTCGATGCTCGCGTCGACCGGTCTCTTCCTCGCGATGCCGGGGATCGTGCGGCGGGCGATCGAGCAGCTCGGCGCGGGCGTGACACGGGAGCGGCTCTTCCGGCTCGCGGCCCTCATCGTCCTTCTCGCCGTGGGCGACGCCGTCGCCCTCTTCCTCACGCGGCGCATCCTCATCGGCGCCTCGCGCCACATCGAATACGAGATGCGGCAGGACCTCTTCGAGCACCTGCTGCGCCTGCCGGCGCCGTGGTTCCGGAAGAACCGCGTGGGCGACCTCATGAGCCGCGCCGTCAACGATCTCGCCGCGGTGCGGATGATGCTCGGGCCGGGCATCATGCAGGCCGCGAACACCCTCTTCGTGGGCGTCGCGGCGATCGCGCTCATGCTCATGGTGTCGCCGGCCCTGACGGGCGTCGCCCTCGCGGTCCTGCCGATCGTCGCCGTGGCGACGAAGGTCATGGGCCAGGCCACGCACCGGCGCTTCACGAAGATCCAGGAGTTCTTCAGCGAGATTTCCGCCGAGGCGCAGGAGAACTTCTCCGGCGCCCGGCTCGTGCGCGCCTTCGCGCGCGAGGCCAGCGAGGAGGCGCGATTCGACACGAAGAACCGCGAGTTCAAGCGCCGGAACCTCGGGCTGGCGCGACTGAACGCGCTCTACTTCCCGCTGCTCCAGCTCCTCGTGGGCCTCGGCTTCGCGCTCACGCTCTGGGCGGGAGGGCGCCTCATCCTGGCGGGAGAGCTCACCGTGGCCCGGTACGTGGAGTTCAACCTGTACATGACGGAGCTGATCTGGCCGGCCATGGCGCTGGGCTGGGTCGTGAACCTGTGGCAGCGGGGCGGCGCCTCGTGGAACCGCATGATGGACATCTGGGAGGCGCCGCCGCTGCCGCGCGAGAACGACCGGGACGGTGCGGTCTCGGGCGACATCGAGTTCCGGTCGCTCGCCTTCTCGTACGGGGAAGGGCGTCGCATCCTCAAGGACGTGTCTTTCCGCGTCCCCGAGGGCCGCGTCGTGGCGGTCGTGGGACGGACCGGGGCCGGCAAGTCCACACTGCTGAATCTGCTGCTCCGCGTGGACGATCCGCCGCCGGGAACCGTTTTCATCGGCGGGCGGGACGTGACGACGATCCCGCTCCCCCTGCTTCGAAAGAGCGTCGGCGTCGTGTCCCAGGAGACCTTCCTCTTTTCCGACACGCTCGCGGCGAACGTGGCCTTCGGAAAGCCCGCGGCGCCGCGGAAGGAGGTCGACCACGCGGTCGAGGCGGCGGGCCTGGCGCCCGACGTGGCGCGCTTCCCGAAGGGCCTCGACACGGTCGTCGGGGAGCGGGGCATCACGCTCTCCGGCGGGCAGAAGCAGCGCGCGGCGCTGGCCCGCGCCCTCGTCCTCGACGCGCCCGTGCTTCTCCTCGACGACGCGTTCTCCTCCGTGGACACCGAGACGGAGGCCCGCATCCTGAAAGGGCTGAAGGCCGCCGCTCGAGGCCGGACGGTGTTCCTCGTCTCGCACCGCCTCTCCACGCTCCGGAACGCCGACCTGATCGTGGTCCTCGAGGGGGGGGCCGTGGCCGAGACCGGAACGCACGAGGAGCTGCTGGCCAAGGGCGGGGTGTACGCGTCGCTGGCCGAGCGGGAGCGGCTGCGCGAAGAGGTGGAGGCGGCCTGATGGCGGACGAGACGGCCGCCCCGCATGAAGAAGAGGCCCTCGGGAAAGCCTACGACGCGAGGCTCCTCCGCCGCCTCCTGAAGCTGGCGAGGCCCTATCGACGCTACGCCTTCGGCTCGGCCGCGGTCCTCCTTTTGGAGTCCGTCGTCGATCTCGCCGGGCCTCTCCTGAACGCCGCCGCCATCGACCTGATCCTCACGAAGGAGAAGACCGGCGCCGGTGGAAAGGCCCATGGCGTCGAGGCCGTGTTCTCGCTCCTCGGCATCGACGTGAGGGGCCCGCACGGCATGGAGTGGATCGGGGGCCTCTACGTGCTCAGCGCCCTGGCCGCCTTCTTTCTGGTGGCCGTCATGATCGAGTGGACCTCCCGCATGGGACAAGGCGTGATGTTCGACCTCCGAACGCGCATCTTCGGCCACCTGCAGCGCGCCGACATCGCCGTGTTCGACCGAACGCCCGTGGGCCGGCTGATGACCCGCGTGACGACAGACGTGGACGCCCTGAACGAGCTCTTCACGTCGGGCTTCGTGGCTCTCCTGGGCGACGTCGCGGTCCTCGGCGGCATCGTGGCGCTGCTCTTCTACCTGAACCCGCCGCTCGCGGCCGTGACGTTCGGAATCCTCATCCCGATGCTCTTCGTCACGAACTGGTTCCGCAAGGGCGCGCGGGACACCTACCGCGACGTGCGCGTGAAGATCGCCCGCGTGAACGCGTTTCTGCAGGAGCACCTCTCCGGAATCCTCGTGGTCCAGCTCTTCCGGCGCGAGCGCGTGGCGACGCAGGCGTTCTCGGACATCAACGACGCGCACCGGCAGGCGAACATCCGGTCCATCTTCTATTACTCGGTCTTCTACCCCGCGCTCGACTTCCTCTCGGCGCTCGGCATGGCGTCCATCATCTGGTACGGCGGCTCGCAGGCCATCCGCGGCACGATGACGATCGGCGCCATGGTGGCGTTCCTCCAGTACAGCAAGCGCTTCTATCGGCCGCTCATGGACCTTTCGGAGAAGTACAACATCCTGCAGGCGGCGATGGCGTCTTCGGAACGGATCTTCCAGCTCCTCGACTCCGAGCCTTCCGTCACGGCGCCGGAGGATCCCGTCGTCCTGAAGGGCGCCGCGGCGGGTGACGTCCGCTTCGAGGACGTGCGCTTCGCCTACAAGGAGGGCGAAGAGGTTCTCAAGGGTGTCTCCTTCCACGTGCCGCCGGGCCGGACGGTGGCGCTCGTCGGCGCGACGGGCGCCGGCAAGTCCACGATCGTCAACCTGCTGCTCAGGTTCTACGACGTGACGTCCGGCGGCATCCTCGTGGACGGGAACGACGTGAGGCGTTTCGATCCCGTCTCTCTGCGCGAGAACTTCGGCATCGTCCTGCAGGACACGTTCCTCTTCACGGGCACGATCGCCGAGAACGTGTCTTTCTTCGACGCGGGAATGCCGCGCTCCCTCATCGAGCAGGCCTGCGTCGAGGTCGGCCTGGGGCCGCTCCTCTCACGCCTTCCCGCCGGGCTCGATACCCCGCTCACGGAGCGGGGCGGCGGCCTGTCGGTGGGAGAGAAGCAGCTCGTCTCGTTCGCGCGCGCCCTCGCGCGCGATCCGCGCATCCTGATCCTGGACGAAGCCACGTCCAGCGTCGACCCCGAGACCGAGAAGACCATCGAGAACGCCGTCGGGCGACTGCTCGCGGGCCGCACGTCGATCGTCGTCGCGCACCGCCTTTCGACGATCGTGCGCGCGGACCGGATCCTCGTCCTCTCGCACGGAGAAGTCCGCGAGTCCGGCACGCACGCCGAGCTCCTCACGAAGGGCGGCATCTACTCGCGCCTGTACGCCCTGCAGCTCAAGGACCGCGAGGCGGCTGCCTGAGCGGAATGACTAGAAAGGGCTATGATCTGGTCATGAGCAGCGTTTCGATAGCGGACCTGAAAGCACGGCTTTCGCATTACGTGCGCCTCGCGCGGCGCGGGCGGACCGTGACGGTGACCAACAGGGACATCCCCGTGGCCCGCCTCGTTCCTTTGGACGAGAAACGGGACGTGCTGGTGATCCACCGGCCCGAGCCTGGCGCGCCGCCGCCGGGAAAGGTGAAGCTGCCGCCTCCGTTGAAGACCAGGCGCGACATCGTGGAGGTTCTCCTGGAAGAGCGCCAAAGCCACCGGTGATTCGATACGTCGATTCTTCGGTAATCTTGCGGGCCGTTCTCGGTCAGCGAGGCGCTCTGTCCGGATCGGACGAGCCCGGGCATTCGATTACAAGCTCTCTGACGCGGGTGGAGTGTCTGAGGACCCTGGACCGGGTTCGCCTCGAAGAAGATCTCACAGATGACGAATTGGCGCGGCGGCGGGAGGCTGTCTTTCGGCTGCTCAAGAGCTTCGTCCTCGTCGATCCAGTGCCGGCGATCCTCGAGCGCGCGGCTCAGCCGCTTCCCACGGTTCTCGGGACGCTCGACGCCATCCATCTTTCGACGGCGCTCCTCTGGCAGGAAGTGGAGGCAGAGCCTGTGTCTTTCACCACGCACGACGTCGCGCTCGCCCGTGCGGCGCGGGCATGCGGACTGGCCGTGATCGGGTCCGCGCCATAGCAGTTGGCCCGGAATGGGCATCACTCCGGGCGGAAGCGGTCAGTTCTTCTGCTGCCGCTTCATCCTCTCTTCCCTCTGCTTGCGCTGCTCGGGAGTCATGTTCTCCATCGCCTTGCGCATCTGCTCGGCGGCCTCCGGTGAGACGACTCCGGCCGCTCCCATCATCCCTTCCTGCTTCGCGTAGCCCGAAGGAACCTCGAACATCGAGGCCGAAAGCGACCTCTTCTCGGCCTTCGTCAGCTCCATCGTGGTCAGAGGCTCGGTCTTGCCCTTTTCGCGCGTGACCATCTTCACGAAGAAGCCCTCGGCTCCGGCATCTCTGAGCGCCTTCATCATGGCGCCGTCGTCTTCGCCCGAGCCGCGTCGCATCAGGCCGCGCATCGCCTCATAGCTCAGTCCCATCAGGTCCTTCGTCGTCCAGACCTCCATCTCCGAGGTGTCGCCCGCGCGGGAGAGAAGGACGTGCTTCGTCGAGTAGCCGAGGACCCTCTCCGAGCCCAGGACCTTCGCGGCATACGACGTTTTCTCCCCCGTCATCTTCGCGGCCGCCTCGCGCGTCTTCTTGAGGTCCATCTCGCTGTACGTCTTCGCCTTGTCGTTGATGAGATACATGACGTCGGGGTTGCTGAACTTCATGAGCGTGACCATGTGCATCGGCATTCTCGAAGTCTGCATGTCCATCTCGGTGCGCGAGCCCGCCCTCGACACGAACACCTTGCCCGTGCCCGTCATGCCTCCCTGACCCGTGATCTTCATGTCGATCTCGCCCTCGAACTGGGCGAGGGCCGGAGCGGCGGCCAGAGCGGCGCCCGCGAGGACGTTCAAGAGAACTCTCTTCATGGAATCTCCTTTGGTGGCTGAACAGAATGAGCGGCCAACCGCTCATTCTACCTCAGCTCGCGCGCAGCGCGACGACCTGGCGGTCCTCGAAAGACACGACGACGAGCGTCTGGTCGTCCTCCGGCGGGCGGTTCCGCGTGAAGCTCTTCACGGACTCGAGGAGCGCCTGTTTGAGCACGTCCGCGCCCTTCTCGCCCCGCGAGAGGATAACGCCCTCGAAGCGCTCGAAGCCGAACGGCTCGCCCTCGTCGTTGAGCGCCTCGATCAGCCCGTCGCTGTAGAGCACGAGGCGGTCGCCCGGATCGAAGCGGGCCACGGACTCGTGGAACGGCTCGCGGCGCTTCACTCCCAGCGGGAAGCCCCACGACGAAAGCAGCTCGAGCTTCTTCTCGCGCGCGCGGAAGACGTAGGGGTCGAGGTGCCCGGCCGAGGCGAAGCGCAGCGAGCTCGTCTCGACGTCCAGGACGCCCCAGAAGAACGTCATGAGCATCCTCTTCGGCGCCGTCTTCATGACGAGGTCGTTGAGGACGTCGAGGACGTGGACGGGCGACGCGTCGGTGCGAACCTGGACGAGGAGCGCGGCCTTCGTCATCGCCATCACGATGCCGCTCGTGAGGCCGTGCCCGGCCACATCGCCGAAGGCGAGCCCGAGCCGGCCGTCCGGAAGAGGCAGGAAGTCGAAGTAGTCGCCCCCGATCTCGGTCGCCGCCCGGTAGTGCGAGGCCACCGACGCGCTCCCCATCTCGGGATGGACGGAGGGCAGAAGGGCCGCCTGAATGCGGTTCGCGGCGTCGATCTCGGCCTTGATGCGCTCGCGCTCGACGATGCGCTTGACGTGCGGGGCGAGGTCCTCGTAGCCGTAGGCGACGCGGCGCTTCGTCCCGAGGCCCGCCGCCGCGAGGAGGGCGAGGCCTGAGAGCGGCAGCGCGAGCGCGAGCAGCGGGCCCGTGCGCGCCGGGCCGGCCACGGCGGCGACGAGCGGCAGCAGGCACACGAGGAGCCCTCCGCCGAACGCCGCCGTGGCCGCCGCGAGGAGGTCCGACCACGCGAAGACGAGCAGGACGACGGCGATCCCGCCGAACCCGACGGCGAGCGCGCGGCCGAACGGCGCGACCGGCGGCGAAATGACGCTCATGAGAGCGCCGAACGCGCCCGTGAGGACGACCCCGAGCGCGAGCAGGCGCTTGCGGTGAAAGGCGGCGAGGAGAAAGAGGAGCCCGACGCACGAGAAGAGGAGCGCGTCGAGCGTCACGGTCAGAACGACCTCGAGGGGCCCGGCGACGGCGTTCAACGCCTCGCTGGAGCCCCAGCTGAGGCGCGCCCACACGAGTCCGCCCTTCAGCGCGGGCACGGGCACGAGGAAAGAGGCCGCGGCGACCGCCGGTGCCACGAGGAGCCCGGCCAGGAGCGAGCCGCCCACCGTCGCGTTGACCGGGTCGCGCCGGAGCACCGCGTCGAACGAGGCGAGGCGGTCGCCCCAGCGCTCGCGCGCGATGCTCTCGCCGACGGACCATGCGAGGAAGACGAGGACCGAGAGCGGGATGTCGTAGAACAGGAGCCGGAAACCCGCGACCGCGAACGTCGTCGTGCGCATGTCGGCGCTGCCGAGGCTCGTTCCGGTCGCGGCCCACTGCGCGCTGAGCGCCGAGGACGCGAGGCAGAGGGAAATGGCCACGGCGAACAGCTCGGCGCCCGTCCCGACGCCCACCTCTCCCGCGTGGTACTTCCTCAGGAACACGGCGAGGAGAATGAAGAGAAGCGTGAAGATTTCCGCGAAGCGCAGGAACGTGCCGCCGACATTCGTGTCGAACGCGAACCGGCGGCCGTCCTTGTATTCCTCGAAGAGCTGGTAGCCCGCCGGCTTTCCTCCGAGGAAGTACACGTTCAGATAGAAGACGATGTCCCCGGCCGGGAAGGTGGACGGCACGCGGTAACGGAAGACGTGATCGGTGCGCGTCCTCAGGACCGTGGGTCTCACGTCCTCGTAGACGGGATTCGGCGCGCCGGGGAACGCGCGTGACGCCACGAAGGCGTCCGCCATCGGGCGCAGATCCTCGGCCCTGGGGGATGCACCGGGCTCCTCCTGCCGGGCCTGCCGCCGCACGGCCAGAACCTGTCCGGCCCGCGACACGACGACGTCGCCCCATGGAGAGGACTTGTCCACGCCGTTGCGCCAGTAAGTCACCCGGAAGCCGACGAGGCGCGGGCCGAGGACCGGGTCGAGGTCGGCCCCGCGCCTGAGGGCCGGCTTGCCCTGAAGCTCCTTGTCGAGAAGGTACGCATTGTCGAGGGTCGTGACGACAAAAGCCTTGTCGACCTCGATGCCCCATTTCCGGGCCTCGGCGTCCGCGACTTCGCGCACCCGGCCCCGGGTCACGTTCAAGCCCCGGGGCTCCGGGCCGTCGTAGAGCGGAATCAGGAAGGCGAGAAGGGCGGCCCCGGCGAGTCCGGCGACGGCGAATGGCCAGCGGCGCATGAAGGTCGACATCCACCATTGAACGGAGCGGGACCCGCCCGGGTTTCAGCCGACTCCGATATCCTCCCGCCGTGGATTCGATCGTCGTCACCGGCGGGGCCGGTTTCATCGGCTCGAACTTCGTGCGGCTGGCGCTCACCGAAACGCCCGACCGCGTCGTCGTCGTCGACAAGCTGACGTACTCGGGGCACCGCGCGAGCCTGAGGGATGCCGAGAAGCACCCGCGCTTCACCTTCGTCGAGGCGGACATCGCCGACCGCGAGGCGATGCGCTCGGTCATGTCGACCCACCGGCCGCGCGCGGTCCTGAACTTCGCGGCCGAGACGCACGTCGACCGCTCGATCGACGGCCCGGGCGCCTTCGTCCGCACGAACATCAACGGCACGTACGAGCTGCTCGAAGCCTCGCGGGCCCACCTCGCGGGGCTGCCGGCGGCGGACGCTTCGCGCTTCCGCTTCCTCCATATCTCCACCGACGAGGTGTACGGCTCGCTCGGAGAAGCGGGCCTCTTCTCCGAGGAGACGCCGTACGCCCCCAATTCGCCGTACGCCGCCTCGAAAGCCGCCGCCGACCACCTCGTGCGCGCGTGGCACGAGACGTACGGCGTCCCGACCCTCCTGACGAACTGCTCCAACAACTACGGGCCGTACCAGTTCCCCGAAAAGCTCATCCCGCTCATGATCCTGACCGCCCTCGAAGGAAGGCCCCTCCCCATCTACGGCGACGGCGGCAACGTGCGCGACTGGCTCCACGTCGACGACCACTGCCGGGGCATCCTTCTCGTCCTTCAGAAGGGCGCGCCCGGGAGCAAATACAACATCGGCGGCGGCAACGAGCGGACGAACCTCCAGATCGTCGACGCGCTCTGCGCCGCGCTGGAACAGGAGCGGCCGGCCGAGGAGAACCCGAAGATCCCGAAGATTTCTTCGAAGGGCAAGAGGGCATACGCGCAACTCAAGACGTTCGTTCCGGACCGGCCAGGCCACGATCGCCGCTACGCGATCGATGCAACCAGGATCCGCCGCGAGCTGGGGTGGAGCCCCTCTTACTCATTCGAAGAAGGTCTTCTTCGGACGGTGCGGTGGTACCTGTCGAATCTCGAGTGGTGCAGGGCTGTCCAGGCGGGAAACTATGGCCGCGAGCGGCTCGGCCTCGGCCCCGCCGCGTCCGCGCCGCGCGCGGGGGCCCGCGCGTGAAAGGCATCATCCTCGCGGGCGGCTCGGGCACGCGCCTCTACCCCCTCACGCTCGCCGTCTCGAAGCAGCTCTGCCCCGTGTACGACAAGCCGATGGTCTATTACCCGCTCTCGACGCTGATGCTCGCGGGCCTCCGCGACATTCTCGTCATCACGACGCCCGAGGATCAGACCGGATTCGTCCGGCTGCTCGGCGACGGCCGGCAGTTCGGCATCCGGATCTCCTACGCGGCGCAGCCGAGGCCCGAGGGACTCGCGCAAGCCTTCGTCATCGGGCGATCGTTCGTGGGCGAGGATGCCGTCGCGCTCGCTCTCGGCGACAACCTCTTCTACGGCCACGGCCTCCCGGAAATGCTCCAGCGCGCGGCCTCCCGGGCCGCCGGCGCCACCGTCTTCGCGTATCGCGTGCTCGACCCCGAGCGCTACGGCGTCGTCGAGTTCGACGCGAGAGGGCGCGCGATCGGCCTCGAAGAGAAACCGAAGGAGCCACGCTCGAGCTACGCCGTGACGGGCCTCTATTTCTACGACAACCGCGTCCTCGACATCGCAGCCAACCTGAAGCCTTCGCCGCGCGGAGAGCTCGAGATCACCGACGTCAACCGGGTCTACCTCGAGACCGGAGACCTCCACGTCGAGATCCTCGGCCGCGGCATGGCGTGGCTCGACACGGGCACGCACGAGGCGCTCCTCATGGCCTCCAACTTCATCCAGGCCATCGAGGCGCGGCAGGGCCTCAAGATCGCGTGCCCCGAGGAGATCGCCCACAGCGCCGGCTGGATCTCCACGGCCGACCTCACAGGGCTTGCGACGAAGATGAAGAGCGACTATGGACGTTATCTGCTGCGGATGCTGGAGGACGGGGGCGGAGAAACATGACGACGAGACGTGAGTTCGTGAGAGATGCCGCCGCGGCCGCCGCCGCTGCCGCCGCGTTCGGGACGAGAGCGGTGTACGCCGGGACGAGTCCGAAGAAAACCCTCCTCATCCTCGGCGGAACCCGCTTCCTCGGGCCCGAGCTCGTGGGCGCCGCGAAGGCCAGCGGGTGGACGATCACGCTCTTCAACCGGGGCAAGACGAACCCCGGCCTCTTCCCCGACCTCGAGAAGCTGCAGGGTGACCGCAACGGCGATCTCAAGTCGCTCGAGGGGCGCGCCTTCGACGCCGTGATCGACACGTCCGGCTACTTCCCGCGGCAGGTGCGCGACTCGGCGGCACTCCTCGGCAATTTGGCAAGGCAGTACGTGTTCGTGTCGTCCATCTCCGTCTACTCCGACCTCGGCAAGCCCGGCGTCGACGAGACGGGGCCGGTCGCCATTCTCGCGGACCCGACGACCGAAAAAATGACGGACGGGGCGTACGGCGGCCTCAAGGCGCTGTGCGAAAAGGCCGCCGAAGCCGCGATGAGCGGCCGCGTCACGAACGTGCGCCCCGGCCTCATCGTCGGGCCGAACGACGGCAGCGACCGCTTCACGTACTGGCCGGTGCGCGTCGCGCGAGGCGGCGAGGTTCTGGCGCCGGACAAGCCCGACGATCCCGTCCAGTTCATCGACGTGCGCGACCTCGCGACGTGGATCGTGAAGGCGATCGACACGAAGACCATGGGCGTTTTCAACGCGACCTCGAATCCCGTCAAGGTGGGCGACCTCCTCGACGCGTGCAAGTCGGCGAGCGGCGGCGACGCGCGCTTCACGTGGGTGGATGCCGCTTTCCTCAAGTCGCAGAAGGTCGAGGAGTGGAGCGACCTACCCGTGTGGACCTCGCCGGCCGGCTCCGACGCCGGACAGGGCCGGGTCAGCAACGCGCGGGCCCTCGCCGCCGGCCTCGCCTTCCGTCCCGTCAGGAACACGGCGAAGGACACGCTGGACTGGTGGAGGACCCTTCCGAAGGAGCGGACCGCCAAGCCGAAGGCCGGCCTCGCGCCCGAGCGCGAAGCGGCGGTCCTTGCCGCATGGCACGAAGCACAGGCGAAGAAGGCGCCGAAGGCCGGCTGAACCGCGTGCCGCTCCGGAACGCGCTTTCCCGCCTCGTGCGGGTCGAGCCCGGCGAGGGCGCGGGCCTCCTGTGGTCCGCGCTCTCGTTCTTCTTCATCCTCGGCGGCTATTACGTCATCCGGCCGCTCCGCGACGAGATGGGCGCCTCGACCGGGGGCGGTTTCGCGCTCAACTGGCTCTTCTTCGGCACGCTGGCCGGCACTCTCGTCGTCAACCCGCTCTTCGGCATTCTCGTCTCACGCACTCCCCGCCGCGTTTTCGTCCCGGCGGTGATTCACGCCCTCGCCGCCAGCTTCGCCGTGTTCTTCGGGCTCCTCACTCTCCTCGACGGGCCCGCGCGCCTCGCGGCGGGACGTTTCTTCTTCGTGTACGCGAGCGTCTTCAATCTGCTCGTCGTCTCGGTCTTCTGGGGGTTCCTCGCCGATCTCTTCCGCTCCGAACAGGCCAAGCGCCTCTTCGGCTTCATCGGGCTCGGCGGCACGGTGGGCGGCATCGCGGGCGGCGCCGTCACGGTCGCGCTCGCGCGGCGCATCGGCCCGGTGCCGCTTCTCCTCGTCGCGGCGGCTCTCTTCGAGGCCGGCGTCCTCTGCCTGCGCCGGCTCGCCCGCGTCTACCGCGTGGATGCCGGCGCCGCCGAGCGGGCGGCTGGCGGGCACGGCGAGGGCGCCCCTCCGGGCACGGGCGCGCTTTCGGGCCTGACGCTCTTCGTGAAGTCCCGCTACCTCCTCGGGATCGCGGCCTTCCTCCTCCTGTTCACGATCGGCTCGACGTTCCTCTACCTCGCGCAGGCGCGCATCGTGCGGACGGCCTTCCACGACGCCGGCTCCCGCACGGCCTTCTTCGCGAAGGCCGACGTCCTCGTCAACGTCCTCACGGCCGTCACGCAGCTCTTCTTCACGGGCCGCATCCTGCCCGCCGTGGGGCTCGGACCGGCCCTCGCGCTCCTGCCGGTCGTCACGGCGGCCGGCTTTTTCGCGCTCGGCGCCTCGTCCACGGCGAACACGCTCTTCGCCGTGCAGGTCCTGCGGCGCGCCGCCGAGTTCGCGCTCGTGAAGCCCGCGCGCGAGG
>JBGPDK010000019.1:0-30129 GCA_041482235.1 Thermoanaerobaculia bacterium | reverse complement strand
GACGAGGCGTGGCGCTTCCTGTCCGATGAGGCCCCGCTTCTCGGAGAGGCCGGCATCGCCGTCCGGCTGCCCGGCGGCGGCAGCCTTGCGCGCGTCGCCCTCAGGCTCGTGGGCCGCGCGCCGGGAGTGAGCGAGGCGGACGCGCCCGTCGTGCGCTTCGGCCTCGATGCCCTCGTCGACTTCGACTGGCGCGTGGCCGTGGGCGACGCGCTGCTGACTCCGCACGAGTTCGAGGAGCTGGCCGCCCGTCAGATTCCCCTCGTCGAGATCCGGGGAGAGTGGGTCCTCCTCGACAAGGAGAACCTCGAGAAGGCGCGCCGCCTTCTCGACCGCCGGCCCGGCGGCCGCACGACGCTCGGCGAGCTGCTGCGCCTCGCGGGCGGTCTCGACGGCGAGCGCGGCGACGTGCCCGTCGATGCCGTGGGAGGCGAGGGCTGGGTCGGGCGCCTTCTCGATCCGGAGACCGCGCGGCGCGAGATCGCGGGCTTCACCCCGCCGCGCGGCCTGACGGGCACGCTGCGCCCCTACCAGATGCGCGGCGTCGGGTGGCTGCGCTTCCTGCTCTCGCGCGGCCTCGGCGCCTGCCTCGCGGACGACATGGGCCTCGGCAAGACGATCCAGTTCCTCGCGGCGCTGCTCGTCGCGCGCGAGGCCGGAGAGCGCATCTCTCCGTCGCTCCTCGTCTGCCCGACGTCCGTGGCCGAGAACTGGGTGCGCGAGGCGGCGCGCTTCGCGCCGCAGCTGCGCGTCGTCGTGCATCACGGGGCGGGGCGCGCGAGCGGCGAGGCGTTCCAGCACCTGCTCGAAGACGTGGACCTCCTCGTCACGACGTACGCCCTCGCGCACCGGGACCGCGCGCTCCTGTCGGACGTCACGTGGGAGTACCTCGCGCTCGACGAGGCGCAGAACGTCAAGAACCCGTCGGCCGCGCAGTCGCGCGCCGCGCGATCTCTCCGCGCGCACCGGCGCGCGGCCCTCACCGGCACGCCCGTCGAGAACCGCCTCGCGGAACTGAAGTCCATCTTCGATTTCCTCAATCCCGGCCTCCTCGGCACGGACGAGGCCTTCCGGCGCAACTTCGCCCTCCCCATCGAGCGGCACAACGACCCGGCTGCGGCCGCGCGCCTCAGGCACGTCACGGGCCCGTTCCTGCTGCGCCGGGCCAAGACCGACCCCGGCGTCGTCCCCGATCTTCCCGAGAAGATCGAGACGAAAGAGCTCGTCGGTCTCACGCGCGAGCAGGCGGCCCTCTACCGCGCGACGACCCGTTCGCTGCTCTCGGGCATCGGGCGGGCGAACCGCCGCAGCCGCAAGGCGAAGATCCTCCTTCTCCTGCTGCGCCTCAAGCAGATCTGCGACCACCCGGCGCTCTTCCTCGGAGATGGCCGGCGAGACGGGCGCTCGGCGAAGATCGCCCGTCTCATCGAGATGTGCGAGGAGACGCTCGCCGAGAGGAGTCCGGCCCTGCTCTTCACGCAGTTCGCCGAGATGGGCCACCTCCTCGTCGCCGAGCTGAAGGAGCGGTTCGGCTGCGAGGTGCTCTTCCTGCACGGCGCGGTCCCGCGGCACACGCGGACCGAGATGGTGCGGCGGTTTCAGGAGGACGAGGATCCGCCACCGTTCTTCGTGCTCTCGCTGCGCGCCGGCGGCACGGGCCTCAATCTGACCCGCGCCTCTCACGTCTTCCACGTGGACCGCTGGTGGAATCCCGCGGTCGAGGAGCAGGCGACCGATCGCGCCTTCCGCATCGGGCAGACGCAGCACGTCCAGGTGCACAAATTCGTCTGCAAGGGAACGCTCGAGGAGCGCATCGACCGGATGATCGAGGAGAAGAAGGCGCTGGCCCGCTCGATCGTCGGCGCGGGCGAGCAGTGGATCGCGACGCTCTCGGACGAGCAGCTCACCGAGCTCGTCGCGCTCGACACGAGCGCCATCGAGACGGACGGAGTTCGCTGATGCCGCGCCTCAAGAAGGCTCTCCTCCCCCGTATGGCGCCGCCCGAGAGCGGCTGGGCGTATCGCTTCCTCGCGCGCCTGGCGTCGCTCGGCTGGGAGGATGCCCTCGCGGAAGGGCGCGCGGCCGCTCTTTCGGGCGCGGTGACCTCGCTCGAGATCGGACGCACCGGCGCGCGCGCCGACGTGCGGGCGGCGACCGGCCAGCTGGAGGAGACGTCGCTCTCCCTGCTCCCGCTCGCGTCCCCAGCACGGCGCCGCGTCCTCAAGGCGATGGCCGCCCGGGCACGGTTTGCGGCCGATCTCCTCGCGGGCCGCCTGCCGGACGACGTCGAGGGCGCCTTCGCGGGCACCGGCCGCACGCTCCTGCCGGCGGACGCGGCCGACGTCGTCTCCCGGTGCTCGTGCGCCGACGGCCCTGGTCCGTGCGCCCATGCCGGAGCGCTCGCCGTTCTGCTCGGCGACCGCCTCGCCCACGATCCGTTCCTCCTGTTCCTCCTGCGCGGCGTCCAGCGGGAAGAGCTTCTCGCGGGGCTGAAGCGCGCGCGCACCCGCCCTGATCACACGCCCTCGCCTCGCGCGGGAGACGCCGCCGCGCCCCGCAGTCCGGCCGAGCCGCCCGAGCCCCTGCCGCGGCACGTCCTCGAGAGGCCCGAGCTGTTCTACCGTCCGGGCGAGCCCGTCTCCGCATTCCGCTCGTCCTTCGCGCCGCCGGAGCACCCCGAGGCGGTCCTCACGCGCCTCGGGCCGCCGCCCTTCCGCGACGCCGAGGCCTCGCGGCTCCTCGTCGACCTCCACCGCGCCATCGGCCTCGGCGCGCGCGAGCGCCTCGCCGAGTGGGAGTGGCGGAAGGCGGGCGGGCGGGGTTAGGGCCGGAGACCCTGGCGTTCGCGGGAAGAGGCAACACGTCCCTCAAATCTAATTGACGCCGGACAAAGAGTGGCTCCGCACTCGGTCGGCTGCGAACTGTGTTCTCTGTTTCGAGAACGGAGCTTCAACTCGTTCTCTGTTGGGAAGCCCTTGCGGGGCCACGGGTTCTCCAGGCGAACGCAGATCATCCCTGAAACTGCCACCCCACACGTCCGGCGCGGTGCACCTCATCTCTCTCTATCCCCCACGAACTCCCCGTCGCCGCAACAGCCAGGCGCCGGTCAACAAAGAGAGCGCGCCGAACACAGCGAAACCGCCGAACCACACAGGGTCGAAAACCGTCGCTGCCTTCAGGCCGCCAAGACCCGTGCTGTACCGGCCAGCCATCCACGGCAAAAGGTTGGCGAACGCGTGCCCGAGGAGGCATGGCAGGAGGGAGCCGCTTTCGATCAACCACCACCCAAAGACCACACCCATGGCTAAGGCCCCCAAGAACTGCCATGGATTCAGGTGAAACAACGCGAACAGAAGGGCAGACACCAGTACCGCCTTTCGCCGGCCATAGTTTTGCAGAAAGCCGTGCAATATCACCCCTCGAAACAGGAACTCCTCGGTCAGGGGCCCTACCACCACCGGTGCGATCAGGGCATTCCAGACGTCCCCATGCCGGAGGCCTTGCTCGATGTTTACAAGGCTCGTCGGCTTTGGCCACACCAGGCGCATCACGTAGTTTGATTCCAGCACCAAGACGATTGTCCCCAGCAACATCAGAATCATCGCAGCCGCCTGAAGCAACCGGATCGACGCCAAAGGAAATACCGCTCGAAGGGGCGAGGCCGATCTTCGGTAGCCCCAATAAATCACGAGACCCATGGAAAGTGGCACGACAACAATAGCCATGAGGGCATAGCGAGTCTCGGTATAAGGACGGGTGAATATCCAGACGGGAATGTCGAGGAGAATCCTCGATACAGCCGCCAAAACGAGCAGGAGGACGGCCTGCAAAACCCGGGGATATGCGCTCTGCTTCCCCGGCCCGCTGGCGCTGTAATCGTCCCTCAGACAGCGGCCCGCGGGAGCAGCCAGATCTCTGACTGATCCCTGTCTGGACTCCGTTTCATCCATCACAGTCAGATTGAAGCATAACCCGTCGCGGGTCAGACCTTGCCCCTGAAAACAGGTCCACGGGAGGTGTGAGTTCTCCATAGATCGATAATGTGGATTCCTCACATCCCGCCTGGACCAGAAAAGGGGGCAAGGCCGTTGTATTTAGCGGCTGCAAGGCGACCACAGCGGAGTACCGAGCTCGGACGGCTGCGTCAATCGGCTGCCCAGCCGACAGCATTACGGTCGAGAATGCCAAGGTTACGAAGAGGACATCGTCCTTGACCGCCAAATGCCAAGGGAAGACCTACTACCGCGGCGGCGACGACATGCTTAAGAATGTTACCTGTGCGGAAGCTAAGGAAGCTAAGGAAGCGAAGGTAGCCTCGCGCACGAGCCAACCCAGCTGACCGGATGGCTCGGGTCCTGCCCGCACGACTCGGCGCTCGAGAAGCCAGCCTAAACACACACGCCGGGCTCGTAGGCCGCTCACTCGGGAGTCCTTCTCTCATTTGATCACCAACGTGTTCGACCACTCGATCTGGGGTCGCCGGTCGAGCCCGCGGAAGACGACGAAGAGCGCCACGGCCGCGAAAATCGCCGCGCCGTTCCAGACCCAGGGCGCGATGTCGCTCGTGACGAGATCGGCGGCCGGGCCGGCGGCCGCGAGGAGCACCGCCGCGAAGACGTAAGCTCGCGGATCGTCGCGTAGGAACACGACCATGGCCGCGAGGATCGCGAGTCCCGTCAACGCCCCGGCGAACACCGGGACGAGAAGCTCGCCGAACGTTCGCGCGCCGAAGGGCGCGAAGACGCCCGCCGCGGCTGCGAGGAACGCGACCCGGAAAACCGGTTTGGCGAGGACGCCGCCGAGGAGAAGCGCAAGGAGCGCGGCGCCGCCTCCGAGAAGGAGCGCGCGCAGGACGATGCCGTCGAACACGACCGCCACCGGCAGGAGGGTCTCGACGCCCTGAGGGAACGGGAACCCGCGGACACCCGCCTCGAGCGGGAACGCAGCCGCGACGCCGTGTGCGAGCGCGCGGACCGAGAGGACGAGAAGGGCCGCGCCGGCGCCCGCCGCGAAGGCCCTCGGGCCGTCGGCGCCGCCGCGCCGGAACGCGGCGGCCGCATCGGACTTCAACGCGAGGACGAGTGCCACCGCGAGGAGGGCGATGCCGAAGGAGACGAGAACCCCGACGAGCAGGCCGACGCCGGCGAGGACCGCGAAGACGGACATCGAGTATTGAGAGTCGTAGCGCGCGAGGATGAGCGGGAGCGAGAGGATGCGCGCGAGCATCGCCGGCAGCGCGAGGAACGCCGCGAGGCGGAGCGAGCGGCGCCAGGGGATCGCTCCGGCGCGCGCGAGGCGCACGAACTCCACGACGAGAAGCCCCACGAGCGTCCCCCAGGCCACGATCTTCCAGATGATGGCGACATAGGTCGGGACCGTCGATTTCTCCCGGGCGCGCACCCACTCCTCCGGCAGCTTCAGCGCCGTCGCGAAGAGCGCGGGCACGTCGCCGGCGAGACCGGTCACGGCGCGCCGGGCGGCCTCGCCGGCCCGGTCGAGCCGCGACTCGGAGACGACGAGCGTGTCCCGCCGCGCCTTGCGCGCCTCGCTCTTCGACGACACGACGTCCCAAGAGAGTGGATCGAAACCGAACGAGGCAAAGACGGTCGCCGCCTTCGCGCGCGCGGCGCCTTCGTCCGGGCTTCCACCGGCCTCGGCTTCCGGGAAGGTCCGCCTGAAGCCGGCGATTCGTCCGGTCCGCGCGTCCACCGCGACGGTCGCGCCGTGCTCGTCGAGGGAGCGCACGTAGCGCACGTTCCAGACGGGCCCCGGAAAGACCGCCGTCGCCCAATGCGTCAGGAGCGGCATGCCGCCGCACTCGAGGAGCCAGCGCTTTGCCAGCGCGGATTCCCCGTACGGCAGGAGGTCAGCGCCGGTATCCGCGGGATCCTCGAGCGCCGGCAGCGCCGTCGCCGTCGTCGCGACCGAAAGGTAGCCCGCGGGATCGTCTCCCGCCGCTTTCAGGAAAACGTCGGCGGCCGCTTTCGCTCGGGCCTTGTCCACCGTCACCTGAACGCTTTCCCACGGTCCCGGACGCGGCAGGGCGAAACGGGCGGCGGCGAACGCGAGGAGCGCGAGCCCGAGCGCCGCCGCGACGCGCACGGGATCGAGCGCGCGCGGAGGCGCGCACGCGGCCGGAACGGCCTCCTGGACGCGTGGCGGCGCGGGACTCGAGCCCGTGGCCGCGTTCGTGAGCCCCTCCTCGGCCGTGAAGCCGCCGCGCCGGAAATACAGGAGGAGCGACACCGCGAGCGGAAGCAGGAGAACGAGTGACGCCGCCGCGCCGGACACGGCGAAGTATGGGTTCGACGAGCGCAGAAGGAGGAGCGCGGTGTAGACGGCGTCCACCGTGAAGTGCCAGACGAGAAGCGGGAAGATGTCCGCCTTCAGCATCACGACGCCGATGAAGATCCCCGCGAGCCCCACCTCCACGCCCCGGATGTAGAAGGGCTGGTTCGGATAGGTGCTGTGCGCGAAGCCCCAGATGAGCGCCGGGACCACGACGGCGGCCCAGCGCGGCAGGAACCGCTCCGCGAAGGGAATAGAGAACATCCGCGACGAGAACTCCTCGGTCGTCGCGGGCAGAAAACCCATCAGAAGGACGCCGAGCCACGGGAAAGACGTGCCGAGGAGATTCGAGTACGGCACGTCGGCGGGAGCCCACGCGCCGAAGTGCGCGGCCACGATGTAGAAGGCGATCTGGTACGCGAAAAAGAACGCCGTCATCGCGTACCCAAGGAGGAGCCCGCGGAAGAACCGTTTCGTCGAGAGGCCGCGGAGCGAGAGGAGGCGGCCGAGCGCGGGTTTGTCCGGATAGCGCTCCCGGTAAAGCGGCTCTCCGGCGGCGACGAGGAGAAGCAGGACCACGCCCAGCGTCACGGCGCCGCCCACGTCGCCGGCAACCGACTTCGCGACGAAGCCCGTCCAGGCGTCGGCGGTGTCGTAGTCGAAGAGGCGAATCGGCATCTCGTTGAGCGACGAGAGGAGCTGCAGGACGGCGCCCGTGCCCGCGAACGCGAGAGCCCACTTCCACTTGACGTCCTTGCGCCGCACGCGCTCGAGAAACACGGCGAGCACCGCGAGCGCGGTCAGGAAGAGTCCCAGCGTGGCAACCGTGCCCGCCGCGAGATTCTTCGAGCGCAGCGTCTCGTAGTCCCGCCGCCACTTCTCCGGAACCTCGAAATGCAGTGACGAGCGCCCGACCCGGTCGCCTTGCACCTCGACGAGGTAGCGGAGCGCGGCGTCCCCGAAGCGGATCGCCTTCGACTCCCACACGAACGTGCGGTCCACGCGCGCCGGGCGCTTTTCGACGGTCGTCTCGATGAACCGCAGGGCCGAAGGGTCGAGGCCGCGCAGGGTTCGGATCTCCGCTTCGGCGAGGGCGCGCGCCGCCGCCTCGCCCGGGTCGGACGCCGCCTGCTTCTCCGGGAGAATCCGGCGGACGGCGAGGAGCCGCCCGTCCGGGGCGACCGCCGCGCGGTACTCGAGCTTCTCGAGGGGACGCACCCATCGCACCGACCAGCGCCACACGGGCACCGTCGTCGCGAACACCGGGTTCGCCTTCTCGAGACCGAGCGTCCTTTCGAGGTAGACCTTCGCCTCGTCGTCGCCGTCGAAGATCGCGAGGGCGCGCGCGCCGTCGAGCGCGAACCCGCGCGCGCGGAGGGCTGCCGCGCCAAGCCGCACGGCCTCTTCCCGCGTGACCTTGAAGTCGATCGACGCCTCCGGGAACGCCCGCGAGAACCCGGCGCGGAAGGCGGCCGCGCCGGCGACGATCGTGAGCAGACAGAGGACGATGAAGACGCGGTCGCGCCGGTCGAAGCGCACGCGCGGGTCGCCGGGCGGCTCGCTCACCTCTCGGGGATCTTAGCCCGCGGACGAGCCCGCAAGAGCGCGCGCAGGCGCGACCGGGAGCTGTGAGAACAGCCATGCCTCGAGCAGGTCGGGCCCCGTGCCCGCCCCGCTCTTCACACCCCGGTCGACCGCCTCCAGGCCCGTGAGCGCGCGTTTCAGGTCTCTCGCCGTCCAGCCGAGGGCCGCGAGGTAGGCCTTGTGGAGGACGTAAGGGTGCGCGTCGAGCGGCATGGACGGAAGGCCCTCCCGCGGTGCCTTGAGCGCGGGCAGGACCCGGTCCACGAACCCGCGGTAGTCGGCGCGCCGGCCCGCCGCCGGAGAGGCTCGCTCGTCCAGCGCGGCACGCAGGGCCAGCATCCGCCGGATCTCGGCCGCGAGAAGACCGAGCAGCGGGAAGAACGCGGCCTCGCCGCGCGGCCCCTTCTTTCCGGCCGGCTCGCCCTCGTTTCCCCCCCGGGGCCGGAACGCCGTGAAGCTGGTTCCGGAAAGGAGCTTTGCGAGAAGGCGCAGCGCCTGGGACAGATCGCGCGCGGCGACGGCTTCGACGAAGTCCGACCCGTACTCCTTGCTTTCGTCGGCGATCTGCCGCGCGGCCTCCTCGGCCGTCACACGGGGCCCTGCCGCGGCGTCGATGAGGCGGTCGAGATCCGACAGGAACGCGCGCGCCGCCAGCCGGCCCCGGCCCGATAGAAGCTCGAACACCTCGGGCTCCACGAGCACGCCGCGGTCGATCGCCCGCTCGAGGCCGAGCGCCGCAAGGCGCTCGCGGCGCGCCGCCTCGTCCGACACGGACAGGTCCGCGGCGCGCGCGGCGCGCTTCAGGCCCTGCGTCGCGCGGTGCTGCGTGTCGGGCGACACGGCATGCACGAGCAGCACGTTGTCGCACGCGCCCGCGCGCTGCGCGAAATCGAGGAGCCTCTCGAGCGCCGTCTCGACCCCTTCCTCGGACGCCGGAACGAACGCGAGGAGAGCGGCGAGCGCCCCCGCGCGATCCGCGCGCTTCACGCGCCCGGCGATCCGGCGCGCCGCGTCCCCGGGGTCGTCGCCCACGGCGACGCCGGCCGCCCCCGCGAGCGCGTGCGCCTTGCGGGCGAGGCGCGCCAGAACGCGCGCGTCGTCGCCCGCCTCCTCCGCCTCGTCGAGAAGCGCGTCGACCTCTTCCGCCGTGAGGCCCTTGCCGCGGAACAGCTCGGTGGCTTCCAGGACGATGAGCCGGTTCGTGGCGAAGAGCGCGACGGTCGCCGCGTCGGCCACGGCTTCCTTCACGCCTTCGCCCGTCGCCTCGTACGCCGAAACCTCGCCCTCGCGGAAGGCCTCGCGAAACGCCGCCGCCACGCGCCGCGCGCCCTCCGCCACGATCCAGTCGTCGTCTCCGGACAGGAAGAGAAGCGGGTGGAGAGGCGTCGTCTTCGCCGCGGCGAGGAGCGGCGCGAGTGGCGCGAAGGGATCAGCGCGCTTCAAGCCTGAATCTTAGAACGGGTCAGGGGGGCGACTACAACAACCCTTTGTCCTGCAGCTCCTGGCAATCCAGGCAGTGGCGCGCCCAGGGGACCGCCTCGATGCGCTTGTCCTGGACGGGCAGCGAGCAATGCACGCAGGTTCCGTAGGTTCCCGTGTCGAGGCGGGAGAGCGCCTCTTCTATGAGAATGAGGATCTTGCGGTCGCTTTCGGACAGCGAGTACGCGAACTCTTTCGTGTAGGCGGACGTCGCGCGATCGGCCATGTCCTGCGCCGATTCGTCGACCGTCTCCTCGGAAACCTCGCGGTTCTTCGCGAGGTCATGGAGCAGCTCGTCGCGCTTGGCGACGAGGCGTTTCCTCGCCTTTTCGCCGGATTCCTTCTTCAGGGGCTTGGCGGGCATCGCCGCGGACTTGAGTGCCATACTGGTGGTCTCCCTCGGATTTACTTGGCATACGCGACGCCGGAAAGCGCTGCGGTCGCCCGGTATACCTGCTCCGCGAGGACCATCCGAGCCAGTTGATGGGGCAGGGTCATCCGGGAAAGAGAGAGGATATCACGTGCCCGCGGGCGCAGGACAGGGTCGAGACCGAAGGCGCCGCCCACGGCAAAAGCCACCGCCGAGGGCGACGCATCGAGCCAGGAGCGGAGATCGCGCGTGAATTCCTCGCTCGTGCGCTCCCTCCCCCGCTCGTCGGCGAGCACGAGAAGGTCGCGCGGGGCGAGCGCCGCCAGGAGGCGTTCCCCTTCCTTCGCGCGCACGCGCCCTGCGTCCGCTTTCCCTCCGGGCTTTTCTTCCCTGACGATCGTGATGTCGCACGGGGCGAAGCGTCCGATCCGCGCCGCGTACCGCTCGACGCCCCGGGCGTACTCCTTCTCGTCGCTCTTGCCGACGAAGAGGAAGCGGATCCTCATCGTTCTCTTCGGCGCGCGTAAAGCGTCTTGCGGGCGACGCCGAGGCGGCGAGCCGCTTCGGCTACGTTCCCGCCCGCCTCGTCGAGAACGAGGCCGATGTAGGCGTCCGAAAGCTGGCGGAGCGTCCAGCGCGCGTGCGACGCGGCGTGAAGGAGCGCCTCGGGATCCGACGGGCCCGCGAGCTTGAGGTGCCTCTCGTCGATCGCGGGAACGCCGGCCGCGGCCGCTTCGTTCACCGCCCGGCGCACGACGTTCTCGAGCTCGCGGAAGTTGCCCCGCCAGGCGTGCCCGAGAAGCACGCGTCGCGCGGCCGCCGTGAACCCGGCAGGGCCGCCGCTCGCTTTCGCAAGGGCGCGCGCCGCCGGAAGAAGATCCTCGCGGCGCTCGGCGAGGGTCGGAAGGCTCACCGTGACGACCGCGAGACGATAGAAGAGATCTTCCCGAAACGTTCCGGCGCGCGCCCGGCGCGGCAGATCCGGTCCGGCCGAGGCCACGAGCCGTGCCTTGAGCGGCAGGAGGCGCGTGCCTCCCACGCGCCGCACGAGGCGCTCCTCGACGACGCGGAGGAGCTTTCCCTGGGCCCGAAGCGAAAGCGCGTCGACCCGGTCGAGGTAGAGCGTGCCCTCGCCCGCTCCCTCGAGAAGGCCCTGCTTGCCCGCGACGGCGCCCGTGAACGCCCCGCGCTCGTAACCGAAAAGCTCGCTCTCGAACAGGTCGTCGGCCACGGCGGCGAGGTCCACGCGCACGAACGGCGCCCGCGCGCGGGCCGAGCGCTCGTGCAGAAGGCGCGCGAGCCTATCCTTGCCGGTGCCGGGCGCTCCCAGGAGAAGCACCGTGTTGGCCGAGTCCGCGGCGCGCGCGAGCTGCCGGAGCTGCTCCCTGAGGCCGCGGTGGCGCGTCGCGAAAAGGGCGGAGGACGCGGCGCGTCCCGCCATCCCGCTCCTAGCGGAACGCCGCCGTGGCGTCCGGAGCGTCCCCCCAAAGCCTCTCGAGGCCGTAGAAGCGGCGCGCCTCGTCGTGGAAGACGTGGAACACGACGTCGCCGTAGTCGAGGAGGATCCAGGCCGCCGACTGGTAGCCCTCGATGGACAGCGGCCGCCGGCCCTCGGCCTTGAGCGCAGTCTCGACGGCGTCGGCAAGGGCCTGCGCCTGCCGGTTGCTGCCCGCCGTGGCGAGCACGAAGTAGTCGGAGATCGTCGTCAGGCCCTGGAGGTTCAGGACGACGAGCTTCTCTGCCTTCTTGTCGAGCAGCGCGGCCACGCCTCGCTTGAGCTGCGCCGTGAGGCGCTCGTCGATCGCCGGGTCGGCCGTGGCGCGGGGCCTCTCGGGCGCGGGCGCGGGCGCCGCCCACGTTCCGGCGCGCTGCAGGGTCGCCTCGATGAGGTCGTCGATCGGCCCGAGCCGGGGGACCGGATGCCTCACGGGAGGCGGTACAGCGCGTGTCTTCGGAGATACGCGGCGACGCTCGCCGGGAGACTTCCGCTCAGGTCCTCGCCCGCGGGGATGGCGCGCCTTAACCACGTGGACGAAATTGTAACCGGTGCGTTGCCGGCGAAGAAAATGGTCTCTCCGAACCGGCCGGAGATCGCCTCGGGCAGCTCGCGCGCGAGCGCGCCGTGCGGAAATCCCTCCCGCTCCACGACGGCGACATGAAACTCGCCGAGAAGCTCCTGCCACGAACGCCACGTCGTGATCCGGGTGAGCGAGTCGGACCCGAGGACGAGGAGGAATTCGGCGTCCGCGCGCCCCGCGCGCAGGTGCCGGAGCGTCTCGATCGTGTACGTCGTGCCGCCCCGCGCGACCTCGAAATCGCTCAGGCGAAAGGCCGGATACGCCTCGAGCGCCAGCGCGAGCATGGCGAAGCGGTGGTGGGAGGGCGCGGACGGGCCGGACGGCTTGTGCGGCGGCTGGAACGCCGGCACGAAGAGGATCTCGTCGAGCGCGAGGTTGCGCCGCGCCTCCTCGACGGGGACGAGGTGCCCGAAGTGCACCGGATCGAACGAGCCGCCATAGACGCCGATACGCATGGTCAGGGGACGGCGTAAGGCGCGAGCGAAGGGACCGCCGCCCGTGCCGCGAGCGTATCGAGCCGCGTGCCGAGGTGCAGGACGAGCGCGTCGAGGCCGCGGTGCGCGGCGGCCGAGATCGCGAAGAACGCGAGGTGGCGACGCGAAGCCGCCGCGGCGACGGCCGCGACCTGCGCGGGAGAGGCCGCGTCGTCCTTCGTGGCCACGAGGACGCGCTCGCGCGCCGCGAGGTCCGGCTGGAAGGACGCGAGCTCGTGCTCGATCGTGGCGACCGTCTTCTCGGCGTCGGCGCCGGGGTCCGCGGCGTCGAGCGACGCGGCGTCCACGAGGTGGACGAGGAGGCGCGACCTTTCGACGTGCTTGAGAAACCGGATCCCCAGGCCGTGACCTTCGTGCGCGCCCTGAATGAGTCCGGGCACGTCCGCGGCGACGAACGTGCGGAAGCGCTCCCAGGAGACGACGCCGAGGTTCGGAACGAGCGTCGTGAAGGGGTAGTCGGCGATCTTCGGGCGGGCGGCGGAAATGGCCGAGATGAGGGTCGACTTGCCCGCGTTCGGCAGGCCCACGAGGGCCACGTCCGCGAGGAGCTTCAGCTCGAGCGCGAGATCCTTCTGGTCGCCCTCGAGCCCGGGCTCCGCGCGCCGCGGCGCGCGGTTCGTGGAGGTCGCGAACCGCGCGTTTCCCTTCCCGCCCTTTCCGCCCGCGGCCACGAGAAGGGTCTGCCCTTCCTCGACGAGATCACCGAGGATCTCGCCGCTCTCGCGGTCCTTCACGACGGTTCCGACGGGAACGGAAACCAGGAGAGCGGCCCCGTTCTTCCCGTGGCGGTTGTTCCCTTTTCCGTGGCCGCCGCGGCCCGCGGCGAAGCGCTTCGTGAAGCGGAAGGGGTAGAGCGTGTTGAGGCCGCGGTCGGCAGCGAACGTCACGCTGCCGCCGTCCCCGCCGTCCCCGCCCGAGGGCCCGCCCCGGGGGACGAACTTCTCGCGGCGGAAGGCCACGCATCCGTTCCCGCCGTCGCCGCCGGCGACGTGGATGGCGGCTTCGTCTATGAACATCTTGCTCGGATTTGCCTCGCGTGCTCGCGCGTCAAGGCACGAAAACGACCGGCCCCGAAAAACGAAAAGGAGATCCTCTTACTTTCCGGAGGCAGCCGCAGGCGTGATCGAGACGTACCGGCCGAGGCGGCCCTTGTCGTGGAAGTTCACGATCCCGTCCACCTTCGCGAAAAGCGAGTCGTCCTTGGCGCGGCCGACGTTCGAGCCCGGTTTCAGCGGGGTGCCGCGCTGCCGGACGAGGATCGAGCCGCCCGACACGAGCTGACCCGCGAAACGCTTCACCCCGAGGCGCTGGCTGTTGCTGTCGCGCCCGTTGCGGGACGAACCCTGACCTTTTTTGTGTGCCATGAGTGATACCCCTCGAACCCCGGGAAAAAGGAAAACCGGCTTATCCGACGATGGACGCGATGCGGATCTCCACGAGGTCCTGCCGATGTCCGTGTGTGCGCTGGAAACCCTTCCGGCGCTTCTTTTTGTAGACGAGGAGCTTCGGCCCGCGCGTCTCGCGCACGACGACGCCCGTCACCACCGCGCCCTCGACGAGAGGGAAACCGAGCTGCAGCCCGTCGTCCTTGCCGATGGCGAGAACCTCGGTCAGCGACACCTCCGCGCCCTTCTCCAGGGTCTCTTTCGTGAGGCGCTCGACGCGCACGACATCGCCCTCGGCGACGCGCACCTGCTTGCCTCCGGTCCGGATCACTGCGTACATGGGTTACCTCGATTTCCCGAACAAAACGGCCAACAAAGCTACCAGACCGCCGTCTGCCTGTCAAAGCGGGGCGTCAGTCTTCGCTGACCTCGTCCGGCAGCTCGTTCGTGTCCGCCGGCCCCCTCTTCGGGAAAAACAGCGCGAGCGCGTCACCGAGCTTGTCGACGGCCGTGACGATGCCTTCCGTGAACTTCGCCTCGGCAAACCGGGCCTGCGCCGCGTCCCGCGCTTCCATCCAGAACGTGTCTCCGACCTTCTCGTGAATGCCCGCGCCTCCGATCACCGCGAAGGCGCGCGAATCCGGCGCGAGGAACAGGAGGCAGCCCGTGCCGTGCACCGTCTTCTCCATGCCGAGCCGGTCGAATGTCGCCTTTGCCGTCTCGAGCGCGTCGGAGACGGGTCCGTGATGGAGATGCACGCGGATCTCGCCGAAGCTCTTTGCCTCGGCTCGCTTGATCGCCTCGACGATCGCCGGGCGGTCGAGACTCTCGAAAAACGCGGTCGTTTTCGTGCTCCTGGCCATGTCGTCACCAGCTCCCGCTCGCACCGCCGCCGCCGAAGGAGCCGCCGCCGCCCGAGAAACCGCCACCGCCTCCCCCGCCGCCGCCAAAGCCGCCGAAACCGCCGAAGCCGCCGCCCGAGCCCCAGCCTCCGCGGCCGATGTAGGAGTACCCGCCGCGGCCCCTTCCGAAGATCGTCGGAATGATCCCGAAAAAGAAGAGAAGGAGGATCGCGAGAAGGAGCGGCAGGGGCAGATTCGAACCGCCGCGCCCTCCGCGCGTCCGCCCGGTGCCCTTGTACTCGCCGCGCGTGGCGTCGATCGCGGCGGAGACTCCGGCGGAGATCCCGCCGCTGTAGTCCCCCGCCCGGAAGCGCGGGAGGACCTGCTCGTCGAGCACGCGCCGGGCGAGCGCGTCGGGCATCGCGCCTTCCAGCCCGTAGCCGACCTCGAGCCGCGCCTTGCGCGACCCGGGAAAGACGAACAGGATCATCCCGTTCTTCCTCTGCGTCTGCCCCGCCTTCCAGGCCTGCGCGCACGCCACCGAGTATTCCTCGAGCGTCGTTCCATCCGGGACCTTGGTCTCGGTGTAGACGAGGAACTGGTTCGACGTCTCTCTCTCGAAGTCCACGAGACGGCTCTCCAGCCGGGCGGTCACGTCGGGCGCGATCACGCCGGCCTTGTCCGTCACGTACCGCGTGGGGGCCGGCGGGACGGCAGGGCCGGCGGCGAATGCGGCGCCGGGGAAAAAGAGGGAGACGAGGACGAAGACTTCTTTGAAGGTAAGAGGGGCAGCGCTGCGCTTTCCGGCAACGAACGACCGTTGGCCTCCGCCTCTTTTCACTCTAGGAAAATCCGAATTCTTCTCTTCGTCAGAACTTCACGGCCGGCGGTTTTTCCGAGCCCTCGGCCGCCTTGAAGTACGGACGGTCCTTGAAGCCGGCGAAGCTCGCGACGATGACCGTCGGGAACGAACGGCGCAGGGTGTTGTAAGCCTGCGTCACGTCGTTGAAGCGCCCGCGCTCGACCGAGATGCGGTTCTCGGTCCCCTCGAGCTGCGTCTGCAGGTTGAGGTAATTCTGGTTGGCCTTCAGCTCGGGATACTTCTCGACGGTGACGAGCAGCCGTGAGATCGCGCTGCCGAGCTGGTCCTGCGCTTTCTGGAACTTCTCGAACGCCGCGGGATCCTTGATGGAATTCGCGTCGAGCTTGACCTGCGAGGCCGAGGCGCGCGCCTGGATGACCTGCGTGAGGGTGTCCTTCTCGAAGTTCGCCGCGCCCTTGACGGTCTCGACGAGGTTCGGGATGAGGTCGGCACGCCGCTGATAGACGTTCTCGACCTGGGCCCAGCCCGCGCTGACGCCCTGATCCGCGGCGTTCAGCCTGTTGTAGGCGCCCGCCGCCATGCCGCCGACGACGAGAACGCCGACCAGGACGAGGACGATGCAGCCGAGAGCTACGCTTTTACCCATAGGGAAGTCGATCCTCCAAGAACGCTAGATCCTATCAGGAACCGGTCACGTCCTCGTGCGCTGAAGCATAACCGCTTGTCACACAAGCCTTTCCAGTAGGCGCGGAGGGAGCGAAAACTTCAGTTCCGCAGGCCCGAGAGAGGGGTCCGAGGGCGCCTCGAAAGCCGCAAGGGCGGCCTTCTTGATCGGGACCTCCAGGTCGGAACGCCCCGAGAGGAGGAGCCCGAACAGGCGTCCGAAGTGCGGCTGGTGCCCGACGAGGAGAGCGCTCGAGGGGCTGAGCCTGGCAAGCTCGTGCAGGACCTCGACGGGGTCGGCGTTGGGCGTGAGGCTCTTCGTTTCGGTGAACGGCCTCTCGAATCCGCACGCCGCCGCGACGGGCTCGGCCGTCTGCCTGGCGCGCACGAAGGGAGAGACGAGCACGGCGTCGTAGCCGGGGTCGAGCTTCGCGATCGCCCTGGCGACCGCCCGCATGCGCTTCCTCCCCTCTTCGGTCAGCCGGCGATCCGCGTCCCGGCCGGTAGGAGAAACGTCTTCAGCTTCGGCATGCCGGAGGAGATGAATGAGCACGGGCGGATTCTATTCGCGCTCGGGAGATTCCTAGTCGAGGAGATCGCGAGCGATCTCGGCGCGTGTCTCGGGTGACAGAGCCGCGCTGGCCCGAAAGCCCGGGTGGTCGACGTGCAGGATCACGGGCGCCGGCCCCGCGGCGAGCGCGTCGCGGTCCCGGGGATCCGTCCCGATGGGGAACCGCAGGTACTGCACGGCCGCGATGCGGTCCTCGCGCCCCTGCCCCTCGAGGAATCGCGCGAACACCTTGCGGCCGTTCAGCTCGAGCCAGAGGTGGCGGCCGGAGGAAAGGCCGATGAGCCGGTCGAGCTGGGGTTGGACCTGGGCCTCCTCGGTGATCTCGACGAGCAGCGTGCCCGACAGCTCGCCGGCGTCGGGCAGCAGCTCGTTGTAGACGTCGAGCTCCTTCTGGACGGCTTCCGGCCTGGCGAGGCGTTCGGCCCGGCACATCTCCTGGACCTGGTGGACGACGGTGAGGCGGCTCTCGAAGAGGAGCGACATCTTGTCTCCGAGGAGGACGCGCCTCTTCGCCTTGACGGCGATGACGTCCTTCCGCCAGGCGTCGCGAATCAGCTCGTATTCCTGCAGGTTCTTGACGTCCGAAAGAGCGAGCTTCCTCATGCGAGGCCGTACGCGTCCCGAAGCACCTCGATCGGGTGCTTCACCTCGACGTTCATGCCCTGGTGGATCTGGACTCCCGCGAGGGCGCAGTCGGACGCAATCACATCCGCGTGCGCCGCGGCGAGGCCGTCGAAGAGCTTCTTCCCGACTTTCATCGATTCGCCGAAATACTCCCTCTTCATCGCCCACGTGCCGTCGTGGCCCGAGCACCTCTCGACCATCGTCACGGCCGCTCCCGTCAGGGCGAGGAGATCGCGCGACTTGAACCCGATGTTCTGCACCTTGAGATGGCAGGGCACGTGATACGCGATCGACTTCGGCGCGTTCGGAAAGTCGAGCGCCAGGAGGCCCTTCGCCTTCAGCTCGGCGAGGAACTCGAGCAGGTCGCGCGTGCTTTTCGCGACGGCCTGCGTGTCGGTGCCGGCCGGGGCGGGCGCGCCCGCCTCCTCGCGCCGCTTCTCGAGCCACGGGTATTCCTTCTTGATCATGAGCGAGCAGGACGGTCCCGGCGTCACGATCGTGTAGCCGTGGTCGACCCAGCCTTTCATGGCCGCGACGAAGGCGCGGCGCGCCTCGTCGGCGCCCGCGATATCCCCCACGTCGAACAGGGGCATCCCGCAGCACCGCGGGTAGGCGACAGCCACCTCGACACGGTTCTTCTCGAGCACGGCCACGGCCGCCTTGCCGATCTCCGGCCGGCTCCATTCGACCGAGCACGTCGGGAAGAGGACGACCTTCGCGACGGGCTCTCCCGCAAATGCGGGTGCCCCGCGCGACTCGAACCACGCCGTGAACGTCTTCCACACGAAGCGCGGCAGGTCCTTCTCGGCCGAGACGCCAAGCGCCTTTTCCATCGCCCAGCGCGCGAGCGGCAGCGTATTCACGAAGTTCGCGACCGGGGCGAGCGGCTGCGCGAGACGGCCGAGAGCGTCAGGCCGCGAGAGAAGCCGTTCTCGGAGCGGCAAACCCGTCTCCTTCATTCTCACGTTTCTCGATTCGAGGACGAGGTGCGGCACGTCCACGGCCCAGCGGTGCGGCGGGATGTAAGGGCAATGCGGCAGGCAGAGCTTGCACTCGTAGCAGAGGTCCACGAAGTCGTCGAGGACGCTCCTGGGCAGCCTGTCCGCCTCGCCGTCCACCTCCGCAACGTCGAGTCCCTTGAAGAGGACGTCGAACGACGGGCACAACGAGAAGCAGCGCCGGCATCCCTGGCAGATGTCCGCGATGCGCGTCAGTTCGGCGGCGAGAGAGGTTGCGTCCCTGACGGCGATCGGTAATCCGACGGCACCCATGTCTTTCTGCTTTCGGATTCGGATTCAAATCCGGATTCGGATTCGGATTTTCTTAGAAGGGTGAGTGAGGCCGGGGCGGCCGCACACGGCTCGGCGGAAATCGAGCGCCTCGGCCCCTCTTCACTTTCTAAGCAAATCTCTTCTCTTTTCTTCTCTTGCTCTCTAGGCGCCGATCGTCGTCAGCAGCTTCGAGAAGCGGTTCGCATGCGACTTCTCGGCGCGCGCAAGCGTCTCGAACCAGTCAGCGACCTCGACGAAGCCCTCTTCGCGCGCGGTCTTCGCGAACCCCGGGTACATCTGGGTGTACTCGTAGGTCTCGCCCTCGATCGCGCTCTTGAGATTCAGGGTCGTCGGGCCGAACGGCAGGCCCGTGGCGGGATCGCCCGCGGCCTTGAGGTAGTCCATGTGCCCGTGCGCATGGCCCGTTTCGCCTTCGGCGGTGTCGCGGAAATTGCCGGCGATCTCCGGGTAGCCCTCGATGTCGGCCTTGTCGGCAAAATAGAGGTAGCGGCGATTCGCCTGGCTCTCGCCCGCGAATGCATGCTTGAGGTTCTCGTGAGTCCTGGTTCCCTTGAGCTCGGCCATGTATCCCTCCTTCGGTGTCGGTTTCTTTAATTTAGACTCGATATAAAAAAGAGTCAAGGGCCCTGGACAATTATCTAGACATAGTCTAAATTAGGCTGCGGCGTGAGGCCAGAATCCTCACCTGAAGAACATATAGAGCCAGACAAGGAGAATTTCCATGCCCCAGATCGTCGGCCGCCTGGCCCCCGAGTTCGCCCTCGAAGGCGTCCTGAACGGTGGTTTCCACACGTATCGCCTTTCCGACTACAAGGGGAAGTGGGTCGTCCTCTTCTTCTATCCACTCGACTTCACGTTCGTCTGCCCGACGGAGATCCTCGCGTTTTCCGACCGCATCGGCGAGTTCCGGAAGCTGAACGCCGAAGTGCTCGGCGCCTCCGTCGACTCGAAGTTCAGCCACCTCGCGTGGACCGAGAAGCCGCGCGAAGAGGGCGGCATCAAGGGCCTCGCGTACCCGCTCCTCGAGGATCTCGGCAAGGACCTCGCCGAGGAGTACAACGTGCTGGCCGAGAACGGCAAGACCGCGCTGCGCGGCCTGTTCATCATCGACCCCGACGGCGTCGTCCAGCACGCGACGATCAACAACACGGCGGTCGGCCGCTCCGTCGACGAGACGCTCCGCGTCCTGCAGGCCTTCCAGTACGTGAGCGAGCACGGCGAGGTCTGCCCCGCCGACTGGAAGCCCGGCACGAAGACCATGAAGGCCGACTGGGAGAAGTCGAAGGAGTACTTCGCGCAGGCGAAGTAATCTCCCGGCCATGCCAGCGAAGAACCACTACAAGGTCGCGATCGTCGGATCAGGGCCCGCCGGCCTGACCGCGGCGATTTACGCCTCTCGCGCGAACCTCGAGCCGCTCGTCGTCGAGGGGATCCAGCCCGGCGGCCAGCTCACGACGACGACCGACGTCGAGAACTTCCCCGGCTTCGAGCACGGCATCCAGGGCCCCGCGCTCATGGACGTCACCCGCAAACAGGCCGAGCGCTTCGGCTCCGAATTCGTCATGGACACGGTCACGGAAGTCGACGTGAAGGCGAGGCCCTTCACGCTGACCCTCGAGTCGGGCGGGAAGGTCACCGCCGACGCCGTCATCGTCGCCTCCGGGGCATCGGCGAAGTACCTCGGTCTCGAGAGCGAGAAGGCGCTCCTCGGCTACGGCGTCTCGGCCTGCGCGACGTGCGACGGTTTCTTTTTCCGCGGCAAGGAAGTCGTCGTCGTGGGCGGCGGCGACACCGCGATGGAAGAATCCGGTTTCCTCACGAAGTTCTGCTCGAAGGTGCATCTCGTCCACCGGCGAAGCGAGTTCCGAGCCTCGAAGATCATGGTTCAGCGCGCGCTCGCGAACCCGAAGATCGAAATCCTCCTCGACACCGTCGTCGAGGAGATCCTCGGCGAGCCCGCGACGGGCGTGAAGGGAGTGCGCGTGAAGAACACGCGAACCGGCGAAACGAAGACTCTGGGCGTCTCGGGCTACTTCGCCGCGATCGGCCACCAGCCGAACACCGACCTCTTCAAGGGCAAGCTCGAAATGAACGACGTCGGTTACCTGAAGATCCAGCACCCTTCGACGAGAACGTCGGTCGAGGGCATCTTCGCGGCTGGCGACGTGGCGGACTTCATCTACCGCCAGGCCGTCTCGGCCGCGGGCGAAGGCTGCAAGGCCGCGATCGACGCCGAACGCTGGCTCGCCGGGCAGGGCATTCACTGAGGTCCGGGGGCCTCGGCTAGAAGGCCTGGCCCGACGCGAACGAGAGAAGCCATCCCGTCCGGCCGAGCGGATCGGGGTGCAGCGAACGGGCCACGTCCATGCGCAGGAGGGTGTTCTTGCTCGCCCGCGAGATTCCGATCCTCAGGCCCACCCCCGCGTCCGCCAGCCTCCAAAACCCGTCCGGGTCTCCCCACGACCAGCCGACGTCGCCGAAGGCGGCGAACCCGAACGAGACGAGCTGCAGAATCTCGGGCACGACGAAAACCCGCGCCTCGACGTTGCCCACGACGCGGCGATCCCCCTCC
This sequence comes from Thermoanaerobaculia bacterium, assembly GCA_041482235.1. GTDB lineage: Bacteria > Acidobacteriota > Thermoanaerobaculia > UBA5066 > UBA5066 > Fen-183. The sequence continues at coordinate 9,067 of JBGPDK010000019.1, read as the reverse complement.
ACCGCGTGGAGGCGGTAACCCCGCAGGCCGGTATCCCCGTCTAGGGGAATCTGGTTCTCCGGGTCGAGGCGCCACCCGACTCTGGTCGCGAGATGCCCCACGAGCGTCCACGGGCCTTTCATGACGAAGGCCCGCGCGTCCGCCGACACGAGCGCATTCTCGACGCCTCCCCTCACGCGGGTCGACCCGCCGACCGAGGCGACCGCGAAGCCCGAAGAGAGCGGTGTGCCCATGCTTGCCGACACGAGCGCCCGGCCCGCTCCCTGCGCCTCTCCGACGGGCGGCGAGAAGCCGAGCTCCACGCGCCCGCTCGGCGCGAGGTTGAAGTCCTCGTCGCGGTCGATCATGTCCACGAGCCGCCGCGTGATCCAGCCCGAGCCTTCCCGCGCGAGGCCCGCGGAAAGGAACAGAAAGGTCCGGTGCGATCCCCCCACGGGCGGCGGCGGGCCGAGACCGCCTCCGCGGAGCTTGACGTCGGTCCATTCGACGGAGCCGACGAGACGCAAGACGGCGTCCGGATCGCGGGACAGAAGGTGCCCGCCCGTCACGAGCACGTCCCGCTCCTCCTGCTTCCAAACCGTCGCCTCCTCGCCTCCCGCGTAAAGCTTCGTGTCGAAGTCCGAAAGCCTGAGGGCGCTCTCGAGGGCCCACGGCACGTCGAGCGCGTAGAACGGGCGCCCGAGGCCCAGCCGGAAGAAGCGCCCATCCGAGAGCTCCGAGGCGTCCATCCGGAAGGCGATGTGCGGCGCGAAGAAATGCGGATCGACGTAGAAGGCGGAACGCGACGAGCGGTCCGTCTCCTTCTCCCATCCGAATCCGAACTGGCGGCCGGTGCCGAGCAGGTTGTACTCCTCGGCTCCAACCGAGTACGTCGTCACGCCGCCCTTGTTCGAGAACGAGCCGCGCAAAAGCAGCGTCCACGCGTCGGCCGTCTCGACGACGACGCGGGTTCCCTCCGCACGCACGTACGCCCTGCGAAAAAGCCCGAACGCGCGCAGGTTGCGCTCCGTCTCGGCGAGGAGGTCCGGGTGCAGGACGTCGCCGGGCGCGAAGAGCAGCTGGTCCTGCACGAACGACGCGCGCGTCGTGTAATGGAGGGCGTTCGCCAGCCCGTACGGGATGAACGCCTTCGCGGCCTCGTCAGGCGCGAAGACGTTCGTCGACCGGATCTCGACCGTGTCGATGCGCGGTGCATCCTCCGCCGCGGCCCCATGGCACAGGACGACGAGAAGCGCCGCGCCCGCCGCGGGGGCCCCCGGCCGAAGGCGCGTCAGCTCTTGGCGGAATCCCAGAGAGGCTCCGCCTCCTTTCGCGTTTTCGCAGCCCAACGGCCCAGCACGAAAAGGAGATCCGACAGGCGATTGAGATAGACGAGGGCATGGGCGCCCACGGCCTCCTGCCGAGCGAGCGTCGTCACGAGGCGCTCGGCCCGGCGGCAGACGGTGCGCGCCTGATGCAGAAACGCCGAAACCCAGCCCCCACCCGGCAGGACGAAGGACCTGAGCTCCGGCAGGCCGGCGTTCAGCTCGTCGATCGTCTTCTCGAGGAACGTGACGTGACGGGCCTCTATGACGGGCTGCTTCGGATGGCGATCTCGCGGCAGCGTGGCGAGGTCCGATCCCAGATTGAAAAGCTCGTTCTGGATCTGCCCGAGAAGGGCGTCGAGCCGGTCGCGGTCCGCCTTGCGGACGGGGCCGTCGCGGTTCGCGGTCCGCACGAGCCCGAGGACCGCGTTGAGCTCGTCCACCGTGCCGTAGCTCTCGATGCGGATCGAGTCCTTCGCGATCCGCTGGCCGCCTACGAGGCTCGTCTGCCCCGAATCGCCTCCTCGGGTGTAGACGCGGTTGATCCGGATCGCCATGCCTTCCTCTTCTCCCCAAGACTACACTCGAAGAGCGGGAACTCGTCGATGCAGGGCGCGTACCAGACCGACTATCACGTCCACACGGCCCGCTGCGGACATGCCGGCGGCGCGATGCGGGACTATGTCCTCACGGCGCTCTCCCGAGGCCTCTCCGAGGTCGCGTTCACGGACCACGTCCCCCTGTACTTCCTGCCGGGCGAAGATCCCGATCCCGCGATCGCGATGACGCGCGCCGAACTGCCCGGATACGTCGAGGAAGTGCGGACGCTGAAAAAGGAGTTTGCCGGCCGTATCGACGTGCTTCTGGGCCTCGAGGCCGACTACGCCGAAGGTCACGAGGCCGCGCTCGAGGAAATCCTCCGCGCGCACGACTGGGATGTCGTGCTCGGCTCCGTGCACTGGGTGGCCGGCGACTGGATCGACGCTCCCGGTTCGGGCAGGCGCCACGAGACCGAAGGGACCGCACGGCTCTGGCGCGAGTACTACCGGCTCATCGCGAAGGCGGCCGAGACCGGGTTTTTCGACGTCCTCACCCACTTCGATCTGCCGAAGAAGTTCGGCCACCGCATGCCGGCCGAGGTCGCGGACGCCGAGGCAGCGGCCGTGGAAGCCGCACGGCGGGCAGGCATGGCCATCGAGGTCTCGAGCGCCGGCCTCAGGAAGGACGTCAAGGAGGAGTACCCGGGGCCACCCCTTCTCAGAAAGCTCGTCGGCGCGGGCGTCCCCATCGTGCTGTCCTCCGACGCGCACGCGCCCGCGGAGGTCGCATGGGGGCGCGACAAGATCGAGGCTGCAGCCCGTGCTGCAGGCGCAAAGGAACATTTGAGTTTTCGAAAGAGAGCGAGAACCAGACACCCTCTCTAAGAAAACCCCCGGTTTTCTTCCTCCGAAACCAATTCAACCGAAAAGTTCGGCGTCACCGTGAGCTTCAGCGTCGCGAGGCGGCAGGGCCAGTTCTCCTTCTTCACCCGCGCGTCCACGCGATCCCAGATCCACCGCGCGAGGTTCTCGGCCGTGGGGACCCGCGTCGCGAACTCGGGGATCTCGTGGTTGAGGTTCCGGTGGTCGAGCGGACGGTCGACCTCTTCCCTGAGGACGCGGTCGAGGTCGGTGAGATTCACGATCATCGAGGAGTCGGCATCGGCCTCGCCGGCCACGGACACCTCGAGCGTGTAGTTGTGCCCGTAGCCGGCGGGGTTCGTCGCGTCCCCGTACGTCGCGCGGTTCCATTCCTCGCTCTTCCCCGGGTTGAAGAGGCGATGCGCGGCGTTGAAGTGGATCGTGCGCGAAAGGAGGAGCATCGCCAGGGGACTATAAAGCCCGCGGCTATCTCGACGCTCCAACGGCGGCCGGGACGACCCGCGCGACTTCCTCGGCCAGGCGTCCCGGGACGACTTCCTGAAGCTCGTACCACACGCGCACGGACGGCCTGGACAGCTTGACCACGCGCGTCAGATCGATCGGGGTTCCGACGACGACGACGTCGCACGGAGTGCGCGCGATCGTCTCGGCGAGCTCGGCGACCTGCGCCGCGCCGTAGCCCATCGCGGGGAGGATCCCCGCCGCGTTGGGGTACTTCCGGAAGGTCTCCGCGATCGTGCCCACGGCGTACGGCTTCGGATCGACGATCGCCGCGGCGCCGGCCTTCTTTGCCGCGACGACGCCCGCGCCGAAGCTCATGCCGCCGTGTGTCAACGTGGGACCGTCCTCGACGACGAGGGCCCGCTTGCCGCGAACGAGCTCCGGATGCTCGCAGACGACCGGCGAGTTCGCGCGGTGGACGCGCGCTTTCGGGTTCAGCTTCGCCGCCGCCGCCTCGATGGCGAGGATGTTCCCTTCGTCGGCGGTGTCGCACTTGTTGATGAGGATGACGTCGGCCCGGCGGAAGTTCGCCTCGCCCGGGTGATAGGCGGTCTCGTGGCCGGCGCGGTGCGGATCGGCGATACAGACATGGAGGTCGGGCACATAGAACGGCAGGTCGTTGTTCCCGCCGTCCCAGAGGACGACGTCGGCCTCCGCCTCGGCGCTCTTCAGGATCTGACCGTAGTCGACGCCCGCGTACACGATGACGCCGTCGTCGAGGTGCGGCTCGTACTCCTCGCGCTCCTCGATGGTGCACTTCTGGCGATCGAGGTCGGCGTACGCCGCGAAACGCTGGCAGGCCTGCGCGGCAAGGTCGCCGTAGGGCATCGGATGGCGAACGGCGACGACTTTGAGGCCCTGTTCCCTGAGGATCATCGAGAGATACCGCGTCGTCTGGCTCTTGCCCGCGCCCGTTCTCACGGCCGTTACGGCGATGACGGGGACCTTCGACTTCAGCATCGTCCGGTCGGCGCCCAGGAGGAGGAAGTCCGCGCCCGCCGCGATCGCCCGGGAGGCGAGATGCATGACCTGCGTGTGCGCCACGTCCGAGTACGAGAAGACGCAGAGATCCACTTTCTCCCGGCGAATCAGGTCTTCGAGCCCGTCTTCCGCGACGATCGGGATGCCGTCCGGGTAGAGCGTCCCCGCGAGGGACGCGGGATAGCGCCGCCCCTCGATGCCCGGGATCTGCGTCGCGGTGAAGGCGACGACCCGATGGTCGGGCTTGTCACGGAAAACCGTGTTGAAGTCGTGGAAATCGCGGCCCGCCGCGCCCAGGATGACGACACGCCTCACTGGACTCTGCATGGAACCCTCCGGCGGGGAGAGCCCCGCATTAAGAATTTAGGCGTCCCGGCTCGGTTCAGACCTGATTCGGATGCTTCAGAGACTTTCTTCCGGGGGAAGGCGTCCAACGCCTTCCCCCGGACCCCCTACTTGACCCCGAGCAGCTCCACCTCGAAGAGGAGGGTCGCGTTCGGCGGGATGACGCCGCCGGCCCCCCGCGCTCCGTAGCCCAAACCAGGTGGAATGAGGAGGTTGCGCTTGCCGCCGAGCTTCATGGTGGCGACGCCTTCGTCCCAGCCCTTGATGACGCGGCCCTGTCCGATCGGGAACTCGAACGGCTGGCCCTTGTCGACCGAGCTGTCGAATTTCTTGCCTTTCGCGCCGTTCTCCCAGAGCCAGCCCGTGTAGTGCATGACGCACGTCTGGCCGGTCTTCGGCGAGGCGCCGGTGCCTTCCTTCGTGTCCTCGTACTGGAGGCCCGAGGGCGTCGTCTTCATCTTCGACTCCTTCTTGTCCGCGGCGGCGGCAGGCGCGGCGGGCGCGGTCGCGGTTTTTTCGTCAGCCCAGACGGGGAGCACAAGAAATGCGGCACAGCAACAAGCCCCGAGGATCCACGAAGCGGCCGGGCCCCGAAGGCCGGCAATGTTGATGCTCATCGCGTTCTCTCTTCCTTTCTAAGAAAATCTTCTTTCTTCGTTCCTTTCCAGGAAAATCTTCCTCGAACGTCCGAGTTTATCGTGCCCGCGCGGCCGCTTCCGCACCCGCGCGCGCGGCGCCGAGCAGCGCGCAGCGGTCGTTCGTCACGACGCGGATCGGAATCTTCGCGAGGAGCGCCGCGAAGCGCCCCTTGTCGCAGAAGGCCCCGAAGAACGTCCCGTCGAGCAGCCTCGGCAGGATCTTCGGCGCGATCCCGCCGCCCACGAAGACGCCGCCCGTCGCGAGCACCTTGAGCGCGAGGTTCGCCGCCTCGCCGCCGTAGATCGAGACGAAGTGCTCGAGCGCGCGGGCCGCGATGGGGTCCTTCCCCGCGAGCGCGGCCGCCGTGATGGCGGGAGAAGGATCGCCGGCCGCCGCGATCTCCGCGGAGAGCCACGCGGGCTCCCTCTCGAGAGAGCGCGCGCGTTCGAAGGCGTAGATCGCGGCGAGACCCGGACCCGAGAGAACGCGCTCGAACGAGACGTGGCTGTACGAGCGCTGGAGGTGCCGGAGAAGGTCGATTTCGAAGGGATTCCGCGGCGCGAACGAAGCGTGCCCCCCTTCGGAGGCCTGAGGCACGAAACGCCCGCCGACCCTCACGAGGTACGTCTCGCCGAGGCCCGTGCCCGCCGAGATGAGCGCGGCGTTACCCTCGGGATCCGGCGTCCCCGTATTCACGACGGCGAGGTCCTCGCCGGAAAGCTCCTCCAGGCCGAGCGCGTTCGCGAAGAGATCGTTCACGAGCGCCACGCGCGTGAGCGAGAGTTTCCTCGCGAGAACGGCCGCGTCCACGGCCCAGGGCAGGTTCGTGGCTTCGCAGCGTCCGTTGCGCACCGGCCCGGCGACGCCGAAGCCCGCGGCGGCCGCGCGCCGGCCCGCGAGGAATTCCACGACGGGCCCCTCGAGCCCGGGGACGTCGCGGCTTCGGAACTTCCTTTCGTCTTGTGGCGCGAGCTTTCCGCCCTCGACCTCGAAGAGGGCGAGACGAACGTTCGTGCCGCCCACGTCACCGGCGAGGATCACCGGGAGACCGCCGGCGAAGGCGGCGGATTCCGCGAATGAGAAACAGCCGCCGCGTCCGCGAGGATGGTCAGCATGCCCGGCGTGGGGCGTACGCGCGCGGCCGGCATGCTCTCGTCCTCCGCGAGGACGCGCTGGAGCGCGTCCGCCTTGTCCTGGCCCGTGGCGAGAAGCGTCACGTGCCGCGCGGCGTTCAGAAGGGGCAATGTGAACGTGACGCGCGACGGCGGCGGCTTCGGCGAGTCGTCGATGCGCAGAACGAGGCGCTGCTTCTCTTCGAGGGAAGCGTGTCCCGGGAAAAGGGAGACCGTGTGGCCGTCCGGGCCCAGCCCCAGGACGACGAGATCGAAACGGGGCATTCCCGAGAACGCCCCTCGCAGTTCGGACTCATAGCGCTCGGCGGCATCCGGTTCGGCGACGGGAACGCGGTGAATGTTCTTCGAAGGAATGGGGACGTGGTTGAGAAGCGCGGCCGCCGCTCCCTCGTCGTTGCGGTCGGCATGGCCTTCCGGTACGCACCTTTCGTCCCCGAAGAAGACCTGGGTCCTCTCCCAATCCACCCTCGAGGAAATGGGCGGCGCCGAGAGCAGCCGGTAGCAGGAGAGGGGCGTCGTGCCCCCCGCGAGCGCCACATAGAACGTGCCGCGATCGCGAACCGCCTGGGCCGCGAGGTTGACGAAGAGAAAAGCCGCCGCGTCCGCGACGTCGTCCGCGGTGGCGAACGCGAGAACCTCCCTCACGGCCTCCGCCAGCGCCTCCCGTCCCGCGCGAGAAGCGCCACGGACGCGTCCGGCCCCCACGTGCCCGCCTCGTAGTTCGGGTGGTCGAGCGGCGGGTTGTTGCGCCAACTGTCGAGCACCGGCGTGACGTGCTCCCACGCGGCCTCGACCTCGTCGCGCCGCGCGAAGAGCGTCGAGTCGCCGTGAAAAGCGTCCATGAGAAGCCGCTCGTAGGCCTCGGGCTGCGACGCGCCGAAGAACTCGCTGTACCGGAAGTCCATCGTGACGGGATCGACTTTCGTGACGGGCCCCGGCACTTTCGCGCCGAACTTCAGCGCGATGCCTTCGTCGGGTTGGATGCGAAGGATGAGGGCGTTCGGCTCCCCCCGGAGGACGCCCACCGTCCTGAAGAGCGCGATGGGCGGCGTCTTGAACACGATCGCGATTTCCGTGACGCGCTTCGTGAGCCGCTTGCCCGCGCGCAGGTAAAACGGCACGCCCGCCCATCGCCAGTTCTCGATCTGCACCTTCCAGGCCGCGTACGTCTCGCGCAGCGACATCGGGTTGACGTCTTTCTCCTGCCGGTAGCCCACGACCGTCTGCCCGTCCACCGCGCCCGGGCCGTACTGGCCGCGCGCGGTGTCGCGCAGGATCTCCTCGGCCGACTGCGGCTGGATGGATCTCAGGACCTTCACCTTCTCGTCGCGCACGGCGTTCGGATCGAAGGCGACCGGCGGCTCCATGGCGACGAGGCAGAGGAGCTGGAGAACGTGGTTCTGGATGATGTCACGTAGGACGCCCGCCTCCTCGTAGAACTTCCCGCGGTTCTCGACGCCGATCGACTCCGCGACGGTGATCTGCACGTGGTCGACGTAGCGCCGGTTCCACATCGGCTCGAAGATGCCGTTGCCGAGCCTCAGGACGAGGATGTTCTGCGTCGTCTCCTTGCCGAGGTAGTGGTCGATGCGGAAGATCTGCCGCTCGCGGAAGACCTGGGAGAGCTCCTCGTTCAGGGCGCGGGCGGTCTGGAGATCGCGCCCGAACGGCTTCTCCACGATGACGCGCGACCACGGGCCGCCGTCGACCCGGTAGACGAAGCTCGCCTGGCCGAGGTTGGCGACCACGACTCCGATCGAAGAGGGCGGGATCGCGAGGTAAAAGAGCCGGTTCCCGGGCAAACCCCGCTCCTTCTCGATCGACTCGAGGCGCGCCTTGAGGTCGGCGTAGTTCTTCGCAATCGTCAGGTCGCCCCGGAAGAAGTAGAGCCGTGAGGAGAAGCTGTCCCACTCCCCCTCTTCGACGGGCTTCTTTCGCGCGAACTCGGCGACGGCGGCCTTCATCTCTGCGCGGTACGTATCGTCCGACTCGCCCGTCCGCGCGTAGCCGACGATGGCCGTCGCCGGAGGGAGCTGCTTTTCCCGGTGCAGCTCGAAGAGCGCGGGCACGAGCTTGCGCTTGCTGAGGTCGCCCGATCCTCCGAAGATGACGATCGTCGCGGGGTCGGTCGGAATTGCGCTCGACATTCTTGTCCTCTCCGGCGTCAGCGCTTCGAAGACAGAGCTTCGCGGACGGCTTTCGCGATGGCCGGCCCGTCGAGGCCCATGAGCGCATAGAGCTCCTTCGCAGGGCCCGACGACGAGTAGAACGTGACTCCCATCTTCCGTACGCGTGCGGAAAGGCCGAGGTCGTTGAGCCGGGCCTGGATCCACGTCCCGAGGCCCGTCTTCGGGTTGTGGTCCTCGACGGTGACGACGACCCCGTGCCGCGCGACGTGCGCGAGGTCCGCGTCCGAGAGGTCGCTCCACGCGGCCACGGACACGAGGTCCACGCGTGCCCCTTCTTTCGCGAGCACGTTCCACGCGTCCAGCGCATGAGGCAGCACGTTCCCGGCGCAGACGAGTGAAAGGCCGTCGCCTTCGCGGATCCTGTCGGCGCGCGCCGGATCGAAGACATACTCGCCCCCGAAGAACGGCGTGCCGTCTTCCTTCAGCGCGACCGGGATCTTCGAGCGGCCCATGACGAGCGCGTGGTTCCCGCGATGCGTCGCCATCCAGCGCACGACGCGGTCGGTCTGGTTCGGATCGGCCGGCGTGAAGACCTTCCAGCCGAACGTGGAGTT
>JBGPDK010000018.1:0-30481 GCA_041482235.1 Thermoanaerobaculia bacterium | reverse complement strand
CTTGCTGACGAGGACGTTGACCGCGGTGTACGAGAGGAGAACGAGCACGAACCCGGCGATCGAGAGGCGCGCCGTCGAGATGGGCGCCGCTCCCCGGTGCGCGCGCGCGAGGACGACGACGTAGAACGCGAGCGTCGCGAGCGCGAACCAGACCTTCGGGTCGAGCGCCCACAGCGGGTGCTCTCCCTTCCACATGCGCGAGGCCCAGAAAAGCCCGAGGAGAAGCCCCACCGAGAGCGAGACGATGCCCAGGGAAAGCGAGGTGCGGTTCGCCCGCTCGAGGTACGAGAGGCTCGGGAGCCGCGAGGCCGGCCCCGAGAAAGCTCGCTTCTTGAGCGAACGTCCCACGACGACGTAGAGCAGCGAGAGCGCGCAGGCGACCGCGAACGCGGCATACGCGAGCATGTTGAGCGTGACGTGGAGAGCGAAAACCGGCCCCTTGAGCTCCGGCGCGTTCGGGCGCACGGGCGAGGTCTGGAACGCCGCGAGAAGGAGGAATACGAGTGCCGCCGGCATCAGGAAGGGCCCGAGAGAGCGGTCCCTGTGCCGGAATTCGAGGACGATGTTCAGCACCGCGAGGAAGAAGCCGAAGAGCTTCATCGAGCCCAGGAGGTCGCGGTACGGCACGCTGTGGAGCGCGACCGAGCGCGCGTAGAGGGTGCCGAAGTTGCAGACGACACCGAGAACCGCGAACGCGGTCGCCGACCTGCCGATCGCCGCGGCCGTGTGGAAGAGCGACGTCGTGTAGAGAAACGCCGAAAGGGCGTATGCGACGAGCGCCACCCACCCGAGCGTCGAAGCGAGCTGCGCGGCCTCGGTCACATCCGCGATTATAGGAACCCGCTCCGGGCGAGGCTCGGTGCGGATGCATCAGAGCCCGAGCGCTCTCGAATCGCGAGCCGGGCCTTGGCCGATGCTAACCTCGCGCGCGATGCCCAGAGCCGCCACCGCTCCGTCCCGCCAGCGCTTCCTCGACGCCGCCTTCGGGCGTCCGACGGACGTCCCGCCCGTCTGGCTCATGCGTCAGGCCGGCCGTTACCTGCCCGAGTACCGCGAGGTCCGCAAGCGGCTCAAATTCCTCGAGCTCTGCGCCGACGTGCCGGCCGCCATCGAGGTGTCGCTCCAGCCATTCCGGCGCTTCGGGATGGACGGCATCGTCTTCTTCTCCGACATCCTCATCCCGCTGCCGCCGATGGGAATCGAGGTGCGGCTCGACGAGGGAGGGCCGCAGCTTCCGAAACCGGTCCGGACGGCGGAGGACGTGGGAAGGCTCCGCGACTTCGATCCGAACGTCGAGACCGCGTTCGTGATGGAGATCCACCGCGGCCTGAAGAGGAGCGTCCACGGCGCGGCGGCGACGATCGGGTTCTGCGGCGCGCCGTGGACGCTCGCGACATACGCGATCGAGGGCGGCTCCTCGAAGTCGTTCGCGACGGTCAAGGCGATGATGCACCGCGAGCCGAACCTGCTCGAAGCGCTTCTCGCGAAGCTCGCCGACGCCTGCGGCAAGTACCTCGCCGCGCAGATCGAGGCCGGCGCCGACCTCGTGCAGGTTTTCGACTCATGGGCCGGCGAGCTTTCGCGGGCCGACTACGACCGCTTCGCGCGCCCCGCGACCGAGCGGCTCCTGTCACACCTCCCTCGACGCTCTCATGTGCCCGTGGTGCTCTTCGCCTCGGGCTCGGCTCACCTCATCGACTCGTTCGCCGAGATGCCGGCCGACGTCCTCTCCATCGACTGGAAGCTCCCGCTCGACGAGGCGAGGCGGCGCGCGAACGGAAAGGCGCTGCAGGGCAACGTCGATCCCGGCGTCCTTCTCGGGACGCCACAGGGGGTCGAGGAAGCCGTCTTTGACGCGCGCCGGGCGGCGGGTCCAGTGGGCCACATCGTGAACCTCGGCCACGGCATCCTGCCGCCCACGCCGCCCGAGAACGTCGCCGCGTTCGTCGCAGCCGCGCGTGCGCCGCTGCCCGCCTGATCCGGTTCGTCCCGAAGAAGAGACGATTCGTCCCTGCCGGTCCGGCACAAGCCGTGCTAGTTCTCTCAAAACAGGAGGCCCCGATGAAGAACTCAACGGTTGCCGCCCTGGTGCTTCTCCTCGCCGCTTCTGTCCAGGCGCAAACCCCCGACGCTCCGCGCCCCGTGAAGGTGTCCGTCGAGACCGTCGCCGCCGAGGTCGAAGTCCTCGTCGTCGACAAGAAGGGCACGCCGGTCGACGGCCTCACGAGGGAGGACTTCAGGCTCTTCGTCAACGGCAAAGAGATGCCGCTCGACTGGTTCGAGGCGCCGCCGGCGCCGGGCGCCTCCGCGGCGGCATCCGTTCCCGTTGCTCCAGCCGCGGCCGCGGCTCCGCCGGTAACGTCATCGACGCCCATGAGCCGCGCGCACAGCACGGTCTTCGTCATTTCGGCCCTCCATGTCGACGTGGGCGCCCAAAAAGCAGGCCTCGATGCTCTGCGCGCGTACGCGGACCGCCTGCCGGACGGCGAACAGGCCTCCGTCTATCTCCTCGACAACGGCGCTCGCCGCCTCGCGGGATTCACGAGTGACCGCAAGGCAATGCAGAAAGCGATCGACCGGCCGAGACGAATCGTTCCGATGTCGTACGCCTTCGATGTGCGGACCGACGAGTGGGTCGGCCGCTCGCGTCAGATGCTTCGAAACCTCGGGACCGTTCTCGACGGCCTCGCGAGCCGGCCCGAGCCCAAGACGGTCGTCATCCTCACGGGCCCGCTTTCGCCCACGGGAAACATCACCCCTCCCGGAGGCTTGGGCCTCGCTCAGAGGTCGCTCATCGGCGGTGTCGACCCCAGGACGTCGGCCAGCCCTATCTCCGCGACCGATACCCTCACGCATTACAACAACCCGGTCGCGACCCGCGGCGAGCGCCAGTGGAATTTCCTGGGGGAAGCCAAAGACGTCGAGAACCAGGCTTTCCTCGCGCGCGCCACGATCGTGGCCCTCGACCCGAGCGGCATCCTCGCACCGGGCGGGCAAGCCGACACGAAAATGCTCGACGACCGGAACCTTCTCGCGGCGGACGATTCGTGGGAGTTTCGGAACGACACGTTCGCGTTGATCGCGGAGGCGACGGGCGGCGCCCGCCTCGGGTTCTCGAACAGGCCCGTCGACCTCATCCTCGACGCGTCGCGCCTCCTCGCGAAGCGCTACCGCCTCGGCTTCACGCCGCCGGACGGGACGTCCGCGCGGCGGGACATCCGCGTGGAAATGACGCGCCCCGGTCTCGTCGTGCGTACGGCGAGCGGCCAGCGCTCCCTGACGGGCGAGACCGCCGCCCGCGCGCGCTTCGCGGGACTCCTCCTTTCGGCTGAGGCGCCCAAGGGCGACTTCACGATCGCCGTCGAAATGAAGTCCCCGATTTCGAAGCGCACGGACGACGCGCTCCCCTTCGACATCCTGGTGCCCGTTTCCGGCGTCTACGCCGAGGAGAGGGGCGAGAGCAAGTGGGCAAAGCTGGAGCTCCTCGTCTCCGCGGTAGACGACGAGGGCCGCGCTTCGGAGCCGATCGTCATCCCGTTCTCCGTCGAGCTTGCAAAGGCGACGGCCCGGGATGGCGCCTTTTTCCGCAAGGACTCGACCTTCAGCATCGACAAGCGCTGGAAGGGGCGCCTGTTCGTCGGCGTGCGCGACACGGTCACGAACCGCCTCGGGGCGGTGGCGATGCCCATCGGAGGCTGATGATGCGCGCCCCCGCCGCCGCGTGATCTCGTTCGTCACGCTCCTCCTCGGGATCGTCGTCGGGGCGCGGCCCATCGAGGTGCAGGCCGGCCCCGCCGTCGCGGCCGTCGAGTTCCGGCTCGACGGCCGGCTCCTCGTCGTCCTCACGGCCCCGCCGTGGAGGATGCTCGCCGACTTCGGCGCCCCGCTGCCGCACGATCTCGTCGCGGTTGCCCGGAACGGTGAAGGCGCCGAGATCGGTCGGGCCGTGCAGCGCATCAACGTCCCCCGTTCGATGGCGGAGGCGACCCTCACGCTCCTGCCCGGAACGGGCGGCCGCGGCCGGGCCGCGCGTCTCGCGTGGGCAAGCGCCCTGAGCGCGAAGCCCGAGCGCGTCGAGCTTACGATGGACGGCCAGGCGCTCGATCCGGGCGACCTTGCCCGGATCGAGCTCCCCGACTTCCGGCCGGCGGACGTCCACGTCCTCAGGGCCGTTCTCGATTTCAAGGAGGGCACCAGGGCCACGACGGAGCTCCTCGTCGGCGGCGTGAAGCGGGAGGCGTCGAACGGCCCCGAGACGGTGCGCGGCGAGACGCAAGCCGAGCTGACGGCCGTGCCCGTCGTCTTCACGGGCCGCCCGCCGAGGGAATCCGAAATGGAAGGCTGGTTCCTCGCGGACGGCCAGCCCGTGCACGTGGAGGCGGTCGAGGAGAGCCCGGGCGAAATCGTCGTCGTGAAGGACGAGCGGGCGGGCTCGTGGCTGGCCGAGCTCGAGGGTCTACGCTCGTCCTTTTCGCCGCTCCGGAAGGGACAGCGCCTGCGCTTCTGCTGGCCGGGAATCCTCGGGCCGGGAGACGCGGCGCCCGGGTACGACGTGTTCCTGCGTTCGCCCGACTACCTCCCGCCCCAGAACGTGAGCAAGCTTCTCAGCGTCGTCTGGCCGCCCGAGTTCCACGGGCCCCCGCGCCTCGCCGACGCCGTCGCCGTGGCCGCCCTTTCGGCGGCTGCAGGGAATCGTCCCCGAGCAGTGGTTCTTCTCGTGGCGGGGCCCCGCGACGAGAGCGAGATGCCCGTCGAGCGGGTCCGCGGATACCTCCGCGCGCTGCACGTTCCTCTCTTCGTGTGGGCGAAGAACAAGAAGATCGCCTCCTCGTGGGGCAAGGTCGACGTCCTCGCCCACGTCGGGGCCCTCGATGCCGCGGGGTCACGTCTCACGAAGGCCGTGGAGCGCCAGCGGATCGTCTGGCTCGAGGGCCGTCACCTCCCGCAGGCGATCTCGCTCTCCCCGAAGGCCCGGAAAGTCACTCTCGTCGACTGAGGGTCCCGGCCACGCCTGATGCAATTGCACGAACGAGACGCCGTCGCGACGGGTGCTAACCTCGCACCCGTGAGCGCCATTCCGATCCGTCTCGGCGGCGAGACGCTCCCGATGACCACGGAGCTGCTCGAAAAATACAACGTCCAGGGCCCCCGGTACACGTCCTATCCGACGGCCCCGGAGTGGACCGACTCCTCCCCCGCCGAATACGAGGCCGCCTGCGCGCGCGCGAATGCGAAGGGGTCGCCGGTCTCCCTCTACGTCCATCTCCCGTTCTGCGACGAGCAGTGCTGGTTCTGCGGCTGCTTCATGAAGGTCGTTCCGAAGCCCGAGAGGAAAGGCGACGACCGCGGCGAGATCGAGGGCTACCTCGCGGACGTCCACCGGGAGATCGACCTCCTCGCGAAACGCATCGGCCCCTCGCGCCCAGTCAGGCAGGTGCATTGGGGCGGCGGGACGCCGACGTACCTCACCCCCTCCCAGGCGGACCGCCTCGCGCAGCATCTCCTCGAGACGTTCCGCCCGGCGAGGGGCGCCGAGGTTTCCGTCGAGGTCGATCCGCGCGTCACGACCGCGAAGCACCTCGAGGTCCTCCGGAACCGCGGCTTCAACCGCGTCTCGATGGGCGTGCAGGACTTCGACCCCGAGGTGCAGGAGCTCGTGAACCGCGTCCAGCCCTTCGACATGACGAAGGCGCTCGTCGAGGCCGCGCGCACTCTCGGTTACGCCTCCGTGAACCTCGACATGATCTACGGCCTGCCCGGCCAGACGCGGGCGGGCTTCGAGGCCAGCGTCGAGCAGATCATCTCGCTGCGCCCCGACCGCGTCGCGATGTACTCCTATGCGCACGTGCCGTGGCTCAAGCGGCCGCAGCGCGTCCTCGCGGCACACCTTCCGGAGGGAACGGAGAAGTTTGCGATCTTCGTCTCCGGCATCGAGCGCTTCGTCGCGGCGGGCTACACGTACATCGGCATGGATCACTTCGCGCTGCCGCACGACGAAATCGTGAAGGCGCAGCAGGACCGGACGCTCACCCGCAACTTCCAGGGCTACACGACGCACGCCGGCTGCGACCTCTATGGGATGGGCGTGTCGGCGATCAGCACCGTGGACGACTCGTATCTCCAGAGCACGAAGGACTACTCCGAGTACCACGCCGCGATGGCCGCCGGCCGCTTCGCGACGGTGAAGGGCTGCCGCGTCTCGGCCGACGACGTCCTCCGAGGCGAAGTCATCAGGCGCCTCCTCTGCCACTGCGTCATCAACAAGCGCGAGATCGAGCGCGCGTACTCCCTCCGTTCGTTCGACGAGACCTTCGCCTCGGCGGTCGCGCGGCTTCCCGAGTTCATCGCGGACGGAATGGTCGAGCTGACGCCGGACGAGATCCGCGTGACGACGATGGGGCGGATCTTCATCCGGAACGTGGCCATGCTGTTCGACGCCTATCTGGCGAAAAAAGCGCCCGACGCGCCGAAGATTTTCTCTCGGACCCTGTGAGCGGCGAAAAGCTGGCTGTTCTCCTCGTCCAGCTCGGCGGGCCTGAGAGCCGCGAGGAGCTGAAGCCCTTCCTGTACGAGCTCTTCGTGGACCCCGAGATCCTCGGAATCCGGTTCGCGCCGCTGAGAAAGCTCGTCGCGTGGGCGATCGCGACCCTGCGCGCGCCGAAATCCGCCGAGACCTACGAGCGCATCGGATGGTCGCCGATCCGCCGCTGGTCCGAGGCGCAGGCCCGGCTTCTCGAGGAAGCACTCGCGGCGAGGACGACGGGCGGGGCCCCGGCGCCCGCGGTGCGCGTCGGCATGACGTGCTCGGCGCCCACCGTGGAGACCGCTCTCGAGGAGCTGCGCGCCTCGGGCGCGACCCGCCTCGTCGTGCTCCCCCTCTATCCACAGTATTCGGTGACGACGACGCGCGGCTCCTTCGGCCGGGTCACGCGCGCGCTCGCCGCGATGCGCTGGGCTCCGGAGCGGCGCAACGCGCCCGACGCGTGGTACACGGAGCCGGGCTTCGTGGCCGCGCACGTCGACCGGATCCGCGCCGCGGCGGCGACCCTGCCGGACGCCGATCCATCTCGGACGGTCTTGCTTTATTCCGCGCACTCGCTTCCCGTGAAGACCATCCTGACGCAGAAGGACCCCTATCCACTCCACATCGTGGAGACCGTCAAGGTGATCGACGCGGCGCTCGCGAACCGGTACCGGTCGCGCCTCGGCTACCAGTCGAAGGTCGGTCCCGTGGAATGGCTGGGCCCCTCGACACCCGAGGTCCTCGAGGACCTCGCGAAGAAGGGCGAGAAGCAGGTCCTCGTCGTGCCGATCGCGTTCGTGTCCGACCACGTCGAGACCCTCTACGAGATCCGGCTGCTCTTCGGGGGCGTGGCGGAGCGGCTCGGCATTCCACACTACGCCGTCGCCGAGGGCCTGAACGACCACCCGGAGTTCATCCGCGGCCTCGCCGACCTCGTCCTGCGGGCGGCCGCGTGACGCGCGTCGTCGTCCTCGGCGGCGGCATCGCCGGTCTGACGGCCGCGTTCCGGCGCGCGAGCGTGGGCGAGACGATCGTCCTCGAGGCCGGGCCGCGCGCGGGCGGCTCGATCCGGACGATTCGCGAGGACGGGTTCACGCTCGAGTGCGGGCCTAACACGCTGCGCACGTCCGAGGCCGCCGAGCGCCTTCTCGACGACCTCGGCCTCGAGCCGGACGTGGTCCTCGCCGATGGCAAGGCTCCACGCTGGATCGTGCGCGGCGGCTCGCCCCGCGCCGTCGTGCCGGGGCCAGCCGCGCTTTTCAACAAGGTCTTCACGATCGCCGGAAAGCTGCGCCTCCTGAAGGAGCCGTTCGTCGCGCCGCGGCCCGCCTCTCTCGAGGACGAAAGCGTCCATTCCTTCTTCGCGCGGCGGTTTGGCGAGGAGGCGGCGCTCTACGGCGCGGGACCGATGGTGTCAGGGGTGTACGCGGGCGATCCGCGCGCGCTCTCCATGCGCTCGGCGTTCCCGCGCCTCTGGGACGCGGAGGGAGAAGCGGGAAGCGTCGTAAGAGGACTTCTTGGAAAGAGAAAGAAAGCCGGAGCCGCGGGAGGCGAGGCGAACGGGACGGGTGCCGCGACCGCAGGGCAGGCGGGCGCTCCAGCGCGCCATCGACCGCGGACGCTCACGTTCCGGCGCGGGCTTCAGGAGATGGTCGAGGCGATCGTCGCCCGGTTTCCCGGAGCTGGCGCGCGTCTCGAATGTGGTGCCGCCGCCGTGGCCGTGGAAGGCCCCCGCGCCGAATCCGCGCCGGGTCGCCGGTGGACGATCCACACCGCCGACGGGCGGGCCTTCGACGCCGACGTCCTCGTGTCGACGCTGTCGGCTCCCGCGACCGCGCGGCTCCTCGGCAACGTCCTGTCGCGCTCCGCCCCCGCCCTCGCCGCCGTGCCGTCCTCTCCCGTGACCGTGGTCATGCAGGCCTACCGGTCGCCGGCATCGCCGGGTGACGCGCCGCGCGGGTTCGGAGGACTCATCCCGCAGGTGGAGGGGTTCCGTTCCCTCGGCATCCTGTACCCCGCGTCGCTCTTCACCGGGCGGGCGCCCGAAGGCTTCGTCCTCACGACCTCGTTTCTCGGCGGGGCGCTCGACCGGGCGCTCGCGGGCGCGCCCGACGCCGACCTCCTCGCGGTGGCCTCGGCGGAAGTGGCTCGCTTCTTCCCGCGCCTCGGCCCGGCGACGCGCTCGTGGATCGCAAGGTGGCCCGAAGCGATTCCGCAGCTCCCGCTCGGGCATCACCGCACGCTCGCGGCCCTGGACGAGGACCTGGCCGCTCTCGACGCGACGGCGGCCGGGGCGCTGCGCGTGACGGGCGGCTTCCGCGACGGCATCGCCCTCGGCGAGCGCATCGCGAGCGGCGAGGCAATCGGAAAATCTCTCGCGTAGGATTACGAGGACGTAACCGGAGAGAAGACCAGGAGATGCTTAGAAAGAGAAGAGGGGAGGGGCCACGCGTGAACCGGAACCCGGTCCGCGGCGCGGCGGCGCTGGCGCTCGCCGCCCTCTTCCTTGCCTTTCTCTCATTCGCGGCACCCCAGGTTCCCTCTCTCGGCATCGACCGCAGCCCTCTCCGCGAGCACGTCGAGGCCGCCGCCAAGCGCGCCCGCTTCCAGGCGATGGCGGCCGCCCGCGCCGCCGCCGGCATCGTTCCTCCTTCGGTCGAAGGCGCGGACCGCGGCGTGGACATCCTGTCGTACGACATTTCCTTCGACATCGACCCCGCCGTCCGTTTCCTCTCGGGGACGACGGTCATCCGCGTCGCCGGCTTCGCGCACCAGACGCTCTCTCTCGCCCTCGACCTCGACGACGCATACACCGTGACGGCGACGCGGCGCGACGGAGGCGCGGTGACCGCCGCGCACGCGGGCGGAAAGCTCGTGATCCCGTTCGACCCGCCCCTCGGTGCCGAGGAGCGCGCGACACTCTCGGTCTCCTATGGCGGAACGCCCCCGGCGGCCTCCGCCCTCGACTTCTGGCAGCATGAGACGGGCTCCGCCGCGACGAGCGTGGCCGAGCCGTTCCTCGCGCGCACGTTCTGGCCCTGCGTGGACGACCCCAGGGACAAGGCCGTGGCCACGGTGCATGCGACGGTCCCGGCGGGATACGTCGCGGCATCGGCGGGCACGGTCTCGGTCGCCGACGCCGGCGGCGGCCGGAGCACGTTCACCTGGAGGCTCCCCCAGGCGATCCCGACGTATCTCGTCTCGCTGAACGTCGCGAACTACGTGACCGTCGAGGACACGTACACGGCTCTCGACGGACGAACGATGCCGATCCGCTCGTACCTGCTGCCCGAGTACGCGGACGGGAACGTGGCCCGGCTCTCGGAGATCAAGAACCACATCGCGACGCTGGCGTCGATGTTCGGCGAGTACCCGTTCCTCGACACGAAGTACGGCATCGTGGCTTCCTCCTTCTCGGGCGGCATGGAGCACCCGACGTTGACGTCGATCGGCACGGACATCCTCGCGAACACGAGCCGCAACATCACGACGCTTCTCGTGCACGAGCTCTCTCACGACTGGTGGGGCGACCGCGTGACGATGAGGACCTGGGACGACATCTGGCTGAACGAGGGCTTCGCGACGTACGGCGAGGTCCTGTACCTCGAGAAGGCGCAAGGCCTCGCCCCCGGGCCCACGCTGTCGTCGAGCTCCTACGACGACGGCCTGTACGGCGGCCGCCTCGCGCCGCCCGTCGTCGCCGATCCCGCCGATCCGTTCCGGAACACGGGCTCCGTCTACTACAAGGGCGCGCGCGCGCTGCACATGCTCAGACGGCTCGTCGGCGACGCGGCGTTCTTTCCGGCGCTCCGGGGCTACGGCGACGCGCACGCGTGGGGCACCGCTTCGCGCGGCGACCTCCGCGAGGCCTTCGAGAAGGCGAGCGGCCTCGACCTCAAGCAGTTCTTCGACCAGTGGCTCGAGACGCCCTTCCGGCCGATCCTCCGCGGCACGTACCAGAGCGCCCTCGACGCCTCGTCGGTGACGCTGGCCGTCACGCAGACACAGGGCCACGCCGTGCAGCACCCGACGGCGGGACCGAATGACCGGCCGTTCTACGTTTTCCCGCTCGTCGTCCGGATCACGTACGTCGACGGGACGACGCTCGACGCGACCGTGAACCTCGTCGGCGCCGCGCCGAGGACGACCGTCACGGTTCCGAACCCGTCGAGGAAGTTCGTCGCGGGAATCGCGCTCGACCCCGGGAAGGACCTGCTGAAGATCGTGGAGTCGACCGGGCCGGCGTGAGGAGGCGCCCAGGCGCCGCGGGAGCGGCAAGCGGCGGCTCAGCGCGGCTCCGCGACCGCTCCCTTCACCGCGGCAATCACCTCGTCCACCTGCGAGTCCGTCATGGCTGGCCAGAGCGGGATGGTGATCGTGGAATCGCCGATGCGCTCCGCCACCGGGAACATGCCGCGCCGGTAGCCGAAGCGCTCCCGGTAGAACTTCGTGAGGTGGACGGCGCGATAGTTGACCGCGACGCCGACGCCTCGCGCCTGGATGCCGGCGAGCACGGCGTCGCGCCTCTCCGGATCCACCCAGATTGTGAAGAGGTGCCGTCCGGACGTCATTCCCTCCGGCACGACCGGGAACAGAACGCCCGGCATCTCGCGGAACGCGGCCTCGTAGCGGCGGCAGATCTCCTCGCGTCGTAAGAGCCGCTCCGCGAGCTTTGGAAGCTGCGGGAGGAGGAGCGCCGCGTTCACGTCGGAGAGGTTGTACTTGTACCCGAGGCGTTCCATGTCCCAGTGCTGGTACGTGCCGGCGTACCGGTCGGCCGCGTTCTTCGACATGCCGTGCGAGCCGAGCTGCCGGAGCAGGTTCTTCTGCCCGCCGTCGCGCGCCGTGATCGCGCCGCCCTCGCCGCACGTGAGGTTCTTCGTCGCGTAGAAGCTGAAGCACCCGTAGTCGGCGAGACGCCCGGGACCGAAGCCGTCGCGGCGCCCCTCGACGCAGTGCGCGGCGTCCTCCACGAGCGCGAGACCGTGGCGGTCCGCGAGGTGCCGGAGCGCGACCATGTCGGCCATGAGGCCGTAGAGGTCGACCGCCACGATGGCTTTCGTGCGCGGCGTGATCGCCGCGGCGACGGCGGCCGCGTCGATGTTCGCGGTCGCGGGGTCGACGTCGACGAAGACGGGAGTCCCGCCCGCGTACAGGACGGCGTTCACCGAGGACAGAAACGTCATCGGCGTCGTCACGACCTCGTCGCCGGGACCGACGCCCGCTGCGAGCATCGAGATATGCAGAGCGGCCGTCGCGTGGGCCGTGCACACGGCGGCGGGCACGCCGAGATACTCCTCGAAGGCCTTCTCGAAGGCGTAGACCTTCTGTCCCGTCGTCAGGAAGAGGGAGTCGAGGACGCCGCGCACGGCCGCCTTTTCCTCCTCGCCGAGGGAATGCCTGTAGAAGTCGACGGCCACGCGGGCCTCAGCGCGGCGCGGCGGGCGCCTGGCCCGCGAACGCGTCGAGTGTCTCCTTCACGGCGCGCGGGACGTCCTTCGGGAATCCGGAGCCCGCTCCCGGCCACTCGGCGACCGTGGGCTGGAACCCCTGCTGGCGCAGGATCTCGATGCCGCGCCGGGTCGCGGCGATCTCGGCCGGCGAGGAGTCGCGCGAGTACCCGAGGAAAAGTCGCGCGCCCCGGAGTCCGGCGGGGTTCGGCACGGCGCCGGGATCGAACGGTCCGCCGATCGAGCCGACGCCAGCGAACGTGCCGGGCGCCATCCGGGCGGCGGCCGTGAAAGCCTCCGTGCCGCCCCGCCCGACACCCACGAGGAGCATCGGGAGCTTCGGGTTTCCGGCCTTTCGGCGCGCGGCGTCGGCGGCCGCGCCGATCGCCTTCGCGGCACGGTCGGCCGAGCCCCAGCCGAAGCGCTTCTTCGCCGAGCGCCCCGGGCCGCGGGGGGCGGCGACGAGCATGTGGTGCGACAACGCGACGTCCGTGAACGGGCCGCTCACCGTGAAAGGGTCCGATTCCTTGTCGTGGAGAAGGAGGAGGATCGCGAGGGCGTTTTCCCTCGGCAGAAGGAAGACGCCTTCCTTCACGGCGGCCGCGTCGCCCGTGGCGCGGTTCTTCGCGGCGCCCGAGACGATCGACGCGAACCGGGGCTTTCCGCGGAGGGGACCGAGGTCGGGATCCTTCTCGAGCGAGATCCCGTCGTCAAAGCCCGCAGTGATCGCCTTGTCGAGCCGGGCGAAGGCCTGGTCGGTGCGGCCGGTTCGCGCGTCGAGACACGCGAGGTTGTAGGCGGCCGTCGGGAGCTCGCCGAGCGTCCACGCACGCTCGAAGAAGATGCGGGCGCGGTCGAGCTGGTTCGCGTTCACGGCGGCGAGGCCGAGGCGCTCGAGCTCGAAGGGGTTGGCCGGCGCGCCTTCGAGGACGCGCAGGTCCTCGATCTTCGCCCTCGAGGCGCCTTTCGGGGCGACGCTGCCGGTGGTGACCAGGAGCCCGGGGGCCGTGGCCGGCGTGGGCTTGCGGGTCTGCGCGCCGGCGGAAAGCGAAACGAGAACGGAAAACATGAGCGCGGTGTGGAGGACCCTCATCCGGTCGATTGTACGGGGAGCCGCGTCAGAACGGCCGGTTGAGCTTCGCGGCGAGAGAGCGCCGGTAGAGGATGCGCATGGCCCGGCGCAGGAGAGCAAGGACGCGCGGGTCGTACGGAAAGGCGAGCTTTTTCGCGAGAAAGCGATCCACGGACGCCAGAAGAGGCCGCCGTGTCGTGATCGCTTCGATCCGCGTCCACTGCCTCAGGCCCTCGAGCCCATGGCGGACCCCGAGCCCGCTGGAACGCCATCCCCCGAGGGGCGACTCCACGACGAAGTAGTTCACGAGGACGTCGTTCACGATCACCTGACCCGACCGCAGGCGGCGGGCGAAGGCCTCGGCCTCGGTCTGAGGTCCGAAGACCGTCGCATTGAGCCCGAGGTGCGTGTCGTTCGCGAGGCGGAGCGCCTCCTCGACCTCCCAGAAGCGCATGACGGGAACGAGAGGGCCGAACGTCTCCTCGCGCATGACCTCCATGTCGTGCGTCGCCCCGGAAAGAACCGTGGGCTCGAAAAAAAGGCCGGGGCCGTTTCCGCGCCGCGCGCCGCCGGTCAGGACACGCGCGCCCTTCGCCACCGCGTCCGCGATCTGCCGCTCGACGACTTCGATCTGGCGCGCGAAGGTCACGGCACCGAGATCGTGCGCGCCTCCTTTCGGATCCGGCGTCGCCTGGCGGAGCGCGGCGACGCGCGACACGAGAAGCTGCTCGAAGCGGCCGGCCTCGGAGGCGTGGACGTAGATGCGCTCCGTGCGGATGCAGACCTGGCCCGAGTGGACGAAGCTCGACCAGGCCGCCGCCTCCGCCGCGCGCTCGAGATTCGCGCCGGGAAGGACGACGAACGGCGACTTTCCGCCCAGCTCCGTCACGCACGGGATCAGCCGTTCGCCGCACCGCGCCGCGATTCTCCGGCCCGTCGCGACGGAGCCGGTGAACATGACGGCGTCCACGAGGTCCACGAGCGCGGCTCCCGTCGCGCCCCGCCCGGTGACGACCTGGAAGACGTCCGGCGGGTTCCCCGCCTTCACCCAGAGGTCGCGCAGCACGCACGAGGTCAGGGGCGTGATCTCGGAGGGCTTGAGCACGACCGTGTTGCCCGCGAGAAGCGGCGCGACGGCGTCGGCCGCGTTGTTCAGGATCGGGAAGTTCCACGGCCCGACGACGCCCACGACGCCGTGCGGATGCCGCACGAGGCGCGTCTTTTTCGTGAGGAAAAGAAGGGGATGCCGGGTCTCTTCGGCGAGCGCGCGGCGCGAAAGCCGCGCCATCGCCCGGATCAGCTCGCAGAGGTACAGGACCTCGATTCCCTCGGCCTCGTGCCGGGGCTTGCCGCTTTCTCTCACGAGCGTCTCGGGCACCAGGGGCGTGTCGAGAATGAGATCCCGCCAGCGGAAAAGCGCCTCGATCCGCTCGTCGAGCGGCGTCTCCCCCCAGGCCGGCGCCGCCGCCCGGCCGCGCGCGACCGCTTCGGCGACCGCCGCGGCATCCAGGTCCGGGACCTCCCCGACGAGCTCGCCCGTCGCGGGAGAGGTCACGCGCACCGTCCTGGGGCCGGGCCGCGCGAGCTTCGGGACCTCGACCGTCGTGCTCATCGGCTCATCCTATCGAAAGACGCTGCGCCCGCCTGCCGGGCCCGCCGGATCTCCCGAAGCGTCGAAGGCCAGTCCGCGGGAGGTCGGGCGAGAAGCCATTCGACGTCCGGGACAGCCACGTGCCCTGAGACGTCCTCGAGAACCTTCCGGGCGCCGGCCGGGTCGCCGGCATCCCGCGCCGCGAGCGCGAGGACGACGCCAAGGTCGGGGTCCACGTTTGGTTTTCTCAGGATCTCCTGAGCGAACGCGGCGAGCGTCTCGCGCCGGCCCGCGAGCCGATAGCCCTCGGCGAGGACCACGGCGGTCTGGGGATTCGGATGCATTGCGAACAGCTCTTCTCCGAAGCCGAGCGCCCGATCTGCCCTTCCCATGTCCTGCGCGCGATTCGCCTGATCCAGAAGGGCCTCGATGTACGCGAGCGACTGATCGATCTGTCCCTTTCGACGCGAAAGCGACATGCCGAGGTATGGCCACCGAAAAGGCGCGACGAGGTGGACGAGCTCCGTCGGCGCCACGGCCTCAACGAGCGACGAGACGGGCCTGAGGCCCGGATTGTCCGACTTCCAGAGAGCGGCATCGATCCCTGGAATTCCGCCTCCGTGGAGCCGGGCGAGAAGAAGCCTCCCGGCGAGCGGTACGGGTCCCAGGGCCGCATGATTCGCGGCCCCGTACTGATTGAAGAGGAAGATCCGGCCGTCGGGCATCCGTTCGAATGCGAACGAGGGAAAACGTGCGGCCTCCGCGGCGGAGAGCTCGCGGCGCGGAAGGACTTTGTACGTCCAGGACGTGAGCGATTCGGGCTGGAGCGCGGCGAGGCCGTTCACGGCGAACCCGACGGCAAAGAGCGTGCGGAAGACGGCCGGGGGAACCGGAGCACTCGCCGCGAGAGCCGCGAGAATCGGGATGCAGGGCATCAGGAGCCGCGGTCCCCAGCCGAACGTCCCGTCCCAGGCCCACCATGCGGCGGCCGACACGAGAAGAAACCCCGAAAAAGCGATGCCCGCGAGGATCGCAGCCCTGGCCTTCCGAAAGAGGGCGGCCGCGGCGAAGACCGCGAGAATGGCCAGCGGGAAGTAGAGGAAGAGGCCCTTGTTCGGCCCCACGGTCAGGCGCCAGAGGCCGTCCATGACGGGATGGCCGAAGTGCTCCCCTTCATACGACGCGAAAGGCCGGCCAAAGCGCACCAGTTCCAGCACGAGCCAGAGCAGCGCGGGCGGAGCGGTCCCCGCGAGGACGGCAGCGACACGCCGTTTGCGTCTCGACGGCTCCCCGGAAAAGGCCACCACCGAGGCGACGAGGGGAATGAGAACGACGAGGAGCGATTTAGCGAGAAGCGAGAAGCCCGCGAGAAATCCGGACAGAGCCGCGAGCCTCGTGTCGCGGCGAGACGTTCCGTCCATGCGTGCCGCGTGCGCTGCCACCGCGAGCGCCGATCCCGAAGCTGCGGCTTGAAGAGGCTCCGAGAAGTCGAGCGCCACGTAGGCCCAAAGCGGCGAGGCGAGAGCCGTCGCGAGGATCGCGGCCCCTGCGGTTCGTTCGTCTCCTCCGAGGGCCCGCGCGAAGAGGCCGGCCGCGAAGGCGGCCAGAAGCACGAACAGGATCTGCTCGAGAACGAAAAGTGTCTGTGACGCTCCGGCGCCGAAGGAGCGTTCGAAACCGCCCGCCAAAAGAGCCGGGACGGCGAGGACCAGAGACTGGCCCATTCCGTAGCGCGAGACCGCGTCCCCGCCGGCCCGCGGAACGTCGACCGCCTGGCCGCGGGCGATTCCGATCTCACCCAGCCGGACCATCGCGACGGCTGTCCGGAGCATGATCCGTCCATCCGTGCCCAGGCCGAAAACCCGTTCGTCGGCGGTCAGAGCCAGGACGAGCCCGGCGACCAGAAGCGCGACGGCGAACGGGCGGGACGCGGCACGCCGCTCCGCCATGTCAGTGCCCTCGCAACTGCGCCTCGCGCAGCGTCGCGGGCCACTTCGCGAGCGGCAAGGACGTGAGGCGCGCGTACTCCGGGCGCGCGCCGAGACGCAGCACCCGCCCGAGGATCTCGCGGGCGAGCGTTTCGTTCCCCGAATCGCGCGCCGCGAGCGCGAGCACCATGCCGAAATCGGGGGCGCTCCGGAGGGCGGGAGGAAGCGAGCGCACGAAATCCAGAAACGTCTCTCGCCTGCCCGCGAGCCGGTAGGCCTCCGCGAGGGCCGTGATGGTCTGCGGCGAGGGAACGCGCCGGTAGAGCTCTTCCGAGAACTCGATCGCGCGGTCCGCGCGGCGCAGGTCCTGCGCGCGCAGCGCCTGGTCGTAAAGGCAGTCGATGAAGGCGAGAACGGTATCCGGCTGGTCGGCGCGCCGCGTGAGCGACATGCCGAGGTGGGGCCAGCGGAACGAGGACGTCAGGAAGACGAGCGCGCTCGCGGGGATGACGCGCTCGGGAGGGGCGGCCACCTCCTGGCCGGGCACGTCCGTCCGCCACGGGGGGTGCGCGAGCGCGGCCGAGACGTCGCCCCCCGCGAGGCGCGTCTTGAGAAGCCACGCGTTCACCTTGAGGGGCGACAGCCCCGCGTGCATGGCGGCGTCGTGGATCGGAATGAGCGCGACGCCCGAGGTCGCAGGATCGGCCTCATACGCGAACGCCGGGAAAGCAGACCGCTCCGCGAAAGAAAGCGGCCTCGGCTTGAGAGTCGCGTAGTACCACGCGGAAGCACCGTCGGGCTGAAGAACGCCGATGGCATTGACGCAGATGCCGATTCCGAAAAGCACGCGGAAGGCAAGAGGAGGCATCGTCTGTGAGCCGACGACCGCGAGACCGGCGAGGAGCGAGACGAGCGGCACGAGAAGGCGCGGACCCCAGCCCGACGTGCCGTCCCACGACCACCAGGCCGCGGTCGTGACAAGAAGGAAGAGGGAGAACCCCGAAAGAGCGCACGCGAGCGCGCGCCGCTGGCGGGCGAGTCGCACGAGACCGGGCACGGCGAGAAGGGTGAGCGGGAAGTAAAGAAAGAGGCCCTTGTTCGGACCCACGGTGAGCCGCCAGAGCCCGTCGAAAACGGGATGGCTGAAACGCTCGCCCTCGTAGGAGGCGAACGGGCGCCCGAAGCGCGCGATCTCGAAAACGAGCCAGAGAGCCGCGGGAGTCAGCCAGCCGGCGCATGCGGCGAGCGAGCGCCGCGCTCGGGCGGAGCGCTCCGAGCCGAACCAGAGCACGGCGAGAACGCACGGGAAAAGCACGATGAGAATCGACTTGGAGAGAAGCGCAAACCCGGCAGCGGCTCCGGCGAACGCCGCGAGGACGGACGCCCGCCGCGCGTTGACGCGCGCCTGCGTGGCGAGGGCCGCGCCCGCGAAGGCGCCGCCGACGCAGGCCGCCTGAAGAGGCTCGGACCAGTCGGAACCCGCGTACGCCCAGAGCGGCGATGCGATCGCCGCGGCCAGGATCGCGCTTCGCGTCCCTTTCGCCTCGGCTCCCGCGGCACCGGCGAGCGCGCCCGCGGCGGCCGCCGCGAGGAGGACCAGCAGGATCTGCTCGAGGACGAAGAGCGTCTGCGAAGAGCCTGGACCGAACGCGTTTTCGAAGGGGCCCGCGAGCGCCGTGGCGGGAACCCGAACGAGCGACGGGCCCATTCCGTACCGCGTCACGGCATCCCCGGCTGGCCGCGCGATGTTGACCGGGTGCCCGCGCGCGATGCCGAGCTCGCCGAGAGCCGACATCGCGTACGCCGTGCGCGTCATGATCTGCCCGTCGGTGACGAGGCCGAAGACGCGCTCATCGGTCGTGAACGCGAGGACGAGGGCCGCGACGCCCAGCGCGAAAAGGGCGGGACGGCGGTCGGCGAGCCGGGTCATGGGCGCCTAGATGGCGACCTGGATCGGCAGGATGACCGTCTGGAGGCCCTCGAACTGCAGGCGACGCTGCACGGCGAACGGCGTCTGGTTGTGGAGGAGGCGGTTCACGAGGTTCTCGTTCGGGAAGATGAGTTTCGAGGTGAAGAAGACGGGCCGATCGTACTTCTCCTTCACCTTGTGGCACAGGTCGACGATCTCGTCGAGGAGGTCCGTGCCGATCGCGAAGTATTGCTCCGCATGCATCCCGAGCCCCTCGGCGAAACCGACGTACTTGGCGAGATCCTGCTCCGTCTCGCTTTTGAGGTGCTCGACCTCGCTCGACCCCTTGAACTTGGCCGAGTCCACGACGCCCACCGACAGGAAGACGGCGTTGCGGTAGTAGCGCGGCCAGTACTTCTGGACCTGCAGCAGCGAGTGGATGCCGAGGCCGTTGAATCCCGAGACGAGGAAGACCGCCGTGGGTGCCGAACGGTCCGGCGGCGGCATGCCGGCCCCCGCGGCCTTCTTCGGCGTCGGAAGCGTCGTGAGGACGTCGTCGGCGCGCTTCATGAGCAGGCTCACCGACCCGTAGTGCCGTCGCATGGCGAGGCACAGGGCGACGAACGAGCCCGTGATGACGACCGTCATCCACGCGCCCTCGCGGAACTTCAGGGCGGTCGAGACGATGAGGATCGTCACCGAGATGAGGAGGCCGGCCCCGTTCACGGCGAAACGCCGCCCCCAGGTGCGATCCGTCCTCCGCACCTTCCACCAGTGCACGCACATCCCGAGCTGGGAGAGCGTGAACGTCAGGAAGACGTTGATCGAGTACATGAGGACGAGGATGTGGATCGAGCCGCGCGCGTAGACGAGCATCGCGATCGCGGCCGCCCCCATGAGGAGCACGCCGTTCTGCGTCACGAGCCGCTCCGAGAGCAGGCTGAAGCGGTGCGGCACCCACGAGTCGATCGCCATGTTCGCGAGGACGCGCGGGCCCGCGAGGAAGCTCGACTGCGCCGCCACGAAGAGAAGGAGGCCCTCCGAGACGAGGAGCACGAAGACGAACGCGGCCGAGACGCCGCCCGCGCCGAACAGCTCGCGAGAGAGGACCTGGTAGAGCGCCGCGTTCAGCGTCGCCCCCTCGGCCTTCCGCACGCTGGCGAGGAGATAACACAGGATCAGCCCTCCCGCCATGAACGAGAGGGAGATCGCCATGTACGCCATCGTGCGCTTGCCGGTCCTCACGCGCGGCTCGCGCAGGATCTGGAGCCCGTTCGAGACGGCCTCGATCCCGGTGTACGTGCCGCCGCCGAGCGAAAACGCCTTCAGGAGGAGCATGACCGTGCCCCATGCGCCGAGCTCGACCCACGTGGACCGAGTCTCATGCACCGTCTGCGCCACGAGCTCCGGGACCGCGCCGACGTGGCGGAACATTCCGAAGAGCACGATCGCGACGTGCGAGAAGAGAAACGCGAGGAAGATCGGGAGCAGCACCTGGATCGACTCGCGGACACCGCGCAGGTTCAGGAGCACGAGGACGACGACGGAAACCGCGGCGTACGCGAGCTGGCGGGACGGGGGCGCCGCTCCGAAGAACGAACAGAGCGCCGCGACGCCGGCGGCGCAGGACGTCGAGATCGTGAGGACGTAGTCGATGAGGAGCGCGGCGCCCGAGACGAGCCCGGCCTTCTCGCCGAGGAGGTGGGTCGCGACGAGGTAGCCGCCGCCTCCCGACGGAAACAGCTCGATGAGCTGGGCGTAGGACGCCGAGATCAGGATGACCGTGAGCGCGGTGGCTACCGCGAGGAACACGGCGAGGTGCGTGTGGGTGCCGAGGGCGAGGAACGCCTCTTCCGGGCCGTACGCCGAGGAGGACAGCCCGTCCGCTCCGAGGCCCACCCACGCGAGGAAGGCGACGAGGGACAACTGATGAAATATGCGCGGGTCGAGAGGGTCGCGGCTCTTCCCGAGGAAGATCCTCTTTGTGAGTTCCCGGAAAGGCACGGTCCGATCGAGTATATCGGAGGCGACCGCGGGCCCTGCGGACGCTACAATCGACGGGGATGGCCGCTCCCGCGGGGAAATTCTCCGATCACCTCACCGACGTCTACTTCGCCGACCTGAAGCTCCCGCACGCCGTGAGCGCGGGCATCGCGGGGTGCGGATTCATCCGGGCGACTCCCATCCAGGCCGCGACGCTGCCCCTTCTCCTCGCCGGTCAGGACGTGGCCGCGCAGGCCCAGACCGGTACCGGGAAGACGGCCGCGTACCTCGTCGCGATCTTCACGCGCTTCGTGCGGGCGAAGCGCCAGAAAGCGTCGCCGAACCCGCGCGCCCTCATCGTGGCGCCGACGCGCGAGCTGGCCGTCCAGATCCAGGAGGATGCGAAGGCGCTCGGGCTCTTCGTGAAGCCGCGCATCGTGACTGTCTTCGGCGGCATCGACTACGGCCGGCAGCGCGACCAGCTTCGCGCCGGCTGCGATCTCCTCATCGGGACGCCCGGGCGCCTGCTGGACTACGAGCAGCAGGGAGCGACGTCGTTCGGCGAGGTGGAGTCGCTCGTCATCGACGAGGCGGACCGCCTGTTCGACCTTGGCTTCATCAAGGACCTGAGGCGCATCCTCCGCCGCTGCCCTCCTCCGGGCCGCCGGCACTCGATGCTCTTCTCGGCCACGCTGTCGATCCGCGTGATGGAACTGGCGTACGAGCACCTGAACGACGCGCGGAAAATCGAGATCCGGCCCGAGCAGATCACGGCCGACCGCGTCACGCAGGTGCTTTACCACGTCTCGCAGCGCGAGAAGATCCCCCTCCTGCTCAACCTCCTGAGACGCGAGGGCGTCGAACGCACGATGCTCTTCGTCAACACGAAGCGCTTCGCCGAGCGCCTCGTTTCCAACCTCGAGAGGCACGGCTTCCGCATCGGCGCGCTCACCGGGGACATCCCGCAGCCGCGGCGCCTGAAGATCCTCCAGGATTTCAAGAGTGGCGCGCTGCCGCTGCTGGTGGCCACGGACGTGGCGTCGCGGGGCCTCCACATCGACGGCGTCACCCATGTCATCAACGTGGACCTTCCCCAGGATCCCGAGGACTACGTCCACCGAATCGGGCGCACCGCGCGCGCCGGGCACTCGGGCAAGGCGATTTCGCTCGCGGACGAGGACTACGTCTTCTCGCTCGAAGCGATCCAGCGCCTCATCGGAATGAAGATCCCCGTCGAGCACGCCGACGATGCTCTCTTTGCGCCCGCCGCCCCGGCATCCCCTCTCGCCCGCGTCGGAGCATCGCCTTTACACGCGCCGACCCTGCCCCCGCGCAAGTCCCCCGTGCCGCCTCCGCCAAGCGCGTCCAAGGCGGCGCCTCCTGCCGCGCCTTCGGCGACGAAGATTCCTTCGAAGGTGGAAGAGGCGGCGGCCGCGCTGCTCGAGCGGCGGCACTCCGCGGAGGCGCCGGAAGCGAGACGTATCACGGAGACCGGGACTGCTGCCCCGGCCCAACCACCATTCGAAGAAATCCCGGTCTCCCTCCCTTCTTCGGTCTCTTCACCCGCAAGATCCACCTCCGAACCTTCCGTCTCCCTCGAACCTTCCGTCTCCCTCGCGGCGGACTTCTGGACGCGCGAGGCGTTCGGGCTCGAAGTGCCGCACGGAGGCTTCGGGCCGGAGCCCGCGGAACCGGCGGTACCGCCCGCGCCCTCCGGCGCGCCCGCGAAGCGCCGGCGTCGCCGCAGGGGGCGCCGCGTGGCGGCCCGCATCGAAGCGGCCGCGCCCGCCTGAGGAACGACGCGATGCCGTACGCGAGCCTGGGCGGTCACCGCCTCTACTACGAGATCGGGGGCGAGGGCGAGACGGTGCTGCTCCTGCACGGCTCGTTCGCCGACGGGGATATCCTCGGGGCTCCGGCTTCCGCGGTCGCTTCGGGATTTCGGGCGCTGTGCCTCGACCGCCGGGGCCACGGGCGCTCGAGCGACGCCGCCGAGCCGTTCTCGCTCGCGGACGAGGCGAAAGAGCTCGCGTCCCTTCTCGACTGGTTCTCGACGGAGAAAGCGCACATCCTCGCCCACGACGACGGCGCCGAAGTCGCGATCCAGTTCGCCCTCGACTTTCCGGTCCGGACGCTCTCCCTCGTGCTCCTCGCGCCGACCCTCGAAGGTTTCCCGTGGAGCGCCGACGCCGTGGCGCGGAGACGCGATCGTTTCGCCGCCTGCGAGCGGAATCTCGCGAAGGCGATCGAGGAGCACGTTCTCGCGTCCCCGGCCTTCGCCGTGGCGAAGGAGACCGAGGGCCTTTTCGACCGGCTCGCGACCATCTACCGCCGCGCCCGGCTCGCGGGCGGCTCGCGCGAGCGGCCTCCGCACGGCGGCCCCACACAGGCGGCCCGGCTCGGCGAGATCCGCGCCCGCACGGCAGTCCTCGTGGGCGACCGGGAGGAGCCAGACCGGCTGAGGTGCGCGGCTGCGATCGTCCAGGGCATTCGCGGCGCCGAGGGAATGACGCTCGCCGGAACATCCCGCTTCCTCCACATGGAAGACCCGCGCCACGTCATGCGGCGGCTGACGGACTTCTACATTCCTCCCGAGGAATAGCTGCTTCGGAAATAACGAAGAGAAGATTCAAAGAATGCTCTTCAGGAACTCCTTGTTCGTCTTCGTCTTCGCGAGCTTCGAAAGCAGGAGCTCCATCGCATCGATGGGCTTCACCGAGGAAAGTGCCCGCCTGAGCTTGTGGATCTTCGGCAGCTCGTCGACATCGTAGAGCTTCTCTTCCTTGCGCGTGCCGGAAGCCGGGATATTGATGCACGGGAAGATGCGCCGCTCGAAGAGGCCGCGGTCGAGGATGATCTCGCTGTTTCCGGTGCCCTTGAACTCCTCGAAGATGACGTCGTCCATCCGGCTCCCCGTGTCGATGAGGCACGTGGAGATGATCGTGAGCGAGCCGCCGCCCTCGTGGTTTCGCGCGCCGCCGAAGAAGCGGCGAGGCTTCTCCATCGTGCGGGCGTCCATGCCGCCCGAAAGGATGCGGCCGCTCCCGCGCTGCTCGTTGTTGTAGGCGCGGCTCATGCGCGTGATCGAGTCGCAGAAGATGACGGCGTCGTGGCCGATCTCGACGAGGCGCTTGGCCCTCTCGAAGGTGGCCTCCGAGACTGCGATGTGGTGCGCCGCGTTCAGGTCGCTGGGTGAGGCGACCACATCGCCCGAGATCGACCGCTGCATGTCCGTCACCTCCTCGGGACGTTCGTCCACGAGGAGCATGAAGATCTTCACGTCGGGATCGTTCTTCGCGATGGCGTTCGCCATCGTCTTCAGCAGGAAGGTCTTTCCCGCCTTCGGCGGCGCGACGATCAGGCAGCGCTGGCCCCTGCCGATGGGAGCCACGAGATCGAGGACGCGGCCGGAGATCTCGTCCGGGGTGGTTTCCATCCGAAGCCGCCGGTCGGGGTCGACCGACACACCCTTGTGGAACTGCACGTACTTGCCGCGATAGGCCGCGGGCTCGAGACCCTCGATCGCGAGGATTTTCTGGACCATCGGGCCCTTCGGGCCGCGCGTCACGGCTTCCGCCTCGACGAGAAGGCCGTCCTCGAGGTCCTCGGACTCGACGAGGAACTTCGGGAGGAAGGGGTCCCCCCGCTCGGCGAAGAACGTCTCGGAGGAGACGAGCACGCCCGAATGGTCGCCGTTCAGCCTGACGATCCCCTTGAACGTCGCGCGCGGCTGGTTCGCGGCGACGGCCGGCTCGACGCGCGGCGCGTAGCGGCCCCGCGCCTCCGGCGAGACTGTCTCGACCGCGTGCGGGTTTCCTCCCTCGACAACGCCTCCGGGACCGCGACCGCGCCCGCGGCGCCGACGCCGGCGACGGCGACGGCGGGACGGGTCGAACGCGCCGAAGGGAGCCGCATCGCCCTCAGCGGCTGGCTGCCCCTCGCCCCCCTCGCCGCCCTCCGACGGTTCTCCCTCGTCGCCCTGGGAATCGGTCTCGAGCTCGCCTTCCGCGATGTCGACGTCGCCCGCGTCGGGGTCGCCGGAATCCGTCAGGACTCGGTCCTTCGTGTCCATCTCGCTCAATCGGTCCTCCGGGGTTGGCTCTATCTTCGGGCCAACGGACTTCCCTCATAGCTCCCGGCCGGGGACGGCGTTCCTCGCGAAACGCACGCGTCCTCCGCGCTTCGGGCCCTTGGCTTGGGTTCTCCCTGGCGGGGCGACCGCTGTCTCTGCGGCCATTTCGGCTCCGGGTTCCGGAGCCGTGGGGCTCTCCAACGTTCGGGGCCGCCCTGCGGTTTCGAATGCTACGCCAACACTCTCGGCCGCGTCAATCCGGCCTCTTTCAGCGACGCGAGGCGCGGAACAGAGCGTGCATCCTGGGGTCGTTACAATGCCGGACGTGACACGCATGACCCGTCCCTCCCGTTTTCTTCGTTGCGCAATCACCACCCTTGCCCTGTCGGCCCTGCCGGCCCTGGGCCAGACTCCCACGCCGACACCGACTCCCACGGTGACTCCCACGCCGTCGCCGACGCCGTCCCCCGCGCCGACCGAGCGCGCGGTCCCGGCGGGCTCGGAGATCTTCGCCTTTTCCGGCGCCGGGTCGTATGACGGCGCCAACATGGTGAAAGACCCGGATGGAGCCGTCTGGGCAGTCTCGGCCGGGGAGAACGCGATCTCGCGCATGTCGAAAGACCGCAAGAAGCTCTCGCGCTGGGTCATGGCGAAAGACAGCGCGCCGAGCTCGCTCCTGCGCGACGGCGACGGGACCTTCTGGCTCACGGAGCTCGGCGGCTTCAAGGTCGCGCACTTCGACCCCGCGACCGGAAACGTCACGGAATACCAGGACGGCACCCGGCGGCCCACCGCCCTCGTGAAGAGGTCGGATGGCAAGTTCTGGCTGCCCGAGACCGGTGGACTTCTCGCGCTCTTCGATCCCTCCGTTCCGAACTTCGTCTACTACCAGACGCCCGGAGTCTTCTTCCTCTCTTACCCCTTTTCGAATCCGGACGGGACCCTCTTCTCGCTCGACTTCATCGGCCGGCAGATCGTGCGCTGGTCCCCAGACCTGTCGAAAGCCACCGCGTGGGCGCTGCCGGTCGAGACCGCTTCGCCTTCCAAGATCGTCCGGCTCGCGGACGGCAAGCTCTGGATCTCCTTCTTCAGTTCGTCGCAGCTCGGCCGCTTCGATGACGCGACCGGCACGCTGGACATCTTCGCGCTCAATCCCGGCACGTTCCCCTATGACCTCCACAACTACCGGGGCCTCGTCATCTACTCGGGCGAGGCCGGCCAGGTCGGGCTCCTCGACCCGGCAAAATCCGCGCCGGCATCGACCTCGACACTGACCGCAACCGACGCGGTTCCGTTCGTCCGTTCGACCCTCCCGACGACCGCCGTCACGAGCGCGCTCACCTTCGACGAGCAGGACCTGGCCCCGCCCGGCGTGACGTTTGACGTCGGAAGCGCCGTGCCCGGCCTGACCCAGATCCTCGTGAACGGCGGCTCTGCGCTCTGGGCCATGCTGGTCGACGAGGCGCGGGCCCGAATCTACTTCGGAACGGCCGGCGCCTTCGGCGCTCTCGGGCCGCCGCCGAAGATCGACAACAAGGAGCTGTACCTCACCCAGGCGTCCGCGGCGCCGCTCTCCTCCGATCCGACGCGCTCGTACCAGACCCAGGTCGTCACCTGGAACCGCGGGACACCTGACACCAACGGGGCGACGAAGCTCCTCACGTTCATTCAGCGGATCCTGCCCGACGGGTGGATCGCGGGGTTCTCGGGGGCCGCCTCGCAGCCAGTGCCGGCGGGGACGCTTCTCTCCCAGGAGGACGTCGTCGGCGCCGGGATGGATTCCGCCGGCGCGTTGGGCGGTCTCAGGATCACCTCGGATGTCCTCGACGACACGTTCGCCTGGTCGCGCGTCTCGGTTCCCGTCCCCGGCGGAGGGACCATCGGATACGCCGCGAATGCCGTGACGGGCGGCGCCGCGCTGGGCGCGGGCGACACCGGCTTCCTCTTCGCGTCCCCCGACACGACCCGGCAGACGATCGCGGGCGTCCTCGTCACCGAATCGTCCACGGGCACGATCTCGATCGTCGACGCGGGCGGCGTCACGAAGGGCACGTTCGCGTACGACTGGCCGGGAGGCTACCGGGTCCAGGGCACGTCCATTTTCGACGCCTTCGCGCTCCCGGCGCTCGCCTCCGCGCGCATCGTCTGCGCGGTGACGACGGGGCGCGTGCTGCTGTTCGGCTCCGCGGTGGACCCGGTGAGCGGGGACGCCGCGGGCCTCGACTCCGTCGGTGCGTCCGCGTTCGCTTCCGGGCTCCAGGTCGACGGTTTCACGGGCGGGGGCGGGGTGCGATCCACGCTGCAGATCTTCAACGCCGGGCCGGATCCGGCGAGGGCCAGCATCGCTCTCAGGATCGCGCAGCCGGTGGACGGGCCCGCGCTGGCGCCGGGCGGTTCGCTTGCGACGGCGACCGTCCCGGCAGGGGCTGTCGTCACGCTCGACGTGGGCGACCCGGCCGGCGCCGCGGTCACAGGGACGCTCGACATCGCCTCGGACCGGCCGGTGGCGGCCTTCGCCACGTTCCGCACGGCCCTGTCTTCGGGAGGAAGCGCCGTCTTCACCTCTCCTGCCAAACTCTTCGCCTCCGCCTCCGCGGTCTCGCCCGGCTCGCGCGGCGTCTTCCTCGCGGCGGCGCAGAACGACGCGTTCTCGTCGACGCTTCAGCTCACGTCGACGTCGTTCGACCCCGGCGACGTCACCGTGAACTTCACCGGGGCCGACGGCACCGCCGTCGGCAGTCGAACCGTGACCGTCCCCCCCTTCGGCGTCGTCTCGCTCCCGGGCTGGATCTCCGGCGCCACGACGGACCTCGGGCGCGTCGACATCGTCCCGGCCGACGGCACCACGCCGTTCCTCGTGGTCCTCGTCCGTCAGGACAGACAGACACACGACGCCGACGTTCTCCTGCCGATCGTGGTCGCAAAATAGCTGAAGGGAAGGAGCATCGATGAGCGCGAAACTCCGGACGGCCGCGGCGTGCGGCGCGGCGGCTGTCCTCCTCACGTGGTGCGCCCCCGTCGCCGCGCAGGAAGGGATCGCGGGCGTCGCCACGGACGTCGGCAACCGCTTCATCAATACGAACACTCCCCTCACGAACGACCCGGGAGTCTTCGAGGTCGTCATAACGCACCGCTTCAGCCAGGCGGTCAGGGACAGCGGCGGCAGCAGCCTCTGGGGACTGGACGGCCCGGCCGAGATCGGCCTCGGCGTGGAATACGTGCCCTTGAAGAACGTCGCGGTGCAGATCTACCGTTCCCGCTCTCATGCCGATTACGAGTTCGCGGCGAAGGTCACGCTCTTCAGGCCCACGAAAGACTTTCCGATCGGCTTCGGCGCCCGCGGCGGGGTCAATTGGCTTTCGGGAAGCGACCTAATCGTCGAGTCGAACGGTCTCCAGAAGCAGTCCAGCGGCTTCGGGCAGCTCCTTGTCTCGGCCACGCTTCTCGACCGTGTCACGATCGCAACCGCGCCCACGTACGTTCAGCGCACGCCTGTCCAGACGAACGTCTGGAGCGTTCCCGTGATGGTTCAGATCAAGCTCACGAAGTCCGTCGCCCTCAAAGGTGAGTTCATTACGAAATCGAAGGCCGACCTGAAAAGCCAGACAGGCCCCCCCGACCCAGTGACGCAAATTCCTACGTTCGTCGACGTGGCTCCCGTTTACCAGTGGTCGGTCATGCTCGAGAAATCCGTGTACCACCACAGGTTCGGGCTCTACATCGGCAACACGGTCGCGTCCACGATCGATCAGATGATGGGCGGCGATTTCGGCGCGGCCCGCACGCTCGACCAGGACGGCAACAGCATCCTCGTCGGGGGCGTCACCGACCGGAACATCCACTTCGGCTTCAACGTGGTCCGGAGCTTCGACTTTCCTCCGAAGTAGGCGCCCGGAACGGACGGGGCCGCACCCGAGGGAGCGGCCCCGCCGGAAGCCCGTGCCGGGCGTACCAGGAAGAGAGGCCGCCCGGAGGCGGCCTCTCGTGACTGCGGGGAGATGGCTGCTAGAAGCTGACCTTCGCAGCGAGCTGCAACTGGCGAGGGTTGACCTCACCGGAGTAGCCCTGGACGACGCCGAACGTGTTGAGCGCCACACCTTTCACGGTGTTCGTGAATTTCGTGATCGTGTACTTGCCGGTCGACGCCGTGTAGGTGACCTTGAACAGATCCTGGTTGACACCGGTGACGACACCCATGTTCCTGTTGAACAGGTTGAACACCTCGGCCAGCAACTGCAACCTCACCCCGTAGGGGAGGTCGAACGTTTTCGAAAGGCGGAGGTCGGCGTCCCACACGCCGGGCTGGCGGAAGGAGTTGCGTTGGATGAGACTCGCGTTCTGCCCGCTCAGGAAGGCGGAGAACTGCGGCAGGGTCATGCCGTTGGCCTGGGTGAGGTCGATGATCGACCCGTTCCCGTCGACGAAGACCGGGGTGAAATTCGCCGCCGAGGTCGTCTGAGCCTGTCCGGTCAAGCTGTTGGCCGTGCAACCGCTGCAGGTGAAGCTTATGGCACCCGTGTACGGGAAGCCGCTGTGCCAGAACGCGACGCCGGAAACCTCGAAGCCCCACGGCAGGCGATACGTGAGATCGCCGACGACGCGGTGCTTCATGTCGTTGTCGCTCGGTCCCTCGCTGAGCGCGGGATTTTTCGGGTCGATGAGGAAGGTGGTCGACGTGGAACGGGTGTTCGTCTCGTAGTCGACCGAGTCGGCATGCGTGTAACTGACGTCCCAGGAGAGCTTCGAGCCGCCGGTGGCATATTTGTGGAGCTCGATCGTCTGCGCGCGGTACCACGCCTGCTCGTTGCTGGTGAGCTCGCGGATGATGCCCATGTCGGCGTACGGACGGGCCGGATTGGCCGAGCTGTTGTAGTCGTAGACCGGCATGTTGCCGAGGACGAAGCCCGTGGGGACGAGGTTGATGTTCACCGTGCCCTGAATGTGATTCAGCTTCGAGTAGACCGCGCTGACACCCGCGACGTAGCCCTCGCCGAGGCGCTGTTCGAACTGCAGGCTCGTGCGCCACGCGTCCTGCGCCTGGTAGTTCGAGCCGATGGTCACGAGGTTGGCCCCCAGCTTCGACCTGGCCAGGAAGTCGGCGGGCGCGAAAATGTCGGGGTAGGTCGGGCAGGGATTCGTCGCCGTGGTATTGCAGGAAAACGTGCTGGTCAAAAGCGCGCCGCTGATGCCCTGAATGGGGCTCGCCAGCAGGATGTCCGGCATGTATTCGAAGAACTTGCCGGTGCCGCCGCGAAGAACGGAACGGCCGTCGCCGAACACGTCCCAGGCGAAGCCGAGACGGGGAGCGATGTTGTTCGTGTCGTCCTTGATCTGCGTGAGGAACTCCGGGTGCTGCGGGTACGCATTGGACGGCGGACGCGCCGTCTTCATGTAGTCGTACCGCAGGCCGAGGCCGAGGGTCAGGCGCGGAAGGACGCGGTAATCGTCGTTGACGTAGAACCCCCAGAGGTCGGTCTTCCACTCGACGTCGCCATTCTGCGGACCGTAGGCCTGCTGGAAGCTGTTCGGTGCGTTGTTCACGAAATTGAGCAGGCTGCTGAACGAATAGGAGCCACCCGCGAAACGCGGAAAGGCATCGAACAGGTTTCGGTGCAGAAGCTCCGCGCCTGCCTTGAGGGAGTGGCCCTTCCACTCGAACTGAACGGTGTCCTTGAACTGGAGCTTCTTCTCATCGGCCGTGTTCGGGGTGGTGTCGTTCGAGCCGAAGAACTGGGTGGTACCGAAGTTGATGGAGAACTCGGTGCCGCCGAACTGGCTCGTGACCGGGCGCTGGTCCCGAGCGAGCTGTGCGACGAACACGTTGGACAGGTTCTTCGGGAAGACCGAGTCGACTTCGAGGACGGCCTGGTAGAACTTGTCGACCTCGTTGGTCTGGTTCAGGCCGAAACTCGACGTGGCCCCGCTGTTGGTGGTGTCGTAGTTGGTGATGTTG
>JBGPDK010000017.1:0-30693 GCA_041482235.1 Thermoanaerobaculia bacterium | reverse complement strand
GCCGATGGCCGGCGATTCGGCGCCGCTCGTCCCCACGAGAGACTGCAGGTCGAACGCCAAGTCGTGCGCCGACTGAAAGCGCGCCTCGCGCGCCTTCTCCAGACAGTGCGTAACGATGCGCCCGAGCGCCGGCGGGAAGGGGGCCGAGGACGGCTCCGGCGGGTCCTCCTTCAGGATGGCGGCCATCGTGTCGGCCGCCGTCGCGCGGTTGAACGCCGGATGCCCGGTCACCATCTCGTAGAGGACCGCGCCGAAGCTGAAGATGTCGGACCGGTGATCCACGGTCTCGCCGCGGACCTGCTCCGGCGACATGTAGCCGGCAGTTCCCATCACCGTCCCCGGTCCCGTCTCAGTCAGTGGCCCGGTGTTTCGTGCGGCGTCGTCGGCGGGCTGTGTAAGCTTCGCGAGCCCGAAGTCGAGAATCTTGAGACGCCCCTCGCTCGTCACGAAGAGGTTGTCCGGCTTCAGGTCGCGGTGGACGACGCCTCTTTCATGCGCGGCGGCCAGTCCCTCGGCGATCTGGCGTGCATAGTCGATGGCTTTGCGTGGCGCGAGCGGGGGTCCGCGCAACCGGCTCCCGAGGGATTCGCCCTCGAGCAGCTCCGAAACCACGTACGGCGCACCCTGGTGCGTGCCCACGTCGTAGACCGTCAGGATGTTTGGATGATTCAACTGGCCGGCAGCGCGCGCCTCCTGCTCGAAGCGATGCAACCGGCTCGCATCCTTCGCGAACGTCTCGGGGATCAGTTTGATCGCCACGTCGCGCCCGAGCCGTGGATCCCGCGCGCGGTAGACCTCGCCCATGCCGCCGGCACCAAGCCACCCGACGATCTCGTAAGGACCGACGCGGGTACCGGGCGCGAATGGCTTGGGAAGGCCTCGGATCATGGGGTGGACTGGACCTGGGTCTCCGTCGACCCCGAGGGTGCGCGCACATGAAAGGTCACGAGCAGCGACCCGATGCGGATGGAATCGCCATCGGCGAGCTGGACCGGCGAGGTGACGCGCACGCTGCCGCGAAAGGTGCCGTTCTTGCTACCGAAATCCTCGAGCACCGTTCCTTCTGCCGTCACCACGAGCCGCGCGTGACGGCGGGAGACCGTCGACGCATCGAGCTGGATCTCGACATCGGAATCGCGTCCCACGACGTGTTCTCCTTCTGACAGGGGAAAGCGCCGCCTGCCCCACTCGAGCCAGCACGAGGGTCGATCCGGTCCCGTTGCGCCCGGCAGCGTGGTCGCCTCCCCGCAGAACGCGTAGCCGAACCCGTGCGCGGTCCGGACGAACAGAGGGGCGCGGGCCCGGTCACCGAGCGCCTCCCGAATCTCGGCGACGAGGTTCGAGAGGTTGGCCTCGGCGACGAAGGTCTTCGGCCAGAGCCGTTTCAGCAGGACAGCTTTGGAAAGCACTTTCGGCCGATCCAGGACGAGCGTCGCCAGGAGCTCGAACGCCTTGGGCGCGAGGTGAATCTCGCGTCCTCCCTTCGTCAGTTGTCTGGTGTCGAGATCGAGGGTGAACGGGCCGAAGCGGATCTTCACGGCGGCAGCCTGGAGAAAACCTGCGAATTTGCTGGACGTTCCCTAAGACTTTTCATCCGCTCGGTCCATATCTTACGCAGAGACAAGGAGGTCCCCATGCGCTCCCATAACCTGCTTTTCGTTTACTCCTCCGCCTGCACGATCTCCTCCCTCGCAGCGGGTCAATCCCGGCGCTTCGGAAAACGCTTTCTCCTCCCGATCCTATCGCTCCTGGTACTCTTGTGTTCGAGTCTTGCCGGCGTCGCCTCGGCCGGCGTCAACACATGGACGACGAACGGACCGGAAGGCGGAGTGATCGTGGCGCTGGCTATCGATCCTTCGACCCCGTCCACGCTCTACGCCGGCGCTGGCGGTGGCGGCGTCTTCAAGAGCAGCAACGGCGGGGCGAGCTGGAGTCCCGCCAATATGGGTCTGACCAACACTGTTGTCACGGCCCTCAAAATTGACCCTTCGGCACCGGCCACGCTTTACGTCGGCACTGACGGCGGCGGCGTCTTCAAGAGCAGCGACGGCGCGGGAAGCTGGACGGCTGTCAACACGGGTCTGACCAACGCCCGTGTCTTTGCCCTGGCGATCGATCCTTCCGCCCCGGCCACGCTCTACGCCGGCACGTTCGGCGCAGGCGTCGTCTTCAAGACCACCAACGCCGGGGGGGGCTGGACGGCCATCAACACCGGCCTGAGAGAAACCGTTGTCTGGTCCCTGGCCGTTGATCCGTCGACCCCTTCTACGCTCTATGCCGGCACCTACATCGGTCTCTTCAGGAGCACCAACGGCGGAGGGAGCTGGAGCGCCATCAACAGGGCCCATATCGACAGTGTCTTTGCCCTGGCCATCGATCCCTCGGCGCCGGCCACGCTCTACTCCGGCTGGTATGACCACGGTATCTTCAAGAGCACTAATGGCGGGGACGGGTGGGCGACGATCAACGCCGGCCTGACAAACACCGCTGTCTTTGCCCTGGCCATCGATCCTTCAAGCCCGGCCACGCTCTACGCAGGAACTGAAGGCGGCGTCTTCAAGAGTACCAATGCTGGAGGTAATTGGATCGCCATGAATAGTGGCCTGTCGAACATCGTTGTGTATGCCCTGGCCATCGATCCCTCAAACACGGCCACGCTCTATGCGGGCACCGATGGTGGCGGCGTCTTCAAAAGCAGCAATGGCGGGACCTGGCTGCTTCCGTCCAGTGCCCATTCGAACGGGGCCAACGGCGCCTTCTACACGACGAACGTCGCGGTCGCCAACGTCGGCGCCGCGCCCGCTTCCTTCACGATGAAGTTCCTCGGCAACAACCAGGACGGCTCGAGCGGTCCCGAACAGACCTTCAACCTCGAGTCCGGCAAGTCTGTCACCTACTTGGACGTCCTCGGCTCGGTCTTCCACCAGACTTCCGGCTTCGGAGCCATCCGCATCACGTCGGACACAGCTTCTCTCAACGTCGTCTCCGTGACGTCCACTGCCGGGTTTGGCGGAACTTTGAGCCAGACCATTCCGGCCGTCTTCTCGTCGAACCTGATTCCCGCCGGCTCCTCACGCTCGATCCTCTACATCCGAGAGGGCGACGGCTTCCGGTCCAATCTCGTTCTCGCGAGCAACGCCGACGTCTCCACGACGGTCGACGCGGCTCTCGTATCTCCC
The DNA here is from genome assembly GCA_041482235.1 of Thermoanaerobaculia bacterium. GTDB lineage: Bacteria > Acidobacteriota > Thermoanaerobaculia > UBA5066 > UBA5066 > Fen-183. The sequence goes on along the minus strand of JBGPDK010000017.1, from coordinate 27,514 downwards.
GCCGGCGCGACGCTCGCCGCAAAGAGCTACCCCGTTCTCCCGAACGGAATGACACAGATCAATCGCATCGTCCGCGACATGGGCTTCTCAGGTTCCATCACCGGCGCCCGGCTCGTTCTGTCGAGCTCTACCCCAAACGCCGCCTTCACCGCCTTCGCCTCCGTCATCGACGAGATCACAAACGATCCCACCGCGGTGGAGGCTCGTTAGGGCAATCAAATAGGTTGAATTCGGCCCCGACGGCGCCCTAACCTCCCCTTACGCAGTCAGGGAGGTTCAGCATGACGCTCGCTTGCCGAAACCGGCTGGCCGGTCTTTCGGTCCCGCTCCTTCTCGCTTTCCTCCTCACGGCTTCCTCCGGAGGCGCGCAGACGAAGGCGAAGCTCAAGCCCAAACCGGTCGCCCCCGCGAAAGAGACCGGGCCTCTGAGCGACGAGAGCAAGCCCTGCGTGGCCTGCCACGCCCAGAAGACGCCTGGAATCGTGGCGCAGTGGCGGGACAGCCGGCACGGCGAGCTGGGCATCAGCTGCTGGGAGTGCCACAACGCGGAGGCGAAGGATCCCGCGGCCTGGAAGCACGAGGGCGCGACCATCGTCACGGCCGTCACGCCGACCGCCTGCGAGCCCTGCCACGGCGGCATCGTGGAGGAATTCCAGAAGAGCCACCACGCGAGCGCGGCGAAGTTCATCGGGTCGCTCGACAACGTGCTCGGCGAGGTCGTCGAGGGGCGGCTCGCCGCGGTCAACGGGTGCTGGCAGTGCCACGGCTCGACGGTCGCGGTCCTGAAGAACGCCGACGGATCCGTCCAGAAAAGCGCGATCGGCGCGCCCGTTCTCGATCCCGCGACGTGGCCGAACACCGGCATCGGGCGCGTGAACCCCGACGGCTCGCGCGGAGCCTGCTCGGCGTGCCACAGCCGGCACACCTTCTCGAAGGCCATGGCGCGCCAGCCCGAGGTCTGCGGCAAGTGCCATCTCGGGCCGGATCACCCGCAGGCCGAGATCTACGACGAGAGCAAGCACGGCATCGCGTACCGCACCAGGAAGTCCGAGATGAACCTCGACTCTCCGACCTGGGTCGTCGGCCGCGACTACACCGCCGCGCCGACATGCGCCACGTGCCACGTGTCGGCCACCGCGAAACAGCCTCTCACGCACGACGTGGGGGCGCGGATCTCGTGGACGCTCCGGCCCGTCGTCTCCAGGAAGCAGGAGGGCTGGGAGAAGAAGCGCGCGGGGATGAAGGACGTCTGCACGAGCTGCCACGGCGGCGCCTTCATCGACTCTTTCTACAAGTCGTACGACGACACCGTCGACCTGTGGAACACGAAGTTCGCCCAGCCCGCGCAAGCCATCATGACCGCGCTGCGTGACGCCGGGAAGCTCACGCCCACGCCGTTCGACGAGGAGATCGAGTGGACGTTCTACAGGCTGTGGCACCACGAGGGCCGGCGCGCCCGGATGGGCGCGGCGATGATGGGGCCGGACTTCGTCCAGTGGCACGGCTTCTTCGAGGTCGCCGAGAATTTCTACACGAAATTCCTGCCGCAGGCGCGCGAGGCGGCCCACGGCGACGAGAAGGTGATGGCCGCGATCAAGGCCGTGGAGGACGATCCGCGCCACGTCTGGAAAAAGGGCCTCTCGCCCGAGGAACGAAAGAAGATCGACGCGTTCTACAAGGAGCGCTACGGGAACTGAGAGGGGAAGCCTTTTCTCGCGAGCCGGCGTACTCTCTTTCGGGATGAAGTCTGGGTACTACGCCCACGCCATCGGGGACCTGAGGAAGCGGCTCGCGGCGGCCGTGCCGCACGACGTCCTGAGGGAGCTCCACCAGAAGAGCCCCGCGCTGCATTTCGCGGTCGCCCTCCGCCAGCTCGTCCTCTTCGCCGCCGCGTTCCTTCTCGGCTGGCATTTCGAGAGCCTCTGGGTGCGCATTCCGTGCGCGCTCGTCCTCGGCTTCGTCGTATTCGACGGAACGGTGCTCCTCCACGAGGTCGTCCACAAGGCCGTCTTCGACGGCGACCGGCCGCGTGCGTATCGTCTCCTCGGCCTCCTCTACGCGCTCCCGTCCGGCATCTCGCCCGCGCAGTTCACGCGCTGGCATCTCGACCACCACGCCGAGCTCGGCTCGACGGCGGACGACCCGAAGCGCGCGCATCTCTCGCCGAAGAAGAACGCGCGGTGGCTGAAGCTCCTCTACGCGACGCCGGCCCTGTTTCCGATCTACTTTCGCGCGGCCCGCAAAGAAAACGCCACGTATCCGGAGACGCTCCAGCGGAGGATCCGCGGCGAGCGCATCGCGGCGATCGGCCTGCACGTACTGGCCGCGACCGCGATCGGCGTCTTCGGCGGTGCGGCGCGCCTCCTGTGGCTCTGGGCCGTGCCCGTGTTCTTCGTCTTCCCTCCCGCGTTCGCCCTCAACCGCCTCGGGCAGCACTACGACATCGTGCCCGGCGAACCCGCGCGGTGGGGCACGCGGATGGCGCGCTCGCCGTTCTGGGAGCTGGTCTACCTCTGGTCGCACCTGCACCTCGAGCATCACTACTATCCCGCCGTGCCTTTCTACCGGCTCCCGGCGCTGAGCGGAGCGCTCGAGCCCTTCTTCGCGAACGAGGGCATTCCGGCGCGCCGGTATCGCGAGCTCCTCCGAGGGTGGATCGTCGAAAACCGCGTTCCGCACTCGGACTGGCACGCGCCTGCGTCTTCCGGCGCGCCCGCGGCCGCCGCCCACCCCGCGGCGTAGCCTCGTCGACGGCGTTCCGCGGCCTTTTTCCGGTAATCTCCGCCCGATGGCGACGGAAATCGCGCCGCCTAAAGCGGACCATTACGAAGGCCTGTCGCGCGAGGACCTGCTCCGGGCCTACCGGAACATGCTCACGTCCCGCAGGATCGACGACAAGCAGATCCAGCTCAAGCGCCAGAACAGGATCTTCTTCCAGATCAGCGGCGCGGGGCACGAGGCGGTCCAGACGGCGATCGCGTTCCACATGCGGAAAGGCTCGGACTGGCTCTTCCCGTATTACCGCGACCGCGCGATCTGCCTCGGCCTCGGCGTCACGCCGCTCGAGATGTTTCTGCAGGCGGTGGGAGCGGCCGACGACCCCGCGTCGGCGGGTCGGCAGATGCCCTCGCACTGGGGCGCGTCCACGCTGCGCATCTTCACGACCTCCTCGCCGACGGCGACCGAGTGCCTGCCGGGCGTCGGCGCCGCCGAGGCCGGCCGCTTTCTCCTGCGTGACGAGGCGTCCGACCTCGGCGGCGCCGTCGAGCGCGCGGAGAAGGACGAGGTCATCGTCGTGACGATCGGCGAGGGCTCCACCTCGGAAGGCGAGTTCTGGGAGGCGCTGAGCTCGGCCTGCACGCTCAGGCTCCCCGTCGTCTTCGTCGTTGAGGACAACGGCTACGCGATCTCGGTTCCGGTCGAGGTGAACACGCCCGGCGGCTCCATTTCGAAGCTCGTGCGCTCGTATCCCGGCCTCTTCGTGGCCGAGACGGACGGCTGCGACTTTCTCGCCTCGTACGACGCGCTGAAGTACGCGTTCGCCTACGCGCGCGAGAGGAAGGGGCCGTCCCTCGTGCACGCGCACGTCATCCGCGCGCACTCGCACTCCCTCTCCGACGACGACAGGCTCTACCGGACCGAGGCGGAACGGAAGAAGGACGCGGACCGGGACCCGCTCGAGGTGTTCGCGGCCTTTCTCGCGAACGAGCACCTCGCCACGGGCGAGGATCTCGCGGCGCTGCGCGAGGAAGTGGACGCCGAGGTGAACGCCGCCGCGGACGAGGCCCTCACCCGGCCCCAGCCCGCGCCCGAGACCGTATTTGCGCACATCGTGTCTCCCGACGTCGACCCGACGTCGGCCGCGTTCGACACGGAGGACGCGCCCGCGTTCACGGGCGCGCCGACGACGATGGTGGACCTCATCAACGCCGCCCTCCGCGACGAGATGGCCCGCGACGCCCGCATCGCCCTCTGGGGCGAAGACGTGGCCGACGCGAGCCGCGCCGACGCCCTCGGCGAATGCAAGGGAAAGGGCGGCGTCTTCAAGGTGACGGCAGGCCTCCAGAAGGCCTTCGGGCCCTCGCGGGTCTTCAACTCCCCGCTCGCGGAGGCGGGCATCGTGGGCCGGGCGATCGGTTGGGCCGTGCGCGGGCTCAAGCCCGTCGTGGAGGTCCAGTTCTTCGACTACATCTGGCCCGCGATGCTCCAGATCCGCGACGAGCTCGCCACGCTGCGCTGGCGTTCGGGCGGAGCCTTCCGCGCCCCCGTCGTCATCCGCGTCGCGATCGGCGGCTATCTCACCGGCGGCGGGCCGTATCACTCGCAATCGGGCGAGGTGACGTTCACGCACATTCCCGGGCTCCGCGTCGTGATGCCGTCGAACGCCCTCGACGCGAACGGCCTTCTCCGGACGGCGATCCGCTGCGACGACCCCGTTCTCTTCCTCGAGCACAAGCACCTGTACCGGCAGACGCACAACAAAGCCCGCTATCCGGGGCCGGATTTCATGATTCCCTTCGGCAAGGCGCGCGCCGTGCGGCCTGGCACGGCCGCCACGATCGTGACGTACGGGGCCACGGTGTTTCGCAGCGCGGTCGCCGCGGCCCGGCTCTCGGAGGAGGACGGCCGCGAGGCGGAGATTCTCGACCTGCGCTCCCTCGCGCCGTACGACTTCGAGGCGGTGGCCGAAAGCGTCAAGAAAACGAACCGGCTCCTCGTCGTGCACGAGGACTGGCAGACGCACGGCTTTGGCGCCGAGATCGCCGCGCGCGCCGCCGACGAGCTCTTCGCGTGGCTCGACGCCCCCGTGCGGCGTGTCGCCGCGAAGGATGCGTTCTGCGGCTACGCGCCGCAGCTCGAGGATGCCACGCTCCCCCAGAGCGAGGACATCCTCGCGGCGCTGCGCTCGCTCATCGCGTACTGAAGACCGAAGAGAACGCGGGATTTTTCTTAGAAAAGGTAATCGGAGCACCGCGCTCGAGAGCGGCCGCGGCGGCACGCGCGCCCGGGCCCCACTCACCCTTCTAAGAAGAATTGGTACCGTGCGGTTGCGATGAGCAAAAGGAAGCTGCTTCTGAGCGTGGTTTTGAGAGCAGTATTCTTCTGTTTCTTCTTTCTTTTCGGTGCCGTCGCCGTCGATCCGCTGCCCGTTTACCGCTCGGTCCAGGAGGCGCGGCTGTCCTTTGCCGGCGCGCGGCGCGAGACCTTCGCGGCCGACGACGGCACGACGCTCTCGGCCTTCATTCTCGGACCTCTGTCGGCGGAGCGGCCGGTCGTTCTGCTGCACGGCCTCGGGGCCGACGCGACGTACTGGACGGATGCCGCGCTCTTCCTCGCCCGGCACGGCCGGACGGTGATCCTGCCCGACGCGCCCGGCTCGGGCCGGAGCGAGCCGCCGCGGGACCCGGGAGGCTACGGACTCGCGGGCCGCGTGGCGGCGCTGGATTCGCTCGCGCGCGCTCTCGCGCTCGAGAAAGCCGATCTCGTCGGCCACTCTCTCGGCGGCTGGACGGCGGGGTCGTACGCGCTGACATTCCCTTGGAAGGCTGGCCGACTCGTCCTCGTGGACGCGGCGGGCCTTTCCCTTCCGGAAGACGCCGAAGCCGAGCGCGCCCGGGTCCTGCCCAGGGACCGCGCGGGCGCCCGCCGCGTTTTCGATCTCCTCTTTTTCCGCAAGCCCGCGCCCTCTTTGGGATTCATCCTCGACGCGTTCGGCCGGAACTACGGCGGCGGTTCCGCGGCCGCCACGGTCGCCCGCTTCGCCGAGGCCGACTTCCTCGCCCCGCGCCTTCACGATCTGCCTTCCGGCACGACCTTGATCTGGGGCGAGCGCGAGACGCTTTTTCCTGCCGCCATCGCCCGCGCGGCGGCCGCGAAGATGCGCGACGCGCGCCTCGTCGTCCTCGTCGGTGTCGGACACGACGGGCCGCTCGAGGCGCCCCGCACGTTCCACGAGGCGCTCCTCTCCGCCCTCGCGGCTACTGCGGCCCCGCCGCCTCGAACGTCGCCACGATCGGAACGCTCGCCGACTCCGTGAACCGCTCGTCGAACGCCTCGGCGAGGACGCGGCCGTCCATGTCGCGGGCGATGGGCTCGCCGGCGAGGACAAGAAGCGTGGGCGCGAGATCGAGGACGCTCGCGGACGTGAGCCGCACGCCCGACCTCACGCCTGCCCCCGCGAAGACGACGAAGCCGTCCCGCGCCGCATCGGGGCTCGCCGCGGGCGTCCGCCCGCGCAGAAAATACGAGACGGCCTCGAGCGTGGGCGCCGGCCCCCACCCCACGGGCGCGAACAGGCAGATCGTGCGATTCCGGCCTTCCCGCTCGAGGATCTCGCCGAGAAGGTCGTCGAGGAACCGGTAGTAGGCCCGAAGAGCGGCGGCCCGCGCCTCGGCCTCGGCCTGCGGAATGGAAAGGCCCCAATAGCGCGAGTTCCCCGCGGCCCCGAAGAGGCCGCCCGCCTCGGCGAGGCCTGACAGGACGAGGGCCGAGACGTTCCGCGGGCCTCCGGGCACGACGGCGAGAGCCGCTCCCGTCACGGTGAGGTCGCGGGCCGCTCCACGCAGAGGGCCGATCCGCGCCTCGCCCGCGGGCAGGCCGTCCGGCACGAGCGCGCGGGCGAGCGGCCGGTCGAGGCCGTCGGGCGCCACCCTGAAGAGACGCGCCCGCGCGGCGGCCTCGGCGGGACGCGCCGCGCCGGCGTCCGCGCCTCCGTCGAAAAAGACGTCGCTGGCCCACAGGACGAGTCCCTCCCGCGCCGGAGACGACGCGGGCCACCCGAGGACCGCCGCCTCGTGGCCGCGAGCGGCGAGAATCTCCCAGAACGTCAGGCTGCGCCGTGAGGCGGCCGCGTCCGCCGTGGGGTGCGCGCCTCCGGGCACCGCCGAGCCGGGAAGGACCGGCAGGAGCCGGAGGCTTCCCCCCGGCGTCTCGAAGCGGCGCGACGAGACGACGCCGTGCTTCAGCGGCCGTTTGCCAGTCGCCGCCGTCGTCCACAACGCCGCGCGATCGTACGGAACGAGCGGGGCGAACGGGCCGGCGGCGCCACCGCGGAGAAGCCGCTCCACGACCGGCATCGCGCCCTCGGAAGCGTATGTGGCGAGAAGGTCCCAGGAGGCGCCCTCGAGCCCCACGACGAGAAGATTCCGGCGGGGCGCGCGAAGCGGCGCGAGCGGCGCTCCGGGCGAAGGCCGCTCCGGAGCGCGCCGGCCCGCGAGAGGCGCCAGCAGGAAGAGGACGAGCGGGATCGCGAGCGTCCCGGCGGAGGGCCCGCCGCGCAGGGCGCGCGCGGCGAGGAGGGCGGCGGAGAGAAGCGCCGCCATCGCGGTGGCGACGAGGACGCGCCGGGCTCCCGCGGGCACGAAATCGTGGAGCGCCTGCCGCTGGAATTCGACGAAGACGCCGGACGCCGCGAGCAGGGCGGCGGTCCATGCGGCGCCCGCGCGCGAAGCGTGCCGCAGGCGCGGCAGGAGCGCGAGAGGAGACGCGAGGACGGCCCCCGCCCCGGCGGCGACGAGAAGGAACCGCGCAGCGGGAAGAACGTGGAGGAGCTGCGGATTGAGACCCAGCAGCAGATCGCCCGCCGCGAGGCCGAAGAGCGCGCCTGCGAGAGGGAGGTGGTACGCCGGTCGACCCTCGCTCATAATCCGCGCCCGGCGAGTCTCGCCTTCTTCCCGATGGCCGTCAACGAATCGCTCCGCGTCCTCAGGACGATCCACTACGACGAGCGGCACTATTCCCTGTTTCTCTCGGCGGGCACGATCGGCCCCGGGACGAGACCAGGCCACTTCGCGATGATCCAGGCCGGCGAGGGACTCCGCCCGTACCTCCGTCGCGCGTTTTCCATCGCCGACGTGACCACCGTGGCGGGCGTTCCCGCCCTGGAGTTCGTCGTCAGGATCGTCGGAGTCGGAACCGCCGCGCTCGCGCGTTTCGCCGAGGGAACGCCGCTTCCCGTTCTCGGTCCTCTCGGCGTGCCGTTTCCGATCGACGATCTCCTTCCCTCCGACCGTGTCGCCCTCGTCGCCGGCGGCATCGGCCTCGCTCCTCTCGTCCTCCTCGCGCGCACGCTCGCCGCGCGCGGCATCACGGCGGACCTCTTCTACGGGGGGCGCAACGAAAACGACATCCTGAAGCGCGCGGACTTCGAGCGGTTCCTCGGCTCGCACCGCTGCCGCTACGCGACGGACGACGGCTCCCTGGGGCGCCGGGGCCCCGTCACCGAGCTCCTCACGCGCGCGCTCGCGGGCGGGGCGCGCTTCCGCCGCGTGTACGCCTGCGGCCCCGTGACGATGTTCCGCGCTCTCGCGAGGCTCCTCGCCGACGCGAGGCTCGAGGGCTCGTTCGCGATGGAGTCCGAGATGGCCTGCGGATTCGGCGTCTGCCTCGGCTGCGTGGTTCCGACGGTGGACGGCCGCTTCGCGACGATCTGCAAGGAGGGCCCGTGCGTGCCGCCCACCGGGATCGACTGGGCGCGCCTGTGACGCCATGACGGTCGACCTCTCCACGGCGTTCGGCCGGCTGCGCCTCAGGAATCCGATCGGGACGGCGTCCGGCACGTTCGGCTACGGTCTCGAGTTCGCCGATTACCTCGATCTCGCGGCGCTCGGCGCGATCTCGGTGAAAGGCCTCTCGCGCCGTCCGTGCCACGGCAATCCGCCCCCGCGCATCTGCGAGACGGACGCGGGGATGCTGAACGCGATCGGCTTGCAGAACGTGGGCGTCGACGTCTTTCTCGCCGAGAAGCTGCCGGAGCTCGCCCGCCTCGGCGCGACCGTGATCGCGAACGTGTGGGGCGACACGGAGGACGACTACGTGGCGGTCGTGGAGCGCATCGGCGGCGATCGCCGCGTGGCCGCGATCGAGGTGAACGTCTCCTGCCCGAACGTCGTCACGGGAGGCATGATCTTCGGGAACAACCCCGAGGCGCTTTCCGCCCTCGTGAAGAGAATCCGCGCCGCGACGCGCCATCCGCTCGTCGTCAAGCTCTCGCCCAACGTGACGGACATCGTCGCGTCGGCGCGCGCGGCCGTGGACGCGGGGGCCGACGCGCTCTCGCTCATCAACACGCTCGTCGGCCTCGCGATCGATCTTACGCGCCGCGAGCCGAAGATCGGGTTCACGACGGGCGGGCTCTCCGGTCCCGCGATCCGCCCGATCGCGCTACGCATGGTGTGGGAAGTGAGGAAGGCCCTCCCGAAGATCCCCATCTTCGGGATGGGCGGGATCGAGACCGTCGAGCACGTCGTCGAGTTCCTCATCGCGGGCGCGAACGCCGTCCAGATCGGAACGGCGAACTTCCGGGACCCGTCGCTCGCCGGGCGCCTCGTCGGCGAGCTCGCCGCATGGTGCGAGAGCCACGGCGTCGCGCGCGCTTCCGATCTCGTGGACACGCTGAGCACGCGCCCGCGCCCGGATCACCAGTTTGCGTGACGCCCGCGCTCGCCTCGCCGTCGCGCTCGACCTGCCGGACCGTGCCGCGCTCCTCGCCCTGGCGCGCCGCGTCGCCCCCGAGGCCGGCGTCCTGAAGCTGGGGCTCGAGGCTTTCGTCGCCGAGGGGCCTTCTCTCGTGCGCGAGATCGTGGCGTCGGGAGCCGACGTCTTCCTCGACCTCAAGCTCCACGACATTCCGAGCACGGCCGGCCGCGCCGCCGCCGCCGCCGCCCTGACCGGCGCGTCCATCGTCAACTGCCATGCCGCGGGCGGCGTCGAGATGATGAAGGCGTTCGGCGAAGGGGGTCGCGCGGCCGCCGCGAAGGCCGGCGGTCCCGCTCCGAAGCTCATTGCCGTGACGGTGCTCACGTCGCTCGATTCCGCGGCTTTGGCCGCGATCGGCCTTCTGGGCTCACCGCGCGAAGCCGCCCTGCGCCTCGCGGTCCTCGCGCAGAAATCCGGCCTCGATGGTGTCGTCTGCTCGCCCGGAGAAATCGAGGCGATCCGCTCGGCGTGCGGGCCGGATTTTCTTCTCGTCGTTCCCGGCGTGCGCCCCGCCGGCGCTGCCTTGGGCGACCAGAAACGCGTCGCGACGCCGGTCGACGCGATCCGCGCGGGCGCGGACCTCCTCGTCGTCGGACGGCCGATCACCGGCGCGCCCGACCCTGCGGCGGCCGCGCGCGCCATCGTCGCCGAGATCGCCTCGGCGAGCTGAACCTCACGGCGTGCGCGTGGGTGTGGGCGTCGGCGTCGGCGTCGGCGTCGGGATCAGCGTGAACGTGGGCGTCGGCGTGGGGGTGATCGTCGGAATGCCGCCGAACGGCGTCGGCGTGGGCGTGCCCGCGAACGGCGTCATCGTCGGGGTCGGCGGAACCGGCGTCACCGTCGGCGTCCCCGGCACCGGCGAGGGTGTTGCGGGGGCCGCCGTCGGCGTGAACGTGGCGGGCGTCGAACCGAGACCGGAGGTCGGAGTGGCGGTGGGAGGAGTTCCGGTCACTGTGGGGATCGGCGTCGGCGTCGACCCGGAGGGAGTTCCGAGCGGCGGAGGCGTCACCAAGGGTGTATTCGCTGGCGTCGGCGTCGGGCTCGCCCGTCCATTCACCCCGGTGGGGTCGGACGTGGAGGGACAGCCTCCCACGAAGCAGGCGATCGCGAGCAGCCCCACGCATGACGGCAGTCGCGCCGCGCCTGGCCTCATATCCCTTCCCATCCTAGCGTGAGAGTCGTCCCCGTCTTCATTCGACCTTGATCTTCTCGTAGCGCGAGGGCTTGCCGCCGGCGCCCGCGGCGCGCTCGGCGTAGGCGATCTCCTCGTCGAGGAAGTCGCGGAGCGCCTTCATGAACTCGATGCCGGAGCTCGCGGCACGCGAGAGCGTACTGCCGTGCCGGCGCGCCAGCCGGAGCGAAAACTTGCCGACGAGGTCGGCGGCCGGCTTGAGAACGCAGCCCTCGCCCGCGCAGGCGAGGCCGGGGATCGGGCCCCATGTCGCGCGCGGAAGGGCGGAACGCGCCGGGTCCGGCCCGCTCAGGCCGGGTCCGAAATCCGCTTCGAGGGGATCCTTCTTCTTCGATTTTCTGGCCATCAGCGTCCCTCCGACGGGCGCTCGAAGCGCACCGTGAGCCGGCCGTCTTCCATCGCGGCGCCGGCCGGCGAGAAGCCCACGAGCGTCCGCGGGACCGGGATGTGGTGGCGCACGTTGCCGATGCGCACGACGAGGTCTCCCGACGACATCGCGAGATCGACTTCGCTCTTGTCGACGAACGGCAGGTTGAGCGTGAGGACGTACTTCCCGGCCCTCTTCGTGTAGCGATAGGGCGGATCGGAACGGAAGGACGCGGCGGGGTCTTTCTCGCCCCAGAGCTCCCGCCCGAGCGCCACGAGCGGCGCGGTGCCGAGGACCTGGTCATCGCGCAGCGGCAGCGTGAAGACCGGCACGGGATCGAAGTAGCCGCGCGCCTCCTCGAGGAACTGGTCCTGCGTCTTCCGCCATTTCACGAAGAACGGATCGTGGACGTCGTCCGGCAGGAGCCGGTTCACGATGACGGCGTCCACCGTGAAGCCGTAGAGGCCGAAGTACATGAAGGCCCGCTGCGTCTCCTTCATGATGATCTTCTCGGCGTTCGTCACGAGGCGCACCGTCGTCGTCTTCGGGTCCTTGAGGAGAGTGTCGACGCCTTCGAGCTTCTGCGCGAGGGACTGCACGTTCTCGAAGTACCGGTCCGGCGGGAGCGGCAGGTCGGTCACTTTCTTCGCGACGGGCCGGGCGACCTTCAGGATCGAGCGTTCGAGGTGGAAGAGCTTCTTCATGTACCAGTCGAGCGTGGGCGGAAGCGACACGAACCGGAGCGATTCCCCCGTGGGCGCGCAGTCGAGGATGAGAACGTCGAAAGCCTTCTCGCGCGCGTACTGGTTGACGTAGAGGAGCGCCGAGACCTCTTCCATTCCCGGGAAGATCGCGAGCTCCTCGGCCAGCACCTCCTCCACGCCGGTGACGGCGAGGAGCGTCGTGATGTACCCCGAGATGTCCTTCCAGTGTCGGCCGATCTCCTCGGTGACGTCGACCTCCTGAATCCACAGGTTCTCGCCGACGGCGACCGACGTGCCGTGGGCGTGGTCCGTGAGGGCGACGTCGCGGTCGAACACGTCCGCCAGGGAGTGGGCCGCGTCCACGGACATGACGAGCGTCTTCAGGCCACGCGCGGCGAGCGTGAGGCCGGTCGCGGCGGCGATGGTCGTCTTGCCGACCCCGCCCTTGCCCGTGAAGAGAAGAATGCGCATCCACGGTCGATGTTACGCGCTCCGCCGAGGGGGGCGGTCACCATCCGCGGTCCTTCTCCCGGTCGCGGCGTTCCTTCTTCGACAGCTTGCCGCCCTTCTCGTCCCGGCGCGGCGCGAGCAGGCGCTCGAGCCGCCGCGCCTCGAGAAACTGGGGCGAAAGGGGCGGCGTCGTCTCTTCGTAGAGCGTCCGCGCCGTCGCCTTTGGAACGTGTCTTTCCGCCAGGCCTTTGACGAGAAAAGTCCGACGTCCGCGCGGAAAGGTGATCTCGAGCCGGTCGCCCGCGCGCACGGGCTTGTGCGCGGCCGCCGCGCGCCCGTTCAGGTCCACCTTGCCCCCCGCGCACGATGCCGCGGCCCGAGACCGCGTGGGAAAGAGGCACGAGACGTCCAGCCACACGTCGAGCCGGACCTCGGAGAGGGGCGGGGGCTCGATCCCCCGAGCCATTAGAAGACGGGTTTCTCGACTCTCTTGTCGAACTTGTAGACGTAGGTGTAACCGAAGATGTCGACCGACTGCTCGTACTTTGCCGAGATGGCGATGTACGAGCCGCTCCGCTCCACGCGGATGGCGTCCAGCTTCAACGGCACCCTCGCGTCCTGCGCGTGCATGAAGACATCGTACTGCAGCTTCTCGAGTGGCTTCAGGCCGCCGAAGTTGGCCGCTTCGTTCATCGCGTCGAGAACCTCGTTCCCGTGGATGTGCAGCGGGACGACGCGCACGGTCGCGACCACGACGACGAACAGGATGACGAGTCCGACGATGAGCCCGAAGGCACCCTCGCCCCGCCGTGATCTCGTGGCGGCTCGCCGCATGGTGTTCTCCTTCCGGCGCGGCCGTGCCCGCGCGCTCTAGCGAATGGCGTGGAGGCTTCTCTCCCAGCGTATCCGGGACAAAAAGTGTAGCGCGGTATCGAGCAAACGGCGTAATGCCGCTCCGCGGCCCGCGAAGGAACGCGGCCCCTCGCGCACGGACCAGAGCACCGAGACGGCGCGGCCCTCGAGATGCGCGAGAGGCGCCGGCCCCCAAAAACGCGAATCCTGCGACTCGTCGCGGTTGTCGCCGAGCGCGAAAAAATGGCCCGCCGCGACGGCAAGAGGCCCGAACCGGTCGCGCCGGAGCAGGGACGCGGGCGCGTCCCTGCCATACGTCGCCTCGTCCCGGTGCACCGCGTACGGCTCGGCCACGGGACGGCCGTTCACGCGGAGGACCTTCGCGTCGATCTCGACCCGGTCACCCGGCAGCGCGACGGCGCGCTTGATGAGATCGCGGCCGGGGTCGGGCGGATACCGGAAGACGACGACATCCCCGCGCGTCAGGTCGCGGTACGGCAGGACGTGGCCCCACGGGCCCCGGTGAGGCCCGTACGCGAACTTGTTCACGAGGACGTAGTCGCCCGTGAGAACCGTGTCCTCCATCGAGGAGCTCGGCACGTGGAAGATCTGGAAGACGAAGCCCTTGAAGGTGAGCGCCAGCGCCGCGGCCACGAGGACGGCCTCGGCCGTTTCCACGAACGGCGCGCGACGCGTCATCAGTCGACCTTGAGGACCGCGAGGAAGGCCTCTTGCGGCAGGTCGACGCGGCCGACCTTTTTCATCCGCCGCTTGCCTTCCTTCTGCTTTTCGAGGAGCTTCTTCTTGCGCGTGATGTCGCCGCCGTAGCACTTCGCGATGACGTTCTTGCGCAGCGCCCTCACCGCGCTGCGGGCGAGGATCTTCGATCCGATCGCCGCCTGGATGACGACCTCGAACATCTGCTGCGGGATCATCTCCTTCATCTTCTCCACGATTGCCCGGCCCTTCGCCTGCGCCCTGTCGCGGTGGACGATGAACGCGAGCGCGTCGACGGGCTCGCCGTTGATGAGGATGTCGAGCTTCACGAGGTCGCCGGCGCGGTAGTCGATGAGCTGGTAGTCGAACGAGGCGTAGCCCCGCGACAGCGACTTCAGCTTGTCGTAGAAATCGAGGATGACTTCGTTCAGCGGCAGCTCGTACTTGAGGATGGCGCGCTGCGTGCCCGCGTACTCGAGGGACACCTGCGTCCCGCGCCTCTCCTCGGCGAGAGCGAGGATTCCGCCGAGGTATTCGTCCTTCGTGATGATCGTCGCGAGAATGTAGGGCTCGCGCATCTCGTCGATGAGCTGAGCCTCGGGGAGCTTCACCGGATTCGAGATCTCGAGCTCCTGTCCGCGCGTCGTCGTCACTTGATACGGCACGGAAGGCGCCGTCGTGATCAGCGAGAGGTTGAACTCGCGCTCGAGGCGCTCCTGGATGATCTCCATGTGGAGAAGCCCGAGGTAGCCACAGCGAAAACCGAAGCCCAGCGCCGTGGACGACTCCGGCTCGAACGTGAACGACGCATCGTTGAGGCGGAGCTTTTCCATCGCGTCGCGCAGGTTCTCGTACGCGTCCGTCTCCGTCGGGAAGATCGATGCGAAAACCATCGGCTTGACGTCCTGGAAGCCGGGAAGGGCCCGGGCACCCGGGCGGTCGGCCTCCGTGACCGTGTCGCCGATCTTCGCGGCATGGAGGTCCTTGATGCCCGCGATGACGTAGCCGACCTCGCCCACGGAGAGCTCGGGCACGATCTGCGGCTTTGGGTTGAAGATGCCGACCTCCTGCACCTCACCGCCGAACCCCGTCCCCATCATGCGGATCTTCATGCCTGGCTTGACCGTGCCCTCGTGCACGCGCATGAGGCACGTGACGCCGCGGTAGAGGTCGAACCACGAGTCGAAGAGGAGCGCCTGGAGCGGAGCGAGAGGATCGCCCGTCGGCGCGGGGATGTCGTGGACGATCTGCTCGAGGAGATCGCGCACGCCCGTGCCGACCTTGCCCGACGTCAGGACTGCGTGCCTGGCGGGAATCCCGATCACTTCCTCGATCTGTTCGCGCGCCATCTCGGGCACGGCGGAGGGCAAGTCGACCTTGTTGATGCAGGGGACGATCGTGAGGTTGTTGTGGATCGCGAGATAGGCGTTCGCGAGCGTCTGCGCCTCGACGCCCTGCGTCGCGTCCACGACGAGAACCGCGCCTTCGCACGCGGCGAGCGAGCGCGAGACCTCGTATGTGAAGTCCACGTGCCCCGGCGTGTCGATGAGGTTCAGGACGTAGTCCTGGCCGTCCTCGGCCCGGTACTTCAGCGTGACCGAGCGCGCCTTGATCGTGATGCCGCGCTCCTTCTCGATCGGGTTGTCGTCGAGAACCTGCTCGGTCATTTCGCGGGCGGTCAGCGCGCCCGTGATCTCGAGGATCCGGTCGGAGAGCGTCGTCTTCCCGTGGTCGATGTGGGCGACGATCGAGAAATTGCGGATGCGCGAGGGGTCGGTCATGGAGTGGTGACGCGCGACCGGCCGGCCGCGCGCAAGCCCTCTATTCTAACGTCTCGACAGGCCAGCGCGAGCGCGCCACGGCGCCGAGCCCCTCGCCAGTGCGCCCCGAGCGCAGCCTGAGGAGGCCCGCGAACGCGACCATCACGGCGTTGTCCCCCGTAAGCGCGCGCGGCGCGAGAAGCACGTCCACGGCGTGCCGCCGCCCCCAGGCCGGAATGCGCTCGCGAACGAGCGTGTTCGCCGCGACGCCACCCGAGACGGTGAGGACGCCGAATCGTCCGGCCCCGTGGAGGCGCGAGAGACGGTGCAGGAGCTGCGCGACAATCGCCTCCTCGACGTCCGCCATCAGATCGCAGAGCCCCTGCGGGGGGGCGTCCTCCTCGCGGAGGGCGGGGCCGCCCGGGACGCCGGCCGTTGGCGCGCGGCCCGGTTCGAGAAGACGCTCCCTCACAGCGTTCTTCAGGCCCGAAAAGCTGAAGTCGGGCGAGCCGTCCTTGAAATGCGGCAAGGGAAAAGGGCGCGCCGCGCGGCCGCGCCGGGCGAGGCGGTCGACCGCGGGACCGCCGGGATAACCCAGGCCCGCCATCTTCGCGACCTTGTCGAAGGCCTCTCCCGCCGCGTCGTCGCGTGTCCGCGCGAGGCGCCCGATCCGGGGGCCTTCGAAGTCGAAGACGTGCGTGTGGCCGCCGGAGATGACGAGTGCGGTGAACGCGTCCGGCACCGGGGCGGCCGGACCGCCTTCGCCGTCCAGGAACGGCGAGAGGGCGTGGCCCTCGATGTGGTTCACGGGAACGAAGGGCACACCCAGCCCGAGCGCGAGCCCCTTTCCCTCCGAGAGGCCGACGAGAAGGGCGCCGACGAGCCCCGGGCCGGCCGTCGCCGCGACCGCCGTGACATCGGCCAGCGCCGCTCCGGCGTCGGCGAGCGCCGCGTCGAGAAGGGGCGGCAGGTTCGTCAGATGCGCGCGCGCCGCGATCTCGGGCACGACGCCGCCGAAGCGGCGGTGCGCCTCCTCCTGCGACGCCACGCGGGAGGCGAGCGCCCGTCCCGCGCCGTCGAGGAGCGCGACAGCCGTTTCGTCGCAGGAGGTCTCGAGGCCGAGGACGAGGGTCTCGTGCGCCCTCATCGCGAAAGAAACCGCGCGAGCGCCTCCCCGTGAGGCGGCACGGAAACTCCGCGCTCCGTGACGATCGCGTCGACGAGTGGGGAGGGCGTCACATCGAAGGCGGGATAGAGCGCGGAGACGCCGCGGGGCGCGAAGGACGCCGTGCCACCTCCCGGGAGCGGCAGCTCGAGCACTTCGGCTCCGTCCCGCTCCTCGATCGGGATCGACGCTCCGTCCGGCGTCGCGAGGTCGATCGTCGTGGTCGGGGCCGCGACGAGGAAAGGGACGCCGTGGACGCGGCACGCGAGCGCGAGAGGGTACGTCCCGATCTTGTTGGCGACGTCCCCGTTCGCCGCGATGCGGTCCGCGCCCACGACGACGCCCTGCACGCGGCCGCGGGCGATCAGCGACGGGCCCGCGGCGTCCGGGAGGATCGTCACGTCGAGCCCGTCGTGCCGAAGCTCCCACGCCGTGAGGCGGGCGCCCTGCAGGAAGGGCCGCGTCTCGTCCGCGAAGATCGCGAGCGGACCTTCGGCCGCGAGCACGCGCACGATGCCGAGCGCCGTCCCGATTCCAGCCGTCGCGAGCGCGCCGGCGTTGCAGTGCGTGAGGACCGCCGGGACCGAGGAGAGGCCCGACCAGCGCGCGCGCAGCCAGTCGGCTCCGATGCGGCCAATCGCGAGGCAGGCGAGGCGGTCCTCCTCGGCGATGCGGTGCGCCTCCTCTTCGAGACGGAGGACCCGCTCGTCCGCGCGGCCGCCCGCCGATCTCCCGGCCGCGGCGCGCATCCGGCCGACGGCCCAGGCGAGGTTCACGGCGGTCGGCCGCGCCGAAACGAGCTTTTCGGCGCCGAGAGCGAGCGCGACATCGAGGTCGTCCGGAACGCGAGCGCAAACGCGGCGGGCCTCGGCACAGAGGCCGTACGCGGCGGCCACGCCGATGAGCGGCGCGCCCCGGACGGCGAGGCTGCGGATGGCGTCGGCCGTCTGGGCGGCACTGTCACACTCGAGGAAGATTTCCTCCTGCGGCAGGCGGCGCTGGTCGAGGAGGCGCAGCCGTCCGCCCGCGTACGTGTACGGGATCACCCGCGTCGCGGCTCCTTCGCCTTCGGTCACGGACGAGACTATAGAGGCCGCCGACGCTTAAGATGGAGCGACTGGTCTTTTCGAGGAGGAGAACGCAATGGCCGATCTTCCGCGCTCGATCCGCGACCTCGACCTGGACGGCAAGCGGGTCTTCGTGCGCGTCGACTTCAATGTGCCGCTCAAGGACGGCCTCGTGAGAGACGACACGCGCATCGTCGAGGCGCTGCCCACTCTCCACCTCGCCCGCGAGCGCGGCGCCCGCCTGATTCTCGCCTCTCACCTCGGCAAGGCGAAGGGCGCGAGGGACGCGAAGTACTCCCTTTCCCCCGTGGCGCGCGCATTGGAGGCGCGCCTCGGCACGCCCGTGGCGTTCGCGCCCGACTGCATCGGCGCCGAGGTGGAGAAAGCCGCCGCCGCCCTCGCGAGAGGCGGCGTTCTCGTCCTCGAGAATCTGCGTTATCACGCCGGCGAGGAGGCGAACGACCCGGCGTTCTCGAGGCAGCTCGCTGCCCTCGCCGACGTCTACGTCAACGACGCCTTCGGCACGGCTCACCGCGCGCATGCCTCCACCGTCGGTCTGGCGGCGCTCTTCCCGGTGGACCGGCGCGGCATCGGCCTCCTGATGGAGAAGGAGCTGAAGGCGCTCTCGAAGGTCGCGACGGACATCGATCGCCCCTTCGCCGCGATCCTCGGCGGAGCGAAGATCCTCGGCAAGATCGCTGCCTTGAAGACGCTCGTCGAAAAGGCCGACGTCGTCCTCGTCGGGGGCGGCATGGCGAACCACTTCATCGCCGCGCTCTCTCTCCCCGTCGGCGGCTCCCTCCTCGAGAAAGAGGGCGTCCCCATCGCCCGCCAGATCCTCGACCGATGCAAGGAGCGCGGCGTCGCGCTCGTCCTTCCCTCCGATTTCGTCGTCGCGCCCTCGCTGGAGAAGGCCGGCGAGGCGAAAACGGTGGCGATGAACGCGATCCCTCAGAACGCGGCGGCCTTCGACATCGGGGAAAAGACGATCGAGATGTTCCGCCGAATGACGAAGGACGCGAAGACGATCTTCTGGAACGGGCCCATGGGCGTCTTCGAGACGAAGCCGTTCGACAAGGGCACGCTCGGCGTCGCGAAGATCCTCGCCGAGTCCCCGGCCTTCACGGTCGTGGGCGGGGGCGAGAGCGTGGAGGCGGTGCGGGAGGCGGGCCTCGCCGCGAAGATCTCGCACGTGTCGACGGGAGGAGGCGCCTCGCTCGACTTCGTGGCGGGCGTGCCTCTTCCCGGAGTGGAAGTCCTGCGTTGAGAGAGCGTCGGCGCCTCCTCGTCGCGAACTGGAAGATGACCCGTACGCCGTCGGCCGCCGCGGTGCTCGCCCGTGCCATCGTCGCGCTGGCGCGGCCCGTGGAGGTCGATGTCGCCATCGCCCCCTCGTTCCCGGCTCTCGATCGCGTCGGCGAGACGCTCGGCGGCACGGGCATCGCTCTCGCCGCCCAGGACGTGTACGTCGAGCGGGAGGGCGCGTTCACCGGCGAGGTGTCCGCCGCGATGCTGAAGGACGCCGGCGCCGTGCTCGTCCTCGTGGGCCACAGCGAGCGACGCCATTTCCGCGCCGAGCGCGAGCCCGATTTCGCCCGCAAGATGGCCCGGCTGGCCGAGGAAGGCCTCGCGCCTCTTTACTGCGTCGGCGAGACGCGCGCCGAGCGCGACGCGGGACGCACCGGGGACGTGCTTCGGACCCAGCTCGGCGCGCTCGACGGCTTCGCGACGCCCCCTCCCGGCCTCACCCTCGCCTACGAGCCCGTCTGGGCGATCGGCACTGGCCTCTCCGCGACGCCCGAGATGGCAGCGGAGGCCCACGCGCGACTCCGCGAGGAGCTGGCGGCGCGCTTCGGCGGAGAGGTCGCCCGCTCGACGAGGATCCTCTACGGCGGTTCTGTCTCCCCCGCCAACTCCCCGGCTCTCTTCGCGAAGGCCGAAGTGGATGGCGGCCTCGTCGGAGGCGCCTCCCTCGCGGCGGGCGATTTCGCGGCCCTTCTCGCCGCCGCCGCCTCTGTCGCGTAAGCTGGTCTTCCGCTATGATCTTCGCCCCCCGGGCCTGCCCCGGGGTCCGGAGCACCACCGAACATGATCTACGTCCTCGTCCCAATCTACGTCATCGTCTGCGTCTTCCTGATCCTCGTCGTCCTTCTCCAGCAGGGGAAGGGCGCCGACGTGTCGGCGGCTTTCGGCGCCTCCTCTTCCCAGACGACGTTCGGCGCGCGCGGCGCCACGACGCTTCTCGAGAAGATCACGACGTGGTCTTTCGTGGCGTTCTCGATCCTCGCCGTCACGATCTCGCTCATCCAGGCCCGGCCCAGGTCCTCGGTTCTCGCCAAGGCGAAGGCGGCCACGCCCGCGAAAGCCGCGGTTCCGGCGCCGGCTCCCGCTCCGGCTTCGGCGCCCGGCGCGGCCCCGGCATTTCCGGCGCCGGCCTCTCCCTCCACGAAATGACTTTTGGTTAGAATCCCGTTCCCTCGCGAGACCACGCCCTGGTGGCGGAATTGGTAGACGCGCACGTTTGAGGGGCGTGTGGAGCAATCCGTGCCAGTTCGAGTCTGGCCCAGGGCACCACTTCTTTCCCGCCGGGCGGCGGCCGGAAACCCGCCGGCTTACTTGCGCGCCGCGGCCGCCTCGGCCACGTAGAGCCGCACGTCCCCGTTCACGGTCTCGACGGCAAGGCTTTCCCGGCCGCCGTTGATCGCGCCGCGGGCCTCCTTCGGGCCCCACTTGCCCTCGACCGTGACTTCCGGAAACTGCGACTGGATGCGGCCATTCGTCGTCTGGAGAGTGCAGCGGATCGAAGACTCGCGCGCGCACGTCACCGTGACCGAGCCGTTGACGGTCTCGAGGCTCGCCTGGCGCATGGGGCCGGCGAAGGACACTTCGACCGAGCCATTGACCGTGTTCACCTTCAGGGGCCCGTCGTGTCCGTCCACGCGGACCCCGCCGTTCACGGTCGACAGGACGAGGTCGCCGGCGCGGTTCGTGGCGGTGAGACGGCCGTTCACGGTCTCGGCTTCCAGCGCCAGCGCGGCGGGCAGAGTGATCTGGTACGCCACATCCGCCGATCCGGCTCGCCCGAAGAACGACCATTGGAAGAACCGCCCGCGCTTCGGGAGGATCGACTCCACTTCGATGGTGCTTCCGGACTTCGTGACCCGGATCTCGGTCTCCTTGAGGAGGTCGGAGTCGGAGGCGGACTTCACTTTCTTGACGGCCACGACCTGAAGCTCCACGCCGCCCGTTTCGATCTGGATCGGGCCGTTCACGTTCTGGACCCTCACCTTGCGGACTCCGGCGAGGTCGTATTTCTTCTCGAATCGCTCCTGCGTCACGTCCTCGGCCCTGAGGCCGGATGCCGCGAGAAGCGCAACGGACAGGGCGGCCAGAACCGGATGCAACCGGCGCTGTCCGGTGCGGATGGAGGACGGTCTCTCGGACATTCGAAGCTCCCTGATCTAGAGAACGGCGACAAGAGGAGGAAAGTTTCGCAGGCTGCCCGTCTCAGGCCTCCACGAGCATGGTTCCGGCGGCCCGGTCGCCGGGCCGCCGCCCGTCCGTGCGGCGAACAAGTGATGCCAGCTCAATGAGATTCCAGCCTGGGACGAGCAGCGTGGCATTCCTCAACAGGGATTGCAGACCGCCGGCGTTCACCCCCCCGGCGCGGACGAGGCGCAGGCCGAAGAGTCTCTTGCCGGGGCTTCCGCCCCCGGCATCGCGGAACAGGAACAGGCACAACGCCAAGGCTTGGGCGGCCTGGAAACCCGCGTCGAGGCCCGTCGACTCCCGCGATGCCACGTGGACGCCGAGCACGATGACTGACGCGAGCAGGAGTGGGGAACCCGCCACGAGGATCAGGTCGACGCCGAAGGCCGCAACGCGCATCCACAGCCGCGCACGCGGCGGCGTCCCGAGCGGTACCGGGCCGGTTGCGAACGGTCTCTCGTAGGATGCGCGCGCGTGATCCCGCGACGAGACGCCCTCGCCTTCCTCCGCCGCTTCGCCTCCGCGCCGAAAGTGGAGCTTCACCTGCACCTCGAAGGAGCGGTCCCGGCGGCCGCCCTCGTCCGCCTCTCGTCCCGCTCGGCAAGGCCCATCTTCCCCGATATCGCCTCCGTGCGGGCGCGCCGCCGCGCGCTCGGGTCGAAGGAGGCGTTCCTCGACTTCTATCGCGACGTCTGCCGGCAGCTCCGCAGCCCCGCCGACTATGCTCTCGTCGCGCGGGGGCTCGTGTCCCGCCTCGCGCGCGAGAACGTGCGCTGGGCCGAGGTCACCGTCTCGCCGGCGGTCGTGGAGAAGATCGGGCTCGACTGGTTCGACGTGCAGGAAGCCCTCGAGCGCGTGTTCAGGAGTCACGAGGAGCGGGGCCGCGGGCGCGTGCGCATCCTCCTCGATTTCGTGCGGCACTGGGGCCCCGCGGCCGCCGAGCGCGTCATGGATCTCCACGCCGAGCGGCCCTGGCCGCGCGCCGTGGGCTTCGGCCTCGGCGGAGACGAAACGGTCTTCGCCGCGCGCGACTTCGCGGACGTCTATCGCCGGGGACGAAGAGCGGGGCTCTTCCCCGTCGTGCACGCGGGCGAGTGGGCGGGGCCGGAGTCGGTCGCCGACGCCCTGCGCTTCCTCCGGCCGGCGCGAATCGCGCACGGCATCCGCGCCGTCGAGGATCCCCTGCTTTTGGCGGAGCTCGCGAGGAGAGGCGTCGTCTGTGACGTCTGCCCGACGTCGAACCTCAGAACGGGGGCCGTATCCCGCGGCGCCGAGCACCCGCTCCGCCGCCTGCTCGCGGCGGGCGTCCCCGTGACGCTCTCGACGGACGACCCCGGCCTCTTCGGGACGACCCTCGCGGGAGAGTACCGGCGCGCGGCGTCCTGGGGCGTGACGGGGAGAGAGCTGGAGAGCTGCGCCGCCGTCGCGCGTCAGGCCGCGGCGAGGACGCGCTCGTACAGCGCGAGATAGCGCGACACGATCGGGCCCGCGTCGAAGAGGCGCGTCGCGCGCTCGCGAGAGGCCCGCGACATCACGCCGTAGCGCGCCGTGTCGAGCACCAGGGACGCGCCGTCTTCCGCGAGGCCCGAGACGTCGCCCACGGCGCGGAGAAACCCCGTCTCTCCGTGACTCACGACCTCGGGAAGGCCGCCCACGGAGTAGCCGAGGACGGGGACGCCGCAGGCCTGCGCCTCGAGCGCCGAGAGCCCGAAGGACTCGGAGTCCGACGGCAGGAGGTAGAGGTCCGCGGCGGGCATCACGGCCTCGAGCGCGGGCATGTTCCCGAGGAAGGACACGTAAGGCGCGATGCCTTTCTCGCGGCACAGCGCCTCGGCTGCCGGGCGGTCGGGCCCGTCGCCGATCATGACGAGCGTCGCGGGGACGCGCTGCCTCACGCGGTCGAAGATCTCGACGACGTCCAGCACGCGCTTCACGGGCCGGAAGTTCGAGACGTGCAGCAGCACCTTGCGGCCCGCGGGCGCGAGGCGGCACGCGCGCTGCGGCGACTCCGGCGTCCAGCGCTCGGGATCGATGAAGTTCGGGATGACCTCGATGTCCCGTTTCGGCTCGAAGACCTCGATCGTGACCTTCCTGAGGTGCTCGGAGACGGCGGTGACGGCGTCGGACTTCTCGATGCCGAAGCGCGTGATCGGAAGGTACGAGCGGTCCTGCCCGACGATCGTGACGTCCGTTCCGTGCAGCGTCGTCACGAGGCCGAGGCGCCGCGGGGCGAGCATCTCGCGCGCGAGATGGGCCGAGATCGCGTGCGGGAGCGCGTAGTGGACGTGGATCAGGTCGAGGCCCTCGTGCGTCGCCACGTCGCCCATGCGCGTCGCGAGCGCGAGGTCGTAAGGGGCGTACTGGAAGAGCGGATACGACGGGACCGAGACCTCGTGATAGGTCACGCGCTCGGCGAAGACGTTCAGGCGCGACGGCATCGCGTAGGTGATGAAGTGCACGTCGTGCCCCCGCCGCGCCAGCTCGTGCCCGAGCTCCGTCGCGACGACGCCCGAGCCTCCGAACGTCGGATAGCACGTGATGCCGATCTTCACGTGCTCTTCCCGCCCTCGTAGCCGAGGAACGCCGCGACCGGGTCTGCCAGCGTCGGCGGCGCGTTCGAGACGAAGCCTTCCGCGTATTCCACGTTCGCGATCCTCCCGAGCGCCCGCGCGCGCGCCTCGATCCCGTCGAAGAAGCCCTTCGAGGAGACATACGTTTCCGGCTCGTGAGAGTTCGGGTCGTGGAACTGGCTGCGGTACGCGCGGAGGGCCTCGAGCTTCGTCGCGAACGTGGCCGAGACGTCCACGAGAAACGTGGGGGGGGCGAGAACGTAGGTCGCGTAGAACACGACGTGGTCGGGCCGGTGTGGCGGGAGGCCGGTCTGAAGCTTCGCGAGGCCCGCGTACCACGCGGCCTGCGAGACGAGGAGGCCCGCGCGCGCGTGGTCCGGATGACGATCGGCGGGGAGCGGCGCGAGGACGAGGCGCGGCCGCGCGCGCCGGACCGTCTCGACGACGTGAAGCTCGGCCGCACGGTCCGTCCTGAGGCCGCCATCGCCGAGGTCGAGCGCTTCGCGAAAGCGCGCGCCGAGGATCCGCGCGGCCTCCCGCGACTCCAACTCCCGGATTTCGGGCGTCCCGCGCGTGCCCATCTCGCCGCGCGTGAGGTCCACGATTCCGAAAGACAGGCCGCGCCGCGCAAGGGTGGCGAGCGTCCCGCCACACCCGAGCTCGGCGTCGTCGGGGTGCGGCGAGAAGGCGAGGACGTCGACGGGCTCGATGCTCACAGGGCGATCACCTGGAGCCCCGGCTCGTTCCACACGAGCTCGCGCCGGAGCGCGCCCACGACCGCCTCGCGGCCGAAGCGCAGAAGGTAGGGCAAGGCGGAGTACGCGCGCTCGGCCAGCACGCCGCCGGGGAGGATCTCCTCCACCAGCCGCTTGACCTGGAGCGCCGTGCGTTCGTCCGCGCGTCCCGCCGCGCTGGCCGTCCTCTCGGCGAGCTTCTCGAACGCGAAAACGGTCTTGTCGCGCGTCGTCTCGACCGCCTTCTCGAGGGACGCATCCACCGCGAGAAGCGCCGGCTTCAGGGCCAGAAGATCCCGGATCGCGTCCTCCCGGACTCCCCTGAGGCGCTCCAGAAGCGGCCCTGCTTCACCGGCGCCCTTTTTTCGGAGCATGGCCTCCGCTCCCTCGAGGACGTCCGCCACGGAAAAGCCGAGCTTGCCGAGGAGGCGCGCCGTTGCGGCCGGGACGAGCGCCACCATCGGGCGTGGAACGATGGCGGGCGGAACGATTCCGGCCCAGGCGAAGAGCGGCCAACCCTGGGCCCAGTAGGCGATCTCGGCCGGTCCGAGGATCGTCGCGGCGACGGGGAAAAGAGTGGAAGCCGCAAGCGGCCGCGTGAGCGCCGAGAAGGACGGCAGCCAGGCGCCGCTCGCGAATCGCGCGACGACCTCCTCGGCCTCGAAGAGCTCGTCACGTCCTTTCAGCGCCAGACGCGATCCCGTTTCGACGAGCAGGAGGCGGTCCCCGCCGACGCGCGCGAAGAGCGGCAGGGCGGCCGGGTCGGACGTGACCTGGAGCGGGTGCCCCGCGGCCTCGAGCGCCGCGCCGCGCTCTTCGAGGAGGCGCTTCACTTCGGCTCGCTCGCGCACGACGCGGGACGCGAGCGGCACGAGGGCCGGTTTGTCGGCCCGGCTCGCCGCGTCCACGACCGGCATCCCGCCGCCCGGGGCGCCCGAGAGAAGCCACGCGAGCGTCGCGGAGAACGCCTCGAAGAACGTCTTTCCCCGATGCGACGCCACGAGCGCCGCCGCTGCCGCCTCGTCCGGCGGATGGGCGAGACCGGCCGCTGCCGCCGCGACGAGCGCCTCGGCGTCGACGCCGACGGGGAGGCCACCCACCGGCGAGAGGTTTTCCGCGAGCGCGCCCGCGTCGGGGCCGAAGTCCTTCGCTCCATCCGGCCCTGGAAATACGACGCGTGTGACCTCGACGAGGTCGTGGTCCTCGGACGCGCACCAGAAGGCGGCGCGGGCGGGCGTGCCCTGCGCGTCGAGGTCCGCCGCGAGCTTCTCGGCCGCGAGCGCCTTCACGAGGGTGAGGAGCGGGCCGCCGAAGAGACCGGCCTGCTGACCGGTGAGAACAGCCGCGGCCTCGCCGCGCGCGAGAGCCGCGAGCCTCGGATCCGTTTCTGGCGGCACGGTCCGCGGCCGGAACGCGGCCCTCACCGCGCGCGAGCGCTCCGCGATCGCCGTGAGCTCCGGCCGATCCGGAAGGAATGCGGACACGTCTGGTGCGCCCGTCGCGAGGCCGAGCGCGAGCGCCGGAATCCCCGGCACACGCGAGAGTGGAACCGCCGTCACCATTCCCTCCCGGAGCTGGTCTCCGCGAGGGAGTGTGCTCTGCCGGCTTCCTCGCGCTTTTCGAACGCCGGAAAAAAAGAGGGCTCCGCAGCGCGGAGCCCCGGTAGGAGGTAGGAGGCGTTCGTGTCAGCCGGCGCGCCCTTTCGGCGTCCACCGGGCCTGCCTGCCTCCAACGCAAGCCCCATGCCGGGGCGGCCGGCCCCGAGCGAGGACGCCCTGCCGCGACACTCCACGGTCAGGCCGGCTGGACCACGGCCAACCGGGCCTCCGCGAAGCGGACTTCAGCGTTCGCGGCGTCCAGCTCCTCGTCTCCGGCCGCGCGGTCCCGCAGGCTCTCCGCGTCCGCCTTCTCGGCCGAGGCTCTCGCCGCGTCGATGGTGTCCGGCGCCGCGGCCTCGTCGGCCAGGACGCGCACGGCGTCGCCCGCGATCTCCACGAAACCCCCGCGCACGGCGAGCGTCGCGCGGCGCGAGCCGTCGCGATAGCCGACCACGCCGATCCCGAGGAGCGCGATCAGGGGCGTGTGGCCCGGCAGGATGCCGATCTCGCCGCGCTGGGCCGGTAGCGTGACTTCGTCGCAGGCCACTCCCTGGAGCACTGCGCGCTCGGGCGTGACGACCGTCAGCGTGAGCCGTCCGTCCAACGTCAGGCTCCCGCCTTCAGCTTCTCGGCCTTCTCCTGCGCCTCCTCGATGGCGCCCACGTTGAAGAACGCCTGCTCGGGCAGCTCGTCGTGCGTGCCCTCGACGATCTCCTTGAAGGAGCGGATCGTGTCGGCGATCTTCACGTAGCGGCCCGGCACGCCGGTGAACTGCTCGGCGACATGGAAGGGCTGCGAGAGGAAACGCTGGATTCGGCGCGCGCGCCCCACGATGATCCGGTCGTCCTCGGACAGCTCGTCGATGCCCAGGATCGCGATGATGTCCTGGAGGTCCTTGTACTTCTGGAGGACCTGCTGCACGGCGCGGGCGACGTTGTAATGCTCCTCGCCGACGATCATCGGGGAGAGGATCTTGGACGTCGAGGCGAGGGGGTCGACGGCGGGATAGATGCCGATCTCGGCGATCTGGCGCGAGAGGACGGACGTCGCGTCGAGGTGCGCGAACGCGGTGGCGGGCGCGGGATCGGTGAGGTCGTCGGCGGGCACGTAGATGGCCTGCACCGACGTGATCGAGCCCTTCTTCGTGGACGTGATGCGCTCCTGCAGCTCGCCCATCTCCGTCGCGAGGTTCGGCTGGTAGCCGACGGCCGAAGGCATGCGGCCGAGCAGCGCCGAGACCTCCGATCCCGCCTGCGTGAAGCGGAAGATGTTGTCGATGAAGAACAGTACGTCCTGGCCCTGGTCGCGGAAATGCTCGGCGACCGTAAGACCGGTAAGACCGACGCGGGCGCGCGCGCCCGGCGGTTCGTTC
>JBGPDK010000016.1:0-31835 GCA_041482235.1 Thermoanaerobaculia bacterium | reverse complement strand
CGCGCCTCTCTTGATCGCGTCCGTCAGGATGATGTTCACGAGCCGGATGACGGGCGCTTCCTCGCCCTCGTCGACGAGCCTTTCGAGATCGATCGTCTGCTGCTCGGACTCCTCGACGACCTCGAGAGACGTGTCGGCCGTGTCGGCGACCGACATCTCCTCCATGACCTTCTTGAGCTCGAGGGCGTGCGTCGCGCCGTAGTGCTTGTCGATGGCGAGCTGGAGCGCCGCCTCCGACGCCACGACGGGCTCCACGTTGTAGCCCGTCATGAACTTGATGTCGTCCATGGCGAACACGTTCGTCGGGTCGGCCATGGCGATCGTGATCGTGGCGCCCGTCTTGTTGACGGGGAGGATGTTGTACTTGCGCGCGACGTCGGCGGCGACGAGCTTGAGAACCGCAGGATCGATCTCGAAGTGCGAGAGATTGATCGAGGGGACGCCGAACTGCGCGGAGAGCGTCTCCGTGATGTCGTCCTCGCTGATGTATCCGCGCTTGACGAGCGCTTCGCCCAGCTTCATGCCGGACGACTGGACCTCCTTCAGCGCTTCCTGCAGCTGTTCATTCGTGATCAGCTTCGACTTGACGAGGAGATCCCCGAGCTTGACCGCCATGTTCCCCGATTCTAGCGGGTCAGGGCGCCGGCGGCCGATCGCCTGCCCGGACCGCCGCCGCGGGCGTTCCGGCGGGTTTCTGCCCGGGCACGATCTTTCTCAGGCGGGCCGTGACCGAGCCGATCGGCATCAACGTCTTCGCCATGACGGGGAGGCGCCGCTCGTCGTCGGAGAACCACAGGAACAGCTTGCCCCGGTTGCGGTCCTCGGCGGTCTCGTTTTCCCGGAGTTGCGGCTGGAGCTTGAACGCGTCGAAAACGCCCGCCTCCGTCTCGACCCGTTCCTTCTCGAGGATCGAGGCCTTGAGCTTGTAGATCTTCCCGCGCGAGAACATGTCGACGCGGACGTCCTGGCCGACGGCGAGGGGCTGCGTCCTCAGGTAATAGAAGGACGAGATGATGTCCTGCACGCGCTCGGGCAAGGGCGTTCGGTCGTCGCGCCACCTCCCGATCCGCCGCGTCAGGTCGAACTCCTCGACCTCGTCGGACTCGTAGCGCCCTTCGCGGGCGTGCTTCTCGAAACGCAGCGGCTGGAAGTCGCGCGCATCCACCCAGGTCTCGTAGAGGTCGCGCACGGGGTAGAACTTCGAGACGTAGTCGTTCGAGGTCGCGACGAGGGCGATGCGAGTTACCGGAACGCGGTCGGCCGAAGTCTCGCGCGAGGTTCGTAGCGTCATCTCGCCGCCCTCGATCTTCAGCCACGCGATCGTGTAGACCAGCGTCTCGCCGTCGCCGAACGGCACCGGGTAGAGTCGGTCCCTCGAGAGCGACTCGCGTGCCGCCGAGAGAGAGGGGCCCTTCTGCGCGTTGCCGGCGGCGCGTCCCGCCTGCAGAGCGGCGAGCGCGAGGGCCGCCGCGATTCCCACGGCGACCGCGAAGGCCGCGCGCGCCGTCAGCGGCAGCCGCTTACGAGAGGAGACGACGGACGGCTTCATGAACGGCATCGGCAGGCCATCTCGAGGCGGAACGATTGTAGTCCGCGGGGAATTCCCCGAGGACAGCCGTGCGCGCGCCGACCGGGCCGAAGCGCTCGGCGGGCGTCGGGCCGAAGAGGGCGAGCGTCGGCGTGCCCGCGGCGGCCGCGAGGTGCGTGGGACCCGTGTCGGCACCCACGAAGAGCGCGGCGCGCGCCGAGAGTCGGGCGGTGGAGGCCGGGGTCGTCGCGGGAGCGAGGAGAAGAGGAACACGATTTTGCGAGGAAGAGGAGAGAGAAGACGAAGATGAAGATTTCTTAGAAAGGGTAATGAGCGCCTCCGCGCGGCTCTCTTCTCCGGGGCCCCAGCGGAGCACCGGCTGAATGCCCTCTTTCCCGAGCCACTCCGCAAAGGCGACGACGTCGCCCGCGGGCCACTCCTTATTCGCCTTCGAAGAAAAAGGCTGTAACACCGCGAACGGCCGGCTGCCGTTCTGCTCCAGCCAGGAGTCGACCACGGGATCTTCTCGTTCGACGAGGTGCCGCACGTCCGGCGTCCTTTCGAAGCCCGTCTTTCCCGCGACGTGCTCGGCGAGCGCGAGCATCCGGTCCACGACATGCGGCCGGCCGGCCGCTTCGACATGCTCGTCCGTGAAGAGGCCGTTGATCCGCTCGGTGGCGGTCCGAAATCCAAACCCCACTTTCCGGCCCGCCGAAAAGGCACCGGTGATCAGCGCTGATTTGAACAACCCCTGAGCGTCCACGATCAGCTCGGGCGCGAACTCTCTTCCCCTCCGCAGAAAATCCGAAATCTCTTCTCTCGTTCCCTTTCCCAGAATCGACTTCCTCCAGATCCGCGTGTCCGCAACGAGGATCTCGTCGACGAACGGCGCGCCCTCGAGGAGCGGGGCGAGCGGCCCCTCGACGACCCAGGCGAGCCTCGTGCCGGGAAAAGACGCGTGCAGCGCCTTCGCCGCGGGCAGCGCGAAGACGACGTCGCCGAACGAGGAGAGGCGCACGAAGAGGATCCTCATCGACGCAGGCAACCTTAGCAGCCGTTGGGCTATCCTTGGCCATGCTCGAGTCCCAGGTGCTGGTTCTGAACCGCGGCTTCGCGGCCCTGACGCTGACGGACGTCAAGCGGACGTTTACTCTTTTCTACAAGGGCCACGTGCGCGCGGTCCTGCCCGACTACACGACGTACGCGTGGAACGAGTGGCAGGACATTCCGGTTCAGCCCGAGGACGACGTCGTGACGACTCCAAACCTGGTGATCAAGGTGCCGCGCGTCATCCAGCTCCTCTCCTGCGAGCGCTCCCCCCGCAACGACGTGAAGTTCTCGCGCCACAACATCTATATGCGCGACGGGAACCGCTGCCAGTACTGCGGCAAGCGCTTCTCCACGTCAGACCTCTCTCTCGACCACGTGACGCCTCTCTCTCGAGGGGGGCCGTCAAACTGGGACAACATTGTCTGCGCCTGTCTGCCCTGTAACGTGAAGAAGGGCAACCGCCTGCCCGAGGAGGCCGGAATGAAGCTGCGGCGCGTCCCGGGCAAGCCGAGGGGCACGCCGCTCGGCCTCATGTCGCTCCACCGGATTCACCCGACCTGGAAGAACTTCCTCGATTTGGCGTACTGGAACGTCGAGCTGAAGTAGGCGCGGCGGCGCGTTTTTTTCGACGTATCCGCTGGCGATTTCGGCCTGTGAACCCACGGTTCACGTATCGGGACTGCACCGAAACGTGCACCACTCACTCCGCGTGTTCATAGGCCACCGGATGCCGGGCGCCTCTAAACCACTCTAAGCAAAGCAACTTAACGGTTCGAGATGAGCTTGCTCGTGCGGGTGGCAGCGGGGTTGCGCTGACTGTTTTGTCGGTACGCCCCGGACCGGCCACAGAAACAGGGGATTGGAGGAACAAATGAAGAAGACCCTTTCCGCTCTCGTTGCTGTCGCCATGTTGTCGCTGGGCGTTGCCTTCGCGGACGAAGCGAAGACCACGAAGAGCACCGAGGCCAAGACGACGACGAACCCCGTCACGGGCGCCACGACCGAGAAGGCCTCGACGACGACCGAGACCAAGACTCCCGCCAAGACGACGAAGAAGAAGACCACGCACAAGAAGGTCACGAAGAAGAGCGGCGCCACCAAGACCGAGACGACGAAGACCGAGGCGACGACTGCCTCGACTCCCGCCCCCGCCGCCACGAAGTAAGCCTCAAAAAACTTCGAGCTTCGACGCCCGGGCCTCGTGCCGGGCGTCTTTTTTTGTTCTTCACACGGCCCTAGTCGAGCCGCCATCGATTGTGAAGCCACAGCCACTGCTCGGGGTGGCGCCGGATCATCGACTCCAGGATTCCGTTGAGGCGGGCGGTGAGTCTTTCGACGCCGCGCTCCTCGCCGGAGAGAGCGCGGACGTCCAGCGCCGGCTCGTAGGTCAGGCGCCAGCGGGCAGGCGCGACCCGGATCGCGGACGCCGGGACGACGAGGGCTTCCGTATGGTCCACGAGTTTGGCCAGGGCGGACGACGTGGAGGCGGGGCGGCCGAAGAACGGAACGGTGACGGCGTCTGGTGGGTGCGCGTGCTGGTCGGTCAGGATGCCGATCGCGCCGCCCCGCCGGAGGGCCCGCAGCATTTCCCGCGCTGCGTCCCGCCTGTCGATCACGGAGTTTCCCGTTGCGGTGCGCAGTCGGGTGAGAACCGCGTCGAGCCGCGGATTGTCGAGCGGCCGGACGATGACGCGGACCGGGATGCCGATCGCGCCCGTGCCGAGCGCCGCCCACTCCCAGTTGCCGAGGTGCGCGGTCAGGAAGAAGACGCCGCGCCCGGTCGCGGAGGCGGCACGCGCGATCTCCGCGCCCACGGTCTCGAGCCGGGAGAGAACCTCCCCCGGCTCGCGTCCTGCGGCGTGGAGCAGCTCGGCCGCGACGCCGCCGAAATGCTCGAAGGCATGGACCGCGAGCGCGTCGATTCCGGCCGGAGGAAGCTCGGGAAACGCGCGCGCGAGATTCTCACGCGCGAGATTCCGGCGTTTCCCGTCGAGCCTGTGATAGAGGCGCCCGAGCGCCCGCCCGGACGCCTCGGCGGTCTCGGGCGTCCTCCGCGCGAGCACGGCGCCGGCGGCGCCGGCGAGGAGCGCCTCGAGAAGATTCCGGAAGGCCGTGCGCTTCTTCGGCATGGCCGCCTCAGGAGGGCGGGCGCGCGAGGCGCTGGAGCGCGTCCGCGACGAAGCCCGGTTCCGTCACCCCCATCTCCACGGCGACGCGGAAGAGAGGGAGCTTGAGGCGTCCCTCGAGCTTGACGGCGTCCTTCTCGGTCGTGACCACGGCGGTCGCGCCGGCCTCTTCGGCCGCGCGTTCGATCCGGCCGACCGCGAAAGGCGCATACGGGTCGTGGTCGCGGAACGTCTCGACGCCGGCGGGAGCGATTCCGAGCGAGGCGAGAGTCGCGAGAAAGGAGTCGGGGCGGGCGAGGGCGGCGACGGCGATCAGCGTCTTGCCGGGCAGGTCCCCGGCGCGGACCTCCTCTCCGGAATCGTCGCGAATGCCGACGACGCGGGTCGTGGCGTGGTAGACCGGCGCGCCGGGAGCCCAGCGTGCCGCGAGGTCGCGTGCGGGGGCGGGATCGGCCTGTTCACACTTCGTGACGACGACGAGGTCGGCCCGGGCCAGAGAGGCGAGCGGTTCGCGCAGGCGCCCGAGCGGCAACAGCGCTCCGCCGGCGTCCGGTGCCGTCGCGTCGAGGAGCACGACGTCGAGGTCGCGCGCGAGGGCGACGTGCGAGAAACCGTCGTCGAGGAGGTGGACGGCGACGTCCGGCACGAGCGTCTCGACGCGCCAGGCCGCCGCGACGCGATCGGCGTCGGCCACGATCGGCACGCGGGGGAGAGCGCGGGCGAGAACGGCGGCCTCGTCCCCGGAATCCCGCACGGAGGCCACCGCGCCCGCGCCGTCCGAGACGACGACCCCGCCGCGGCTCGCGCGGCCGTATCCGCGCGTGAGGACCGAGGGGCGGATCCCGCGGCCCAGGAGCTCGTTCGCGAGCCAGCGCACGAAGGGCGTCTTGCCTGTGCCGCCGGACGCGAGATTCCCGACCGAGAGCACGGGGCGGCCCGCCCTGCGGACTTTCAGGAACCCGCTTCGATACGCGGCGAAGCGTACCGACACGGCGCTTCCGTACAGGGCGGCGAGCGGCGCGAGCATTCTCACGAGCCGGGCGCTCCGGAGAAGGCCAGCAGGAGCGCGAGGTCGGCGGCGGCCCGCGCGGCTCCCGCGTTGCGCGTGAAGAGGTCGCGCGCGATCGCCGCCGCGCGGGCGCGCGCCGGCCGGTCCGTGAGGAGAGGCCGAAGCGCATCTGCCGCCGACCGATCGTCGGCGGCGGCGAAGACGGCCCCCTCGGCCGCCTCGAGCGCGGAGCGGATGTTCCCGATCGACGGCCCGTGGACGACCGGGACGCCCGCGCGGAGCGGTTCGAGGACGTTGTGGCCGCCCTTTGGCGCGAACGTGCCGCCGAGGAGCGCCGCCTCGCCGAGCGCGTACGCGCCGGCGAGCTCGCCGACCGTGTCGAGGAGGAGGACGTCCGCGCGCGCCGGAGTCGCCCCCCCTTCGAGGCGCGAGCGCCGGACGACGGCCAGCCCGTCCGCCTCGGCGCGGCGCGCCGCCGCGTCGAAGGCCTCCGGTTGCCGGGGTGCAAGAACGAGAAACACTCCGGGCGCGCTTGCCGCGAGCCGCCGCCGCACGTCGAGGACGAGCGGGTACTCGGCCTCCGCGATCGAGCCCGCCACGAGGACGGGCCGCCCGTCCGCGAGGCGGCGCACGGCTTCCGCGAAAGGCGGTTCCGGGGCGGGCGCACGGTCGAACTTGAGGTCGCCGCCGACCGCGATGCGCGAACGCGGGACGCCGATCTCCGCGAAGCGGGAGGCGTCCTCTCTCGTGCGCGCCAGGACGCGTGTGAGCGCCTCCCAGGAGCCGCCGAAGAGGCGGGCGGCCCGCCGATACCGCCGCGCGGACCGCTCCGAGAGCCGAGCGTTCACGATGAGGACCGGGACGGCGCGCCGCCGCGCCTCGCCGAGGACCGCGGGCCAAAGCTCGGTCTCGACGAGAATCAGGAGACGCGGTTTGGTGGCGTCAAAGAAGCGCCGGACGGAGGACGGCACGTCGAGTGGAAAAGGCCGCCAGGCGCCCGGGCGTCTGCGCGAAAGGAGGCCCACGCCGGCGGGCGTCGTGGACGTGAGGAGAAGGGGCAGATCCGGCTTTTTCGCGGCGAGCTCCTCGGCGAGCGTCAGGGCGACCTCGACCTCTCCCACCGAGACACCCTGAATCCAGATTCCACCCGGAATCGCGGGCCCCCGAACGGAGGGGAACAGCCTCGAAAGGACGAGCGGGAAGACGGGGGCCTCAGAGGGCAGGGCCGACATCAAATCGAGTCCTGACAAGAATTTATAGCCCAATCCCACTCTCGTCGAGGATTATACTTCCGGGGGCCGCGGGGTCCCCTCGACTGGTAGACGATGACACCTCCGGAAACGTAAAAGACGCCGAAGCGATGCGTCTCGTCTCGTCCCCTGTCCGTTCGAGGCCCCTCGAGCCGCCGGCCGAAGGGCCCGCTCGCGTGGTCTCTCTCGAGGTCCCCGGGGCTCCGGCCGAAGAGCGGGTGCTCGCGCGCCGGGCCTCGCGGGGCGACACCGATGCCTTCGCGGAGCTGGTCGCCCGTCGGACACCCGGAGTCCTGGCGTTTCTGAGGCGGCTTCTGGGCGATGCCGAGGACGCGCGCGACGTCGCGCAGCTCACGTTCGTGAGGGTCTGGGAGAACCTCGAAAGGTACGACCCGGCGTACGCGTTCTCGACGTGGCTCTTTCGCATCGCCGGCAACCTCGCGATCGACGCGCTGCGCGCGCGCGGCACGCGGCAGCGAACCGAGGCCGAGAGCTTCCGCCTCGTGAAGGGCGCGCGGACGAGCGCGGAACCCGACGGCCCGAAGCTCCTCGCCGAGAGCGAAGTCCGCCGCGTATTCGACTCCTGTTCGGCCGTGCTGTCCGAGAAGCAGCGGCTCGTGTTCGTTCTCCGGGAGTTCGAGGACAAGGACAGCCGCGAGATCGCGCAGATCCTCGGGTGCCGCGAGTCCACCGTGCGCAACCACGTGTTTCAGGCTCGGCGCCTGCTGCGCGACGAGATCCGGAAGCGTTTCCCCGAGTTCGTGGCGGGGCGGTAGGAATGAACACGCGCTGCCCGGAGTCCGCTCGCGTGCGCACGGCCGTTCGGAATCTCCTTTCAGAAGAAGACTCTTTCTCTTCCTCGTCGTCTCTTTCCTCGTTGTCTCCCGAGCTGAAGACCCATCTCGCCTCCTGCGGGGTGTGCGCGGCCGAAGCGCGCGCCCTCGACCCGACCCTCCTCTTCGTGCCTCTCTCCGCCTCCTTCGCCTCCGCCCCGCCGGCGGAGGATGTGCGCCGCGTGTTGGATGACATCCTTGCGGAAGTGCGGTGGCGTTCCCGCCTGGCGCCTTCCCCGAAGGCCCGCCCCTTCCTCTCGCGCCGCTTTCTTCAGGTCGCCGCCCTCGTGGCTCTCGCCGCGGGGCTCTTCGGCCTCGAGGGAGTCCGCCTCGCCCGTCGCGAGCGCGCGGCGCCTCCTGCCCCGGTGGCGGTCGCGCCCACGCCGGACGAGAGGCAGCTCGACGCCCGCGAGGCCCTTCGCGCGTCCGCGCGCCCTCTGATCCAGGACTTGAAGAACCCCGGCGCGCGGGTCTACGAGTTCGCCGCCGTCTCCCCGAAGGAGCCGAGCGTCGTCTTCATCGCTGACCCGCACGCGGATCTCTGAGCCATGCGTTCCCGCTCCCGGCTTCTCTCCGCCGGCCGCGCCCTCGTCCTCGCGCTCTCTTCCGTTCTGGCCGCCGCTGGCCGGCCCGCGGCTGCCGCCTCGCCGCCGCAGAGCGTCGTCAAGGTGTTCACGCTGAAGTACCGCAAGATCGAGGACGCGCTGCCGCTTCTGCGCCCCCTCCTCTCGGATTCAGGCGCCGTTTCCGCGGTCCTCGAGGCGAGCCACAATTCCCTGACCGTTCGGGGGACGCCGGAGCGCGTCGAGCAGATCACCCGGGCCGTCGCGGCGTTCGACGTGCCGCTCCGCGCCATCGACATCGCCGTCACGCTCCTGAAGTCCGCGGGAGAGAAATCGCGCGCGGAAAAAGCAGACGTCTCGCAGGAGATCCGGGGAATCGGCGAGAAGCTCAAGAAGCTCTTCAACGTCACCGATTTCACCCGGCTCGATTCGGTCATCGTCCAGGGAACCGAGGGCCAGCGCGTCGTCTACGTCATGGGAGGGGGCTATCGCCTCGAGTTCCTTCTCGACCCGTCGCGGGACGGGACCCAGGTCCAGCTCCGCGACCTCTCCCTCGAGCGCGTGCGGCACGAGGCGGGAAAGGAGACCCGGGGCGAGATCCTCCGCACGTCCATCAACGTCAATCTCGGGCAGCCCTACATTCTCGGCGTCGGCCGCGACGAGGCGGCGGGGGACAAGCTCTTCGTCGTCTTCTTCGCGAACTGGCGCCAGCCGGGGCCCGGAATCTTCTTGAACTGATGCCAACGTACGTCTGCCGACTCGGACTCGCCGACGGAGCGATCGCCACCCGCGCGATCGAGGCGGCCGACGAGTCCGCGCTGAAGGCCGAGATCGCGCGCCTGGGCGCAAAGCTCTTCTCCGTGAAGCACGCCGACGGCGCCGTCGTGACGGGCTCGGCCGGCGGCGCGCGGTTCTCCGGGCGCTCGGTGGCGGGCGCCCTCGCGGCGCTCGTGCGGCGCGGTCGCGGCGCGGTGAAGGGGACCGAATTCGTCGTCTTCAATCAGGAGCTCGTCGCGCTCCTGAAGGCGGGCCTCCCCATCGTGAACGGCCTCGACATCCTCCTCGAACGCCAGCAGAACGCCCGCTTCAAGACGATTCTGAAGGACGTTCGCGACCAGCTCGTCTCGGGCGTCGCGCTTTCGGACGCGTTCCTCTCGCACGGCGACGTGTTCCCCCGGCTCTACGCGACTTCGCTGAAAGCCGGGGAACGCTCGGGCGAGATCGAAAAAGTGCTGCGGCGCTATCTCGCGTACCAGAAGATCCTCGGTGCGATCCGGCGCAAGGTCACGGGAGCCCTCGTCTATCCGGCGGTCCTCGTCGGCCTTTCGGCCGGGCTCGTCGCCATCCTGATGACCTACGTCATCCCGAAATTCCGGGAGTTCTTCGCGGGCTTCGAGGCGGGCCAGCTGCCCCTGATCACGAGGGCCGTCATCGGGACGGCCGACTTCCTGCACGCGCACGTCCTCGCCGTGGGCGCGACGCTCGCCACGGGGGCCGTCCTCTTCTCCCGGTGGAAGGCGAGCGAAGCGGGGCGGGTCGCGTGGGACGGATTCCTCCTCCGCCTTCCGCTCATCGGGTCGATCCTCCGCCAGTTCGCGCTCTCGCAGTTCTCCCGTTCGCTCGCGACGCTCGTGGGGGCCGGCACGCCGCTCGTCCCCGCGCTCGACATCGCGACGGGGGCCGTGGCGAACCGGCACGTCTCGAGGGCCGTCGCGGCCGTCGTGCCGCGCGTGCGCGAGGGCGCCGAGCTGTGGCGAAGCCTCGAGGAGACCGGCGAGTTCACGTCGCTCGCGATCGAGATGATCAAGGTCGGAGAGGCGACGGGAGCGCTCGAGGAAATGCTCACGAACACGTCGGACTTCTACGACGAGGCCATCGAGGCCCAGCTCCAGCGCATCGTGACCCTCATCGAGCCGATCATCCTCGTGGTCATGGGGGCCGTCATCGCGACGCTTCTCCTGTCGATCTATCTGCCCATGTTCACGATCCTGTCCAACATCAAGGCCTGACGGCCCGTAAAAAGCGGAGACGAGATGAGCACGACCAGAGCCTCCTCCCCGGAAGCCACGATCCCGCGGTTCCTCGACGCTGCGTCCGAGGAGACGCGCGCCCGGCAGCTCGCCGAGCGCCTCGGGCTGCCGTACGTCGACCTCTGGACGTTCCGGATCGACGCCGAGGTTTTCCGCTCGATCCCGCTCGAGTGGATGCTCCGGTTCGAATTCGTGCCCGAGAAAGCCGAGAACGGGTCCCTCGCGGTCGTCATGGCGGACCCGGCCGACGTCGTGAAGCGAGACGAGCTCGAAGGGCTCCTCAAGAAGCGCCTGTTGGTCCGGGTGGGGTCGCGGGCCGCGCTTCAGGACATCCTCCAGAAGTCCGAGTCCACGCAGCGCGTCCTCGAGGAGGCCACCGAGGAGTTCCGGATGGAGGTCGTCCGGGAGGACGAGGAGGGCCAGGAGGTCCTCTCGATCGACCGCATCACGGCCGACGCGAGCCCGATCATCAAGCTCGTCGACTCCGTGCTCTTCAATGCCATCCAGCGGCGCGCGTCGGACATCCACATCGAGACGCAGGAGCACGTCGTCGTCATCAAGTACCGGATCGACGGCGTCCTCTACCCGGCGATGGAGCCGATCGACAAGAAGCACCACCAGACGATCATCAGCCGCATCAAAGTCATGTCGGAGCTCGACATCGCCGAGAAGCGCATCCCTCAGGACGGCCGTTTCAAGGTGCGCGTGAAGGGCCGCACGATCGACTTCCGCGTGTCGATCATGCCGACGGTCCACGGCGAGGACGCGGTCATCCGCATCCTCGACAAGGAGTCCGCGAACGCCGAGTTCAAGAACCTGCGCCTCGACGTCCTCGGCATGGATCCCGAGACGATGCGGCGGCTTCGCAAGTTCATCCGTGAGCCGTATGGCATGGTCCTCGTCACGGGGCCGACCGGTTCGGGCAAGACGACGACGCTCTATGCGTGCCTTTCGGAGATTCAGAGCGTCGAGGACAAGATCATCACGATCGAGGATCCCGTCGAGTACCAGCTCCGCGGGATCACGCAGATCCCCGTGAACGAGAAGAAGGGGCTGACGTTCGCGCGCGGCCTGCGTTCGATCCTCCGCCACGACCCGGACAAGGTGATGGTCGGCGAGATCCGCGACGAAGAGACGGCACAGATCGCCGTTCAGGCCGCGCTCACGGGCCATCTCGTCTTCACGACCGTGCACGCGAACAACGTCGTGGACGTCCTCGGCCGCTTCCTCAACATGAAGGTCGAGCTCTACAACTTCGTCTCGGCGCTCAACTGCATCCTCGCCCAGCGCCTCGTCCGGAAGATCTGCCCGCACTGCAAGGTCCCCTTCGTCCCGACCCCCCAGCTCATCGAGGAGTCGGGGCTGACGCCCGAGCAGGTGAAGGACGCGAAGTTCTGGGAAGGCCGGGGCTGCATCGAGTGCAACGGTACCGGCTTCTACGGCCGGATGGCGATCACCGAGCTTCTCGACCTCTCCGACCGAATCCGCGGGCTCATCCTCGACAAGCGCCCGGCCGCCGAGATCAAGAAGGCCGCGCAGGCCGAGGGCATGAGCTTCCTGCGCGAGTCGGCGATCAAGAAGGTTTTCTCGGGTGAGACGACGCTCCGCGAGATCAACAAGGTGACGTTCGTTGAGTAAAGGCGCGAGGAACCCGTTCTCGCCGGCGTTCTGGCGGTCGCCGCGTCCCCCGCACGCGTTCGTCCTGACGCGCGGGCGGCTCGTGTACGTGGGGCCCGCCGACCCTGCCCGGCGCCCGGCGCTCGCTGCCGCGCCGGCGTTTCGCGTCCTGTCCCGCCCCCTGCCTCCCGATTCGTTCACGGCCGGCCCGGACGGGTCCCCCCGGGCGGGGCCCGCTCTCTCGGGCGCGCTCCAACGCCTCCTTGCCGAGGCCGGCGGGAAAATCCCGGCCGCGTCGCTCGTCATCCCCGATGGCTGGGTGAAGCTCCTCGTCGTCGAGTCCGAGGAACCCGAGCACCATGCGCGCGAGGTCGAGGAGATGCTCCGGTGGAAATTCGGGCGCGCGTTCGGCGAGCCCGCACCGGCGCTCCGCCTTTCGTGGCAGCCGGCGGGGGCGGGAGCCGAAGGGACGCGAATTCTCGCTCTCGCGGTGGAAGAAGAGGCCGCGTCCTCGTGGGAAGCTCCGTTCGAAAAGGCGGGAATCCGTCTGGGGGCGCTCGAGACGGCCGCGTTCGCGGTTTCCAGGCTCGGCGCGCACGCCCCGGGCGACAGGTTTCTCGTCTGGGCGGACGACGACACCGCCACGACGCTCGTGTTCGCATCCGGG
Source organism: Thermoanaerobaculia bacterium (assembly GCA_041482235.1). Classification (GTDB taxonomy): domain Bacteria; phylum Acidobacteriota; class Thermoanaerobaculia; order UBA5066; family UBA5066; genus Fen-183. Next base: position 19,162 of record JBGPDK010000016.1, on the reverse strand, counting down.
CAGCTGCGCTTCGCACGAACGAGGCTCTTCAAGGAGGCGGGCGAGGCGCTCCAGGACGTCCGCCTCGCGGTCGTGTTCGGATTGCCGGACCGGCCGGCCGACGCTCCGCCCGCGGACGTGGCCGGAAGCTGCGCGGCGGGTCCGCCGGAGTCGCCCGTCACCGAGGCCGTGCGCGCGTTCCGCGCGGGCGCCGGAGCCGTGGAACCGGAGTTCCTCACGCTCGTACGCCTCCTTCCGGGAGCGACCGTGACGCCCGCCGCGGCGGCGCAGGATCCCGCCACTCTCGCAGCGCTCGGCGCGCTCGCGGGGGGTGACTGATGCCGGGGCGGTTCAATCTCGCGCGCCGGCCCTTCGTCGACACGCGTTCGGCGAACCTGACGGCCGGCTTTCTCGCCGTGATCGTGGCCGCGCTCTCGTTCGTCGCCGCGCGCACCGTGATCCGCTATTTCGCCGACTCGAGCAGGACGCGCGCGTCGATCGCCGCTCTCAAGGCCGAGATTTCGTCCCTCGAGGAGGCGCGGCAGAAAGCCGAGGCGTCGCTGGCGCGTGTCGACGTCGCATCCCTGGCCGCGGACGTCGAGGACGCGAACGAGATCGCGCTGAGGCGCGCCTTCTCGTGGACGCGGTTCCTCTCGCGCCTCGAGAAGACCCTGCCGTCCGATATGCGCATCTCGTCGATCGGGCTCCAGAAGCTGGCGAGTCCCACGGGAGCAGTGCCCGCAGTCGTGCGGCGCGGGCCGGCGGAGACGGTCCTCGTGAGCCTGACGCTCATCTCACGCGACCCGAACGGGCTGCCGAAGACGATTCGCGCGTTCGACGCCTCGCCGTGGTTCGACATGCCCACGCCGGCAACCGAGGACCGCGGGGAGAAGGGCTTGCCCGAGGGCCGCCGGTTCACCCTTTCGGTCAGATACCGCGACGTCGAGACGCGCAAGGAGGGGCGCCCGTGAGCGCGCCGCCCGAGGCCGCCTTCGCCGGCGCGAGGATCCGCCGCCTCCTTCCGCTCGCGCGTGGGGGCGGAGTCCGCACGTCGCCGTGGCGCGCGCGGCTGCCGCTCTTCGCCGCTCTCGCCGTCCTTCTCGTCGCGGCGACGGCTGTCCTGATCGCCTATCACGCCTTTTACGACGAGCGGTTCAAGGCTCTCGAGAGAACTCGCGCCGAGCTCGCCACGAAGCGCGACGAGGCTTCCGAGGCCGCACGCCGCGTCGTGAAGACCGAGGAGCGCCTGCGGACGCTGCAGCGGGACCTCGAGGTCTTCAACCGCGACGTTCTGGGTGCGCGCAAGGACCGCCTCGCCGCCGTCATCGAGGATATCTACGCGCTCACGCAGAAGGCCGGTACGGTGCCGAGCCAGATCTCGTACTCCTTCGACGAAGCCGGCCGCACCACGCGCCTCGCCGTCCTCTTCGTCGTGCAAGGCCGTTACACGGACATCAAGAAGCTCCTCTCCTCGTTCGAGAACAACCCGCGCTTTCTCCTCCTCGAGAACGTCGCGCTCGTGACGGACGACTCCCAGCCCGACGTGCTGCGTCTGAACCTGACCGTGGCGCACTACTTCCGCCCCGACGCTTCCGCCGCTCCGCGCCACGTCGCGCGCGCCGCCGCCCGGCCCGCGGCGGCGCAGGCCGCCCGTCCCGCCGCGACGCCCAAGGCGGCAGGAGTTCCGGAATGAGCGCGCCGAAGGGAGCCCCGAAATCGGGTCTCAGGCCGCTCCTCTTCGTGCTCGCCGCCGTCCTCGGCCTCGCGGCTCTGTCCTATCTGCCGAAGGGGGGAGCGCCCGCGATTCCCGAGGGAGTGCCGGACTCCGGCCGCGCGCGTCCGGTCCGCGTCGGCTCCGACCCCGAATCCGTGCCGGACCTGAAGGGGGTTGAAGTGCGCGGCGGCGCGGACGAGCGCGTCAACCGAAACGTCTTTCGTTTCCACGATTCGCCGACGCCGACTCCCCGCCCGACGCCGGTCCCGACGCCGACGCCGATCCTCCCGGGGAGCCCGCTCTACGTCGGTCCAATGCCGATTCAACCGACGCCGACGCCCACGCCCATCGTCCCGCCGGACCTTCCGTTCAAGGCCATCGGCGTCTTCGGACCCCGCGACGCGCTCATCGTTTCGCTCGAAGCGGGCAGCCGCATCATCAACGCGCGCGAGGGCGACATCGTGGACGTCCGCTTCATCATCCGGAAGATCAACCGCGAGTCGGTCGACTTCGGATTCACCGGCCTCCCGCCTGAGATCACGAAACGCATTCCGATTCCGCTCCCATGACGCGGGAGATTGAGGGGCATTGCATGACGACGACACGTAACGGCCGCGCTTTCCGCAGCTTCCCGCGCCGCCCGGGCGCGGCGGCCGCCCTCGTTCTCGCGCTCCTCGCCTCCGGCTGCGCCTCCTCGCGCGCGTTCCGTGAGGGCGAGCACGAGGAACAGCGCAAGCACTGGGACCTCGCCGTTCTCGCCTACGAGAGGGCGGTCTCCGCCGATCCCAACGACTCTTCGGCCCGCATCGCCTTGCAGAGGGCACGCTTTCAGGCGGCGCAGGCCCACTACGAGCGCGGCCGCATGCACCGGTCGGCGGGGCAGCTCGACATGGCCATCGCCGAGCTCGAGGTCTCGGTCGCCCTCGACTCCACGAACGACTCGGCGCTGCAGGAGATGAAGAGGGCCCGGGCCGACATCGAGGCGCGGAGCCGCGAAATCGCCGGCGGGACCCCCGTCGAGAAGGCGAAGACGGCGACCCGCGGCGCGCGCGCGGCCCCGCCGATGCTGACTCCCTCCTCGACGAAGCTCATCGACGTCGCGTTCACGCCGGACACGACCATCAAGAAGATCTACGCGGCGCTGGGGGCCGCGGCGGGCATCAACATCATTTACGACCCGCAGCTCAAGGACGACAAATTCACACTCGACCTGCGCGGCATGACGTTCCAGAAGGCCCTCGAGACCGCGATGCGCCAGGCCGGCCACTTCTACAAGGTCATCGACGAGAAGACCATCCTGATCGCGCAGGACACGCAGCAGAACCGCAAGGAGTACGAGGACCTCGTCGTCCGCACGTTCTTCCTGTCGAACGGCGACGTGAAGGACGTCTCGGCCATGGTGCGCCAGATCCTCGACCTGCGCCGCCTCGGCACGATCCCGGCGCTGAACGCGATCGTCATCCGCGACACGGCCGACAAGGTGGCCGTGGCCGAACGCCTCATCGAGGTGAACGACAAGGCGAAGTCCGAGGTCGTCGTGGACGTCGAGCTGCTCGAGGTCGTCACGTCGCAGGCCATCGAGATGGGCCTCGAGTGGTCCCGGCTCATCGCAGCGAGCGTCGTGCCCGGCGCCGCCGGCGGCGCGACGGACGTGGCCAAGGCCCTGCCGTGGAACGCCCTCAAGAACCTGGGCCTCGGTGACTTCTCGTTCACGGTCCCGACCCTGGCTTTCAAATTCATCAAGGACAACACGAACGGAGAGGTGCTCGCCAGGCCGCAGTTGCGCATCGCCGAAGGCGAGAAGGCCCAGCTCGTCATCGGAGAGCGCGTGCCGATCCCCGTCACGACGATCAACACCCAGCAGGCGGTCGGCCAGCAGGGCGTCGTCCCCATCACGTCGTTCCAGTACCAGGACGTCGGCATCAAGATGGACATGGAGCCGCGCGTGCACCACAACAAGGAGGTGTCGCTCAAGCTCACGGTCGAGGTCTCCCAGATCGCCAGGAACATCTCGACTCCCGACGGGGGGTCGCAGCCGGTCATCGCCACTCGCACGATCACGTCGTCGATCCGCCTGAAGGACGGCGAAACGAATTTCCTCGCCGGCCTCATTCGCAACGACAAGACGAGGACGAAGAACTCGACGCCGATCCTGGGTGACATCCCGCTCCTCGGTTCGCTCTTCAGCCACAATCTCTCGGGCGACACCCGGACGGACCTCTACCTGACACTCACGCCGCACATCATCCGGTCTCCCCAGATCACCGAAGAGGACCTCACGCCGATCTGGGTCGGCACCGAGAACAACGTGTCCTTCTCGGGCCTCAACACGCGCCTGGAGTCTCCGAACGCGACGGGCTCGCCCTTCGACGCGCAGCCGGCCGCTGCCGGCCGCCCGCCCGTGCGCCCGGTCGTGCCCACGGTCCTGAATCCCAACCTGCCGATCATCATCCAGGGCACGCCGCCGAACGATCCTTTCCGGCGCGTTCCGCTGCCGACGCCGGTGCCGACGCCGCCGACGCCGAGGAGCAATGTGACGGCGGAGCCGGAGCCGCAAGCTCTCGTCATCAATTCGGGCGCGGCGCCCGCGCCCGGGCCGCAAGCTCTCGTCATCAATTCGGGCGCGGTGCCCGCGCCCGGGCCGCAGGCTCTCGCCGCCGGGCCTGGCATCGCGGCCGCCGGACCTGGCATCGCGGTCTCACCGTCCGGCCCCGTGCTCCGCCTCGAGGCGACGTCTCTCGAGGTCGCCCCCGGCGAAGTGTCCGTCGTGAACGTCACAGGCGACTCCGGCATCGACGCACTCGGCACGCTGGAGCTCACGGTCGAGTGGGATCCCGCCGTGGCCGACGTGACGGGCATCGCCCCCGGCCCCTGGCGGAACGCCGCGGGCGCGGAGGCGATCCGGTTCGACGCGGACCGCGCCGCGGGACGCGCGCGCCTGCATTTCGCGCGCGCGTCCGGCGGCGTGGGGCTGCCGGGAGGCGTCCTCGCGAAGCTGGCCGTGCGCGGTCTCGCGCCCGGCACCACGCTCGTGCGCGTCACCGCCGGCTCGGCCTCGATTCCGGGCGGGGCGACCTCGGCGCCGCGGGTCCAGGCGGCCTCCCTCACGGTGAAGCCGGCCTCATGATCCTGCTCCGGCGGACCCGGTTCCGAAGGCGCCCGCGCGGATTCTCGCTCGTCGAGCTCGTCATCGTGAGCGCCTGCATCCTGATCCTCACGGCGATGATCGTGCCGGTGACACGCTTCGGGATCGTGCGGCAGAAGGAGATGGAGCTGCGCGAGGCGCTGCGCTCGGTCCGCACGGCGATCGACGACTTCAAGCGCCTCTCGGACCAGGGCCTCATTCCCGTGGAGCTCGACACGGAGGGCTATCCGAAGACGCTCGAGAAGCTCGTCGAAGGCGTCGACCTCGTCGGGCAGATCAAGAAGAAGAAGAGGTTCCTCAGAAAGATTCCCGTGGACCCGATGACCGGCAAGGCGGAGTGGGGCCTGAGGAGCTATCAGGACGAACCGGACACGCGCTCGTGGGGCCGGCAAAACGTTTACGACGTGTATTCGCTGTCGCCGCTCACGGGGCTCGACAAGACGAAATACAAGGACTGGTGATGCGCAGAGGAAACGAGACCCACGGTTTCACCCTCGTTGAGCTTCTCGTCGTGATGGCGATCCTGGGCATCCTCGTCGCCATCGCGGTGCCCCAGCTCCAGCAGGCCCCGATCCGCGCGAAGGAGGCCGCGCTGCGCGAGGACCTTTTCACGTTTCGCACGTGCCTCGACCAGTACTACGCGGACAAGGGGCACTATCCGGACACGCTCCAGACGCTCGTCACGGACAAGTACATCCGCAAGATCCCGATCGACCCCTTCACGAAGTCGGCGGACACGTGGCAGGTCACCATGGAGGAGCCGGACTCCTCGGAGACCGCGTCGCAGGAGCCGCCCGGCATCATCGACGTCAAGAGCGGCTCGAAGCTGGTCGCGCTCGACAAATCGCTGTACAACACGTGGTGAGGCGCAGCCGCGGCTACACGCTGGTCGCGCTCATCGTGGGGTTGACGGTGATGGCGATCCTCATGGCCGCGGTCCTTCCGACGGCCTCGGCCGAGGCGCAGCGCGACAGGGAAGCCGAGCTCATCTTCCGAGGCATCCAGTACGCCGAGGGAATCCGCAACTTCAAGAAACGCTACGGACGCTATCCGACCACGCTCAAGGAGATGTACGAAACGCGCCCGCGCACGCTGCGCAAGCTGTGGAAGGACCCGATGACGAACTCCAACAATTGGGGGCTCATCACGGCGGTCGCCGGAGCGCCGGTGATCGGGGCGAGGCAGGGAGGCGCGCCCGCCGGCGGCCCGATGCAGCCCACGCCGGCGCCGACGGTCGCTCCGACGGCGCCCGGAGCCTTCAATCCTGGTGGCGCGCCGGGAGCCGTCGGCAGCCCGGGTGGCGCGCCGCCGGGACCAATCACGGGGGTGTACTCGCTCTCGACGAAGAAGGGATATCGCCTCTTCTCGGGCCGCGAAAACTACAACGAGTGGCGCTTCACGGAGCAGACGCTCCTCAATCAGGGGTCCGGCGGGCCTCCGGGGCCTCCGCTCCCGCCCGGGCCCGGCGTCGCGAAATAGTCAGGTCCGCGGCCCGCGGGAGAGATTCGCGGCGTCGCGCACGGCCGCTTCGAGGGCGCGCGCCGCGAGCGTGTGCCCAGCCGCGCTCCAGTGGATGCCGGTCGGAAGGAAGAGCGCGCCGCCCGCGCGCGAGCCTGCGCGAAACGCAGGAAGGAGGTCCACGACGGCGAGATCGTGGCGCGCGCAGGCTTCCTTCACGCGGAAGAAGCCGTCGGGGTCGAGCGCGTCCTCCGAGAGCTCGTAGAGTTTCAGGACCTTCCGCTGCACGGGCTCGTCCGCGAGGAAACGCGGAGGAATCGTGAAGACGATCGGCGTCGCGCCGAGGGCGCGCGCCTCCTTGGCGAGCGCGCCGAGGAGCGCCCAGGTGAGGGCGAATTCCGCCTGGCGGGAGGGTGGCGGAGCGCGCAGCGAGAGATCGACCATCACGGGCCGTTCTTCCCGCTCCTCCGACTCGACTCTGCCCCGCCCGAGCGCCCGGCCGACGAGCGACCAGAGGTGGGAGCGCGCCCCGAGCGCCCCGTCCAGGCGGGCCGCGCCCGAGCGGTCTTTCGCCGCTCCCGGGGGCACGAGCAGGAGCTTGCCGCGCTCGAGGAGAAAGCGGGGCTTCTGCATCGTATAGATTTCGCTGCTCGCGTTTTCCATCACGTCGTTCCAGAAAAACCCGGCGAGGACGATGTCGGGGGAAAGCCGCGGACCGAAGCGGCGGAGCGTCAGGAGCTCCTGATCCGTCCCGTAACCGGGCACGCCGAGGTTGATCACCTCGAAGGAAGGTCCGAGGAGAACCGCGAGGCGGCGCGTCAATGTCTCGTCCTCGGTCACCCCGCTCCCGAACACGAAGGAATCGCCGAGGACAGCGACACGCGTCACGCCCGCGGCTTTCTCGCCGTGCGCGACGTCGCGGAAGCCGAATGCGTTCGTCCTCAGGTCCTTCTGCCACGGCTCGACGCTCGTGACGCCGGAGACGTTCTCTCGAAGCGTCCAGCCCAGCTCCCGGTCGATCCTCACGAGCGGCCCTCCCGCGCCTGGAGAGCCGTAGCGCTCGGCGAGCGGCTGCGGGAAGAAGAGCCGAAGGCCGGTTTCGGCGAGAAGGAGCCCCAGCGCGACCGCGGCCAGAGCGATCCCGGCGTTTTTCCGGACGTCCTTCGTGGAAATTCTCGCGCCCTCCGTCCCGTCGGTATTGTCGCCCCGACCCCCGCTCGAATCGCGTCCTTACGAACTACAATCGGCCGTGCTCGTGAGGCGGCTCCCGGACGGAACGGCGGTGTGGCTGGACCCGATGCGCGACGTGAGGAGCCTCGCGATGTCGGTCACGATGGCCGGCGGATCGGCCGACGAGGAGCCTCTCGAGCGCGGAGCGACGCACTTCCTCGAGCACCTCCTCTTCAAGAGGACGCGCCGGCGCTCGGGCGACGCCGTCTCGCGGATCACGGACCGGCTCGGCGGCGACTGCGATGCCTACACGACGAAGGAGTGCGTCTCGTTCCACGCGCGCGTGCCGGCCGAGCGTGCGGCCGAGGCCGTGGATCTCCTGCTCGACCTCACGGCCGCGCCCGCGTTCACCGCCGCCGACGTGGAGATGGAGCGCGGCGTCATCCTCGAGGAGATGGCCGAGGCCGAGGACGTGCCGGAAGAGCTCCTGTACGAGAGCTTCCTCCGGCGCCTCTGGCCCGCCCATGCGCTCGGCGCCCCGATCCTCGGAACGGCCGAAACCGTGAAGGGGCTCTCTCGCGCGCGCCTCGCGGCGCGTTTCCGCGCGATCGCGCGGTCCTCCCGCACGCTCATCGCGGCCGCGGGCGCGTTCGACCCGGATCGCCTCGTCGCCTTGCTCTCGCGCGGACGCGCCCGCCGCCCGACGGCGCCGCCCGCCCCCTCCCCGCTCGCACCGGCGAAGCCGCGCGCCGCGCGCTGCGCGTTTCACCTCGCGCGGCCCGATCTCCAGCAGACGCATCTCCTCGTGGGCGGTCCGACGATCCCCTTCGGGCATCCTCTCGTCCCGGCCGCGTGGATCGCGACCGAAGTGCTCGGCGGCGGTGTCTCGTCGCGCCTCTGGCGGGATGTGCGCGAGCGGCGCGGCCTCGCCTATGCCGTCGGGACGGCCCTCACGCTGCATCGCAAAGCCGGCGTCGCGCTCGTCTCGGCCGCGACGCAGCCGAAGAATCTCGCACGCCTCGTCGCCACGACGGCCCGCGCCGTCCGGCGCTTCCGCGAGGAGGGCGTCACGCGGTCGGAGCTTTTTCGCGCGAAGAACCAGTTCCACGCGGAAGCCGCGCTCGCTCTCGAGTCCACGGCGGCGCGGCGGGAGAGCGCCGTCCGCGCGTGGCTCTACCGGGGACGCCCGTACGAAACCGAGGAGTTTCTCGCCGATGTGGACCGCGTGACGATGGACGACGTGTCCGCCGCGATCCGCCGCCTCTATGGCGACTCGCGCGGCGCGGGGCGCCTCGGCCTCGGCATCGCGGGGCCGCTGCCCGCGGGGGTGCGGCCCGAGGCGTTCGCCCGCGGCCTCGCGGACGACTTCTCGGAGGCGCTCGCGGCATGACGGCCATGACGACAGCCGCCGGCACGCCCGTTCCCGTTCGCTACCGCATGGCCGCGGCTTTCGCCGACCTCGCCCCTCCTGTCTACTCCTCCGACGGCGCCGCCGGAGCCGATCTGCGCGCGGCCCTCGCCGAGCCGGTCGTCGTGACTCCGGGAGGCCGCGCGCTCGTCCCGACCGGCCTCGTTCTCGAGATTCCCCCGGGTTACGAGGGCCAGGTGCGCGCCCGCTCGGGCCTCGCCCTGAAGAAGGGGCTCGCGCTCGCGAACGGCGTCGGGACGATCGACGCGGACTACCGCGGAGAAGTGGGCGTCGTCGTCGTGAACCTCGGGACGGAGCCCGTGACGCTCGCGCGCGGCGACCGGATTGCCCAGCTCGTGATCGCGCCCGTCGTCCGCGCGGTCTTCGAGGACGCTCCGGATCTCGGGGAGACCGCGCGCGGAGCCGGCGGCTTCGGCAGCACGGGGCCGCGGTGAGCTGGCTCGAGGTCAGCTTCCTCGGCTCGGGCTCGTCGGGGAACTGCGCGGTCGTGCGCGCGAACGGAACGAGCGTGCTCGTGGACGCGGGCCTTTCGATGAAGGAGACCGAGAGGCGCCTCGCCCTGCGCGGCACGTCGCTGGACGCGATCGACGCGATCTTCCTCACGCACGAGCACTCCGACCACATGCACGCAGCATTCGACGCGAGCAGGAAGCTCGGCATCCCCGTCTTCGCGTCGCGCGGCACGGCCGTGGCCGGAGGGTTTCCGGGACCGCTTTTCGCCGACGTGCGGCCCGTCGCGGGCGGAAAGGAGATGGTCCTGGGCAACCTCCATGTGCGTATCACGTCCACGCCGCACGACGGCGCCGAATCCGTGTGCTACGTCTTCGCGGACGGGGGAGGGCGGCGGGTCGGCATCGTCACGGACCTCGGGCACCTCTCGAATCAGGTCCTCGAGGCGCTCCGCGATTGCGACGTGCTCGGGCTCGAGGCGAACCACGACGAGGACCTGCTGCGGTCGGGCCCGTACCCGCCCTATCTCAAGAGGCGCATCCTCTCGGCGGTGGGGCATCTGTCGAACGAGTGCGCGGCGGAGGGGTTGAAACGCCTCGTCGGGCCGCGCACGCAGGCCGTGGTCGCGCTTCACGTCTCCAGGCACAACAACACCGGCGCCCTCGCCGAACGGGTCTTTCGCGAGGTCCTCGACGAAACGGGCACCGAGGCGTCGCTCGCGGTCGCCCGTCACGATGCGCCGACGGACTGGATCCACACCGAGGAGAGGAGTCGCCGATGACGGTTCTCGTCAAGGTCATGCTCAAGCCGGGAGTCCTCGATCCCCAGGGGAAGGCCATCGCCGAAGCCCTTCACCGCCTCGGCTACGGCGCCGTCTCCGATGTGCGGGCCGGAAAGCTCTTCCGCATCGAGGTCGACACGGGCGATCCGGCGGCGGCGAAGGAGATCGGAGCGCAGATGGCGGAAAAGCTCCTCGCGAATCCCGTCATCGAGGACTACGAGGTTCTGCTCGAGACCGACGGCGCGCCGGCCGGGGCCGCCCGATGAGCGGCGCCGGCGCGCCGCGCGTCGCCGTCGTCGTCTTTCCCGGCAGCAATTGCGACGAGGACGCGGCGCTCGCCGCGCGGAACGTGCTCGAGGCCGACGTGAAGATGGTGCGACACGACGAACGGGCGCTCGGCGATCCCGACCTCGTGATCCTGCCGGGCGGTTTCTCCTACGGCGATTACCTGAGGAGCGGCGCGATGGCACGCTTCTCGCCGGTCATGGAGTCCGTCGCGGGGTTCGCGGGGCAGGGCGGAGCGGTGCTCGGCATCTGCAACGGCTTCCAGATCCTCTGCGAGGCCGGGCTCCTGCCGGGCGCGATGCTGAGGAACGAGAGCCTTCGCTTCCTGTGCCAGGACGTCTTTCTGCGCGTCGAGTCCAAGCGCACGCCCTTCACGCTCGCGATCAACAAGGGGGACGTCCTGAGGATGCCGATCGCGCACGGCGACGGCAACTGGACCGCGGAGCAGCGGGTGTACGACGAAATGGTCGCGCGGGACCAGGTCGTGTTCCGCTACGTCAGGGCCGACGGCTCGCGCGGAGAGGGCGGGAACCCGAACGGCTCCCTCGGCGACGTGGCCGGCATCTGCAACGTGAAGGGCAACATCGTCGGCCTCATGCCGCACCCCGAGCGCGCGGCCGAGACAATCCTCGGTGGCACCGACGGCGCGCGCCTGTTCAAGTCCTTCGCCGAGACCCGCCTCGGGATGCAGGAGGCGTAGCTGTTCGTGCTCGAGATCTGGGGGATTCGCCGATTCCGCTAAAGCGAAGCGTCGCGAAGAACCGATTCAAGCTCCCGCTCCTCCGGAACTGCCGCATGTAACACAAGCTTGACGCGCCCGCGCTTGTCGACCAGGAACGCCGTTCGCGCCGCGAACCCGAAGTCTGCGAGGTACACGCCGTACTGTTGTGCGACGGCGCCACGAGGCTGGAAATCTGAAAGGAGGGGGTAGGCGATTTGGTGCGCCTTGGCGAACGCGGTGTGGCTCCAAATGGAGTCCACTGAAATGCCGAGAACTTGAAGACGCTTGGAGTACGTGGGAAACATCTTCGCGCATTTGATGTGCTCCGATGAGCACACCGGCGACCAATCCAGCGGGTAGAACAACAGCAAGACGTCGATGCTCCCCCGATATTGCGTGAGAGTCACTGTGCGACCGCTGACGTCACCGCCATTCGGAGGCGGAAGCGGCTCGGCTAAGGTCGCCGGAAGCGAAAAGTCTGGCGCCATGCCGCCGACGTCGATCATCGGTACCTCCAAATTGCTCCGCTCAACCCGGCGAAGCCCTGATCGCCGCGGTCAAGAGGCGACTGAGTCTACCCCCACGACGAAGCTGGCTGGCCGGCCTCTCCTCTGCACGGGGAGGGATTTCGCGAAGACGGACCTGAAGCTCGCCTAGCCGGTCAGCGCGTCTTCATCCACGCCACGCACTTCTCGAGCTCTTTTCGCATCGCGGCGGGGGAGTCCGCGCGGAACGTCTCGCCGTGGCCGGGCAGAACCCACGTGAAGGAGAAGTCGAGCAGGCGTTCCATCGAGCGGATCTGCTCCTCCCACGAGTACCAGCACGCGTCGCGGAAGCCGACGAGGTGGCCCCGCCTCTTCGAGAAGGCGAGGTGGTCGCCCGTGAAGAGAGCCGTGTCCTTCCAGAGCAGCACGGCGTGGCCGCGCGTATGGCCGGGCGTCGGAATGGCGAGGAGGTCGTCCGCGAGGCGCGCCGGCTCGTCTCCGTGGAGAGCCCGTTCGGGCGGCTCACCGAGCGCGGCGGCGTCCCGCTCGTGGATGACGCGCTCGCAGCCGAAACGTCTGCGGAGCGCCGCGTGGTCGGCCACGTCGTCCTGGTGCGTGAGGAAGAGCGTCGCGACTCCGCCGAGGCGCGCGATGCCCGAGAGCAGAGGCGCCGCCGCGCGCGGCGAGTCCACGAGGACGTTGCCCTCCGGGCGCGCCAGGAGCCAGCTCCACGCCCCGAACGACTTTTCCGACGTGTAGCCCGCAGAAAAAGACGCCGCCGCCCCTGGGCTCCGGAAAGGCGTTCGCGGCCTCCCGCGTTTCGGCGGCGCGGCCCGCGGCGCCGATGGAGCCGGTGGGGCACGCGACGAGCGCCCGGAGCGCGCGGGATTCGGCGGCCGCGTCGCCGGGCTGGCGCGCCACGTACGAGAAGCCGTTGCCCTGCGTGAAGACCTCGGGCGCCATCTGCCGGCACGTCGCGCAGTCGATGCACGTCCGGTCGACGTAGAAGTCGCCGGGTGCGTTCTCGGGGAGCCGCTCGGCGAGCCGTGCCACGCTCCTCGAACGCCGGGCGCTCGCTCGCTATTCCGCGGGCGAGGATCTCGCGGGGCGGATCGCGGAGGCGCGCGCCAAACGCGAGGTCCGATGAGTTAAGTTCCGCCAGCATGCAGCCGCCGCCCGGCGGGCCCCGTCGCCTCATCGGTCTCGTCGATGCCACGGCCCTCGTCGTCGGCTCGATGATCGGGTCGGGCATCTTCATCGTCTCGGCCGAGTCCGCGATGCAGATCGGCACGCCAGGGCGGCTGCTTTTCGTGTGGATTCTCGCGGGAGCTCTCACGCTCCTCGCCGCGAACGCCTGCGCCGAGCTCGCGACGCTTTTCCCGTTCGCGGGAGGGCCTTACGTCTTCTTTCGCGAGGCGTACGGGCCCCTCGCTGGCTTCCTCTACGGCTGGACGACGGCGCTCGTGATCCAGACGGGCACGATCGCGGCCGTGGCGGTCGCTTTCGCAAAATTCCTCGGGGTGCTCGTGCCATCCGTCTCGGGAGGCGCGACGAAGGCCGTCGCGGCGCTTGTCGTTCTCTCCCTGACGGGCACGAACGCGCTGGGACTCAAAACGGGAACGCGCGTGCAGAACGTCCTGACCGCCGTCAAGGTCGCGGCGCTCTTCGCGCTCACGGCCGGCGGAATCCTCTTCGGGCGCGCCGCTGCGGAAGCGCAGCCCGGCAGCGCCCCCTCGGGGAGCGCTCTCGCCGTGGCCTTCGCGCTCGCGCTCGTCGGCCCCGCGTTCTCGCAGTCGGCCTGGACGAACGTGACGTTTCCCGGCGCCGAGATCGCCGAGCCCGCCCGCACGTTTCCGCGCGCGCTCCTCCTCGGCTGCGCGCTCGTCACCGGCCTCTACGTGCTCGCGAACATCGGGTACCTGCGCACCCTGGGCCTCCCCGGCATCGCCCATGCCCCGCAGGATCGCGTCGGGTCGGCCGCGGCCGCGGCCCTCGTGCCGGGCGGGGGCGCATGGATGGCCGCGGCGATCCTCGTGTCCACGTTCGGATGCGTGAACGGCCTCGTCCTGTCGGGGGCGCGCATCGTCTACGCGCTCGCGGCGGACGGCCATCTGCCCGCGGCGGCCGCGCGCCTGAACGGAGCCGGCGTGCCGGGAATCGCGCTCGCCCTGCAGGCGGCGTGGGCGCTCGTCCTCGTCCTCTCGGGCACGTACTCCGAGCTCCTGCGCTACGTCGTCGCGGTGGAGTTCGTCGTCCTCATCCTCCTCGTCCTCGCCGTGGCCGCCCTCAGACGGAAGCTCCCGGGTCGCGAGCGGCCGTACCGCACGTGGGGACATCCGGTGACGTCGGGGGTCTTCGTCCTCCTCGCGGCGGCCATCGTCGTGCTCCTCGCGATCGCGAGCCCCCGGACCACGCTGCCCGGCTTCGGAATCGTCCTGCTCGGCATTCCCGTGTTCTTCGCGCAAAGCGGAAAAGGGCGAGCCGCATGAGAGAGGCCGGCGAGTTCGCGTGGCTCCTCGCCTTCCCGGGCGAAGAGGCGGAGGCGAACGCGCGAGCGCGCGCCGCCGCGACGGCTCTCCTCACGTCGGGCCTGCCGGGCCTCGTGGACGTCGTGCCCGCGGCACGGACGGTCCTCGTCCTCGGCTCGCCGACGCTGGACCCGGCGCGGCTTCCGGCCTTCGAAGCGGCCCCTCTCCCGGCCGCGCCTGGCGTCCCGCCCCGCACGCACGAGATCCGGATGGCGCCGGACGGCGAGGACCTCGCGGAGATCGCCTCGCGCTGCGGCCTTTCGCCCGGCGCCTTCCTCGACGCCTTCGTCCCGCTCACGTTCACCGTCGGATTCCTCGGCTTCTCTCCGGGCTTCGCCTATCTCTACGGGCTGCCGAAGGCGTTTCATCTGCCGCGGCGCGGGACGCCCCGGGTCGCCGTGCCCGCCGGCAGCATCGCGCTCGCGGGCCCGTACGTCGGGATCTACCCGGCGCCGACGCCCGGCGGCTGGAATCTCCTCGGGCGAACGGCGCGCCGGCTTTTCGATGCCGGTTGGGATCCGCCGTCCCTCTTCGCGCCCGGCGACCGGGTGCGCTTCAAGCTGTGACGACGGCCCGCGGCCTCCTCGTCGTCGAGCCCGGGCTCCTCACGACGGTGCAGGACCTCGGCCGGCGCGGGTGGGCGGCGTTCGGCGTCCCCGCGGCCGGCGCGCTTGACGAGGAAGCGCTGCGCCTCGCGAACCGTCTCGCCGGAAACGCCGAGGGTGCGGCCGCCCTCGAGGTCACGCTCGTCGGGCCCGTCTTGCGGGCGGCCGGCGATCTCGACATCGCGCTCGCGGGCGGGGCGTTCGGGCAGGCGCCCGGGAAGGTTCTCCGCCTCCGAGACGGCGAGCTGGTGTCCTTTGCGGCGGCCCCCGGAGCGACGCGGGCGATCGTCGCGATCGGCGGCGGGATCGACGTCCCGCTCGTCCTCGGGAGCCGTTCCACGTGTCTCTCCGGTCGCTTCGGCGGTTTTCAGGGACGACGCCTCCTGCGCGGGGACTTCCTCCCCGTGCTTCCCGCGTCCGCCTCGCCGCTCGAGAAGGCGCGCGTCGACCTGCCTCAGCAGGGCACCGGGGACGTCGTCCTCCACGCGTTCGCGGGTCTTGACGAGGCCGAGTTCGACGCTGGCGCGCGCACTCTCTTCTGGGACACGTCCTGGAGGATCCTCGCCGAGTCGAACCGCATGGGCCTCCGGCTCTCCGGCCCGTCCCTCGGCCTCGTGGAAACGTCGTCACGCGCGTCGGAAGGCACGACGCCGGGCACGGTTCAGATCACCGCCGACGGCCACCCGATCGTGCTCCTCGCCGAAGGGCCCACGACGGGGGGCTACCCTAAGATCGCCGTCGTGGCAGCCACGGATCTCGGACTGCTCGCGCGCACGCCACCCGGGAGGAACGTGCGCTTTGAGAGAATCTCCGTGGCCGAGGCCCGAAGTCTCTTCGCCGCGCGCGAAACCCGCCTCCGGGCTTTCCTGGGAGTTCCAACATGACCGAGCCCTTTCTCGAGCACCGCAGCAAGGTCCGCTACGCCGTCGACCTGAACTTCGACGGAGGCGAAGGCGGCGACGACGAGGCTTTGATGCGTTCGGTCTCCACCGTGAACATCGCCTGCGGCGGCCACGCGGGGGATGCCGACTCGATGCGGGGTGTCGTGCGCCTCGCCCTCGCCAGGGGCGTCGCGATCCACGCGCACCCATCCTACGAGGACCGCGCGAATTTCGGGCGCACCCCGGTCACGCTCGCGCCCGCCGAGATCGAAGCCCTCGTGAAGGGGCAGGTCGAGACGCTGCGCAACATCGTCCGCGAGGAGGAGAGCGACCTCACCGGCGTCAAGCTGCACGGAGCCATCTACCACGCCGCGGCCGGAGACGACGCGGTTGCGTCGGCGGTCGTGCGCGCCGTGCGGTCCGTGTCGCGGGCTCTCGTTCTCGTCTCTTCTCCCGGCTCGAAGCTGCTGGAGGCCGGGCGCGCGCTGGGCCTCGCGGTCGCGGCGGAGGGATTCGTCGACCGCGGCTACGAAGCCGATGGCTCGCTCGTTCCACGCGGGACGCCCGGCGCGCTCGTCGAGGATCCGGAGGCGGCGGCCCAACGCGCGCTCGGGATCGTTTTCAACCGCCAGGCGATCGCGCGGGACGGACAGCCGTTTCCCCTCGCGGCCGACACGCTCTGCCTGCACGGCGATACGCCGAACGCCCCCGCGATCGCGGCCGCGGTGCGGGCCGCCCTCGTCGAGGCGGACGTCGTCGTGCGCAGCCTCAAGGGCTGGCGGCCCGCGGTGTGAGGGGAGACAGCCGAGAGACGCGCGCGGGGCCGTGCGCTGGAGCCGCCGGCGGGCGCTGAACGGCGTTCTGCTCGGCCCGGTTGGCCTGAATCGAAGAGGAGGGGCGGCGCTGACGGGCCCAAGCGGGGCTTTGCGGCGGATGAGGCTCATTTTCGGCGCTGCTTTAGACTTACGGGGATGGCGAACGCGGCCGCGCCCCTGACTGCCGCCGTCGTGGCCGAGCACGGGCTTTCGACGGACGAGTTTCAGAGGATCCGGGAGATCCTGGGCCGCGAGCCCTCGCTCCTGGAGCTGGGCATCTACTCGGCGCTCTGGAGCGAGCACTGCTCGTACAAGTCCTCGCGCCCCTTCCTGAAGGAATTCCCCACGACGGGCCCGCGCGTCCTGCAGGGCCCGGGCGAGAACGCCGGAGCCGTGGACATCGGCGACGGCCTCGCCGTCGTCTTCAAAATGGAGTCGCACAACCATCCGTCCTTCATCGAGCCGTATCAGGGGGCGGCCACGGGCGTGGGCGGGATCCTGCGCGACGTCTTCACCATGGGCGCGCGCCCGCTTGCGATCCTCGACGCGCTTTTCTTCGGGGATCCCGCGGCCCCGCGCATGCGCGACCTCGTGGACGGCGTCGTGCGCGGCGTGGGCGGGTACGGCAACTGCATCGGCGTGCCGACGGTCGGGGGGATGACGTTCTTCCACCCGGCGTACAACAAGAACATTCTCGTGAACGCGATGGCGGTCGGCCTCGTGCGCCAGGACCGCATCTTCCGCGCGAAGGCCGCCGGCCCGGGGAATCCCGTCCTTTACGCGGGCTCTAAGACGGGCCGGGACGGGATCCACGGCGCGTCGATGGCCTCGGACGCCTTCGACGATCGGAAATCCCAGCGCCGCCCGACCGTGCAGGTGGGCGACCCGTTCGTGGAGAAGCTCCTCCTCGAGGCCGTCCTCGAGGTCCTGAAGGGCGACGCGGTGGTCGCCATTCAGGACATGGGCGCCGCCGGGCTGACGTCCTCGACGTTCGAGATGTGCTCGCGCGGCGGCGTCGGGATGGAGCTCGACCTGTCGAAAGTCCCGATGCGCGAGACCGGGATGACGCCCTACGAGCTGATGCTCTCCGAGTCGCAGGAGCGGATGGTCCTCGTCGTCCACAGAGGCCGCGAGGCCGAGGTCGCCGCGGTCTTCCGCGGGTGGGGCGTGGACGTGGAGACGATCGGCGTCGTGCGCCGGGAGCCGCGCATGCGCCTCCTCTGGCACGGCGCCGTCGTCGCCGACCTCGAGATCGCCCCGCTCGTGAAGGAGGCGCCGCTCTATCAGCGCTCGTTCAGCGCGCCGAAGCCGCTCCCGCCGTCGACGCCCGTCTCCCTCGACGGCGCGCCGGACGACGCCGCGGCGCTCCGCATCCTTCTCGTGTCGCCGAATCTCTGCTCCAAGCGGTGGATCACGACGCAGTACGACTGGAGCGTCAGGACGAACACTGTGGCCGGCCCGGGCGGCGACGCCGCCGTGATCCGGGTGCCCGGCACGCCGAAGGGCCTCGCGATGACGTGTGACGTCAACCCGCGCTACGTGGCGGCCGACCCGCAGAACGGGGCCTCGCACGCGGTGGCCGAGGCCGCGCTCAACCTCGCCTGCGTCGGCGCGAGGCCGCTTGCCGTCACGGACTGCCTCAACTTCGGGAATCCCGAGCGTCCCGGGATCCTCGGCGAGTTCGCGGCGGCGATCCGCGGCCTCGCGGACGCCTGTCGCGCGTTCGAGACGCCCGTGGTCTCCGGCAACGTGTCCCTCTACAACGAGACGGACGGCGTTTCGATTCTCCCGACGCCCACGGTCGGGATGGTGGGCCTTCTCGACGACGTCACGCGCACCGTCGGCCTCCATTTCGCGCACGAGGGCGACCTCGTGGCGCTCCTCGGAACGACGCGCGACGAGATGGGCGCCGGCGAGTACCTCGCGACGATCCTCGGCCGCGACGAGGGCCCGTGCCCGGCGCTCGACTTCGCCTCGACGCGCGCGCTCGTGAACCTGCTCCTCGAGACCGTGCGCGACGGAATGGTCCGTTCGGCGCACGACGTCTCCGAGGGCGGCCTCGCCGTGGCGCTCGCCGAGGCCGCGATGGGCTCCCGGGGCCTCGGGGCCGACGTGAACGTCGCGACGCCGCTGTCGGCCACCCGTCTTCTGTTCTCGCAGACGGCGGGGCGTGCTGTCGTCTCGCTGCCCGCGGGGCGCGAGCGGAACCTCGTGGAGGCGGGGCGCCGCTACGGGGTCGCCGTCGCCCTCCTCGGCCGCGTCGTCAAGGGCCGCCTCATCGTGTCCGTCAACGGCGTGCGGGCGCTCGATCTGGAGACGTCCGCGCTCCGCGCCGCATCCGAGTCCGCGTTCCAGAAGCTCCTGGAGGTTTGAATCGTGAAGAAGCTCGCCGTTTTCGCACTCTTCGTTCTCTCAGCGGGATTCCTCGCCGCAGGCGCCGCCGACCTGAAGATCGGGGCGCCGGCGCCGGACTTCACGCTCCCGGCCGCCTCCGACGGAAAGGCCGTCGCGCTGAAGGATCTCCTGGCCAGGAACAAGGCGGTCGCCGTCGTGTTCGTCGCGACGAAGTGCCCCGTCTCGAACGCCTACAACACGCGCATGGCGGCCCTCGGGAAGGAGTACGCGGCGAAGGGCATTCCGCTCGTCGGGATCAACAGCAACAAGACCGAGCCGGCGGCCGAGGTGAAGGAGCACGCGGAGAAGCACGGATTCACGT